>CAVEIF010000124.1:0-2083 GCA_963615835.1 Coprococcus eutactus | reverse complement strand
GATGCAGCTGTATGGCCTTGCCTTCTATCATTCGAGGCTGGAATGCCTGGATACCAAGTCGGTGAAGGGTAGGCGCACGGTTAAGAAGAACAGGATGACCCTTCATCACATTCTCAAGGATATCCCAGATGACAGGATCCTTTCTGTCCACTATCTTCTTCGCAGACTTGACGGTCTTTACGATGCCTCTTTCGATGAGCTTACGGATAATGAACGGCTTATAAAGTTCGGCAGCCATGTATTTAGGCAGACCGCACTCGTGCATATTAAGTTCAGGACCTACGACGATAACCGAACGCGCAGAATAATCGACACGTTTACCGAGCAAGTTCTGACGGAAACGTCCCTGCTTGCCCTTGAGAGAATCTGAAAGAGACTTGAGGGCGCGGTTCTGCTCGCTCTTTACGGCCGAAGACTTTTTCGAGTTGTCGAAAAGGCTGTCAACGGCCTCCTGGAGCATACGCTTCTCGTTACGCAGGATGACTTCCGGAGCCTTTATCTCTATAAGTTTCTTAAGACGGTTATTACGTATGATGACCCTTCTGTAGAGGTCATTGATGTCCGAGGTGGCAAATCTGCCGCCATCAAGAGGGACGAGCGGACGAAGATCCGGCGGAATGACAGGTATGACCTTCATAACCATCCACTCCGGACGGTTCTTACCGTTTGACTCCTGGAACCACTTGACTATCTGAAGACGCTTGAGAAGTTCAGCTTTTCTCTGCTGAGAGGTCTCCACGGCAAGCCTTTGACGGAGTTCGTGTCCCAGTTCCTCCACATTTATCTCGCTGAGAAGGTCATATATACCCTCGGCACCCATCTTCGCGATGAATTTGTCCGGGTCGGTATCGGAAAGATGATCGTTGCCAGGAATACGGCCAACCACATCCAGATACTCGTCTTCGGAAAGAAGTTCCATCTTTTCGACTCCGCTGTTACCCGGCTTGACCACTACGTATTTCTCATAGTAGATTACGGACTCCAACTTCTTGGCCGGAAGACCGAGCAGCGCGGAAATCTTATTGGGAGCACTCTTGAAATACCATATATGCGCCACAGGTACAGTCAGCGCGATATGGCCCATCCTCTCGCGACGCACTTTCTTCTCCGTAACCTCGACATTACATCTGTCGCAGACGATACCGCGATAACGGATGCCTTTATATTTGCCGCAGTAACATTCATAGTCCTTGGTAGGACCGAAGATCTTTTCACAGAAAAGACCGTCTCTCTCCGGCTTATAAGTCCTGTAGTTTACAGTCTCAGGCTTCAAGACCTCTCCGCAGGAACGTTCAGTGATGTCCTCCGGAGAAGCCAAAGAGATGCTGATTGTCTGGAAATTGCTCTTGACCTTTGTTTCTCTATTATTGAAAGTAGGCATATTTCTATCTAATCAAAATTACAATAATTAATCCAGCGTTACCTTAAGGCCGAGACCTCTAAGTTCGTGCAGAAGTACGTTCAACGACTCAGGAATACCTGCAGGCGGCATAGGATCACCCTTGACGATAGCCTCGTAAGTCTTGCTTCGTCCGGTCACATCGTCAGACTTGACGGTGAGAATCTCCTGAAGGACATTGGCTGCACCGAATGCCTCGATGGCCCAGACCTCCATCTCTCCGAAACGCTGTCCGCCGAACTGAGCCTTACCTCCAAGAGGCTGCTGAGTGATAAGTGAATACGGGCCAATAGAACGGGCATGCATCTTATCATCAACCATATGACCGAGCTTGATCATATAGATGATGCCGACTGTCGCGCACTGGTCGAAATAATCTCCGGTACCACCGTCGCGAAGCTGTGTCTTTCCATATCTCGGAAGACCTGCCTTATCCGTAAGATCGCATATCTCCTCCAGACTTGCACCGTCGAAAATAGGAGTTGAGAACTTCAAGCCAAGCTTTTCTCCGGCCCATCCGAGCACGGTCTCATAAATCTGACCGAGGTTCATACGGCTAGGCACACCGAGAGGGTTGAGTACGATATCCACAGGCGTACCATCCTCAAGGAACGGCATATCTTCCTGACGTACAATCTTAGCCACAATACCCTTGTTACCATGGCGTCCGGCCATCTTGTCACC
>CAVEIF010000123.1:0-2142 GCA_963615835.1 Coprococcus eutactus | reverse complement strand
CCGCCGTACAGCCTGCCGAAGCTGCGTGAAAAGGCGATTTTTGCTGCGGTTGGCACGACGTCCGGAACGGGTACGGAGGTCACGTCGTTCTCGGTTATCACGGACGATGAGAGTGGTATCAAGTATCCGATTGCGGACTTTGAAATCACGCCGGATATTGCGATTGTGGACACCGATATTCCGCAGTCTATGCCGGCAACGCTGACGGCGGATTCCGGTATGGACTCGCTGACGCACTCGATTGAGGCGTATGTCGCGACGGCGCACACCGATTTGACGGACTGTCTCGCCATCAAGAGCGCACAGATGGTATTTGAGAATCTGGTGGATTCCTACCATGGCAGCGCAGAGGCAAAGCGTCAGGTGCACGTCGGACAGGATTTGGCAGGTATGTCGTTCTCCAATGCGCTGCTGGGTATCGTGCATTCGCTGGCGCATAAGGTCGGCGTTATCTATGGCGTGACCCACGGACGCTGCAACGCAATCATGCTGCCGTATGTTGTGGCGTACAACAGCGTAGCTGTTCCGGAGCGCGTAGCGGATATTGCCAAGGCGCTGGGCTTCTCCGGCGCGACCAATAAGCAGCTGATTAACGCGCTGGTACAGGGCATCAAGGATCTGAATACGGCATTGGATATCCCGCTGTCGTACAAGGATGCCGGTGTTGACGAGAAGGTATTTTTGGATACCATGGATGTGCTGGCAGAGGCAGCCTGCGGTGACCCGTGCACGCTGTTCAATCCGCGTGAGACGGACGTTGAGACCATGAAAAAGATCATGACCTGCTGCTACTACGGTACGGACATCACGTTCTGAGAAAACCAATTGCCCGATACGGGACATTGTGTTGTGAGATAGCCATAAGGTAGAAGGAACGAGGGCGGGAGCATTGCGCAAAATGCGCCCAAAGAAAGAACGGGATTTGGAGCCTGAATGGGTTTCCGGATCTCGTTCTTTGCGTTGTTCCGCTGATGCTATGAAAATGGGAAAAGCAAGACGGATTTCCTGCATTTGACCACAGCAGACTGGCCGCTGTCGTGGGCGGAAGAAATTTTTGCGGCTTGTAGGTGTTACAATGATACTTAACAGATGACCATACATCAGGAGACGAGGCAAGCTCGTCAGCAGACGTAAGGTGTGAGAGAAAAAAAGAATAGCGAATGGAGGACGCCTGTGTTAGGATAGAGTTGCTTAGACAAAACCGAAAGGCAGGTGTTCCTCATTCGCTATGAATATTTTAACACAAACCCTTAAGAGAAGACAAGCAATCGTGAAATATGCCAAGAGATATGGAGTGTCGAAGGCGTCCTACCGATATAATGTGTCCCGTCCAACGATTTACAAATGGATGGATCGCTATAACGGTCATCTCGGGTCGCTCAAAGACAAATCACGAAGACCGCATCATCATCCAAATCAACACACCGAGGCGGAACTGGAGCAGATCCGTAATATGCGGCGGCGAAATCCCAATACCGGGATCGTGGTGCTGTGGGTAAAGCTGTGTAAGAAGGGATATAGCCGATCTATCTCCGGCTTGCTGAAAGTACTGAAAACCACGGGACAGATGGCGGTAAAGCTGCCAAACCCGAAGTATATTCCCAAGCCCTATGAAAAGATGCAGTATCCCGGTCAACGCGTCCAGATTGATGTTAAATACGTCCCCAGTTCATGTCTCGTTGGAGCTGCGGCTGCCGAGGCCGCTGAGACAGGCGGATACTTTCAGTACACGTTTATCGACGAATACAGCCGTTTTCGGTATTTGGAAGCGTTCAAGGAGCACAACACGTATTCCTCTTCAGAGTTTATTAAGCATTGCGTGAAACGCTTTCCCTATGCCATTGAGTGCGTCCAAACGGATAACGGCTTCGAGTTTACCAATCGTCTGAATGCCCAATGCTCTAACAAGGAAACACTCTTTGAAAGAACCCTAAGAGAGTTGGGGATTCGTCATAAGCTCATTAAGCCCTACACCCCCAGACACAACGGCAAGGTCGAGCGAAGCCATCGCAAGGACAACGAGTATTTCTATGCAAGTCATAAATTCTATTCCTTCGACGACTTCCGAAAACAGCTCGCTGTCTGGAACAGAACGTACAATAACTTCCCTATGCGCCCACTAAATTGGCGCTCTCCTAAAGA
>CAVEIF010000122.1:0-2181 GCA_963615835.1 Coprococcus eutactus | reverse complement strand
GCTATATGTCATCGAACATAGAACAGCTGAGGGCCTGCGCCTTGAGCATTGAAGCATATCCGGTAACCCATATACTATACAGCAATGAATAAGCTATTGACCCGCAGAGAATGGCAGGCCGATTATCTGGACTACCGCAAAGCATACGGCTACAAGACCGGAGCGTACAACTTCATCACCTGCTTCCTTAACTGGTGCGACAGGACATATCCCGACGATCCATATCTGCGTCAGGAAATGCTGGATGTCTGGCGGACAAAACGTCCCACCGAGAATGAGGAATCCCACGGCAACCGTGCCGCCCACCTGAACAAGTTCCTTCGCTTTGTAAATGACAGAGGAGGCGGTCCGTTCAGCCTCCATCTTGACCGCCCTCCAGAGAGCCGAGTTGAGCCTGTACTGATGACTCATGAACAAATCGGCAACTTCTTCAGGGCCGTTGATGAGTTGCCAGCCGGACTCAGAGGGACGATTGTCCCGCAGTGTTCCACCTCTTATGTCAGAGCAGTGGAGCTCCCGGTCTTCTTCCGGCTACAATACAGCACCGGAGCACGTCCCAACGAACTCCGCTGGCTCAACCGTGAGGATGTGGACATTGAAAACGGGATCATCTATATCCACAGACCCAAAGGGTACATAGAGCGCACAATCGCTCTGCATCCGTCTATGACTATGCTCCTTAGGAGGTACGACAAGCTAATCAAGGAAGTGTTGCCGAATGCCACGCCCTTCTTCCCGAATGTCTCCGGCGGATATCCAAGCTCCTACTGGTTGCGGCTCAACTTCCGTCATTTATGGGACAAATACAACCCCAAGCCGATGGACGGTGAAAAAAGCGTGGTCTCGTATGCCTTCCGGCACAACTACGCCATCGAGAACATAATGAACTGGCATCAGGACGGATACAACGCAGACAAACGCCTTGTGGCGCTGAGCCGCAGCATGGGACATGTCTACATCAGATCCACTCAATATTACTTCCATCTTGTTCCCCGCTTCGCGGATATGCTTGAAGATATAGAAGGGGGCTTCGTGGAGCAAATAATGTCGGAGGTCACACCATGAAATCATCCGCAGACAATAATGGAGCGATTGCTTTGGCGAAGTTGTTCGCCGAGTTCCTTGACAAATGCAGTGGGAAACGGAGCGGCTGCACCATCACCGGGTACAGGACAGCGATGAAACTCTTCGCTCAATTCGCCCAGCAGAGACTTGGCGCTGATATAAGTCGCTTTGACATCACATACTTCAATGAACAGAATGTCAGCAGATATCTTGAATGGCTGCAAGACAAGAAAGGTGTAACTCCACAGACCTGCAATCTGCGCTTGTGCCAGATAAGATCGTTCCTCAAATACGCGTCAAAAGACCCGGCAGTAATGCAGGCCTACCTGTCTCTGAAGAAAATAGAGAGATACATAACGGAGAACAGGACGAGGGTTGTTGAACCTCTGTCAAAAGTGGTCATATCCGCTTTGATGAAAGCTCCGGGGACAGACACCCGGACAGGGCTTCGGTATACACTTCTCATTGCGATGCTGTATACGATGGCTTTGCGAATAGATGAAGTCTTGTCCATCAGAATGCGTGACCTGATGCTCGATGCCGGGAAACCGTATGTTACAGTTGTCGGGAAAGGGAGAAAGGCAAGAACCGCCTACTTTATGAAGGCGACCTTGCAGATATTGCGCAAATACATCGACAGAGAACATGGCAAAACTCCAACTCCTGATGCTTATCTCTTCTACTCGCAGTCTGGCGGTCACTTCTGCAAGGCTTCAAATAGAGGTGTCAACAAACAACTTTGTGTCTATGCCAGGAAGGCTCGAGAATATTGTCCGGAGGTGCCGGGAAGCGTTCATTCTCATCAGTTCCGTCACTCGATGGCTACGCATCTTCTGGAAGATGGGATGAACGTGTTCCAGATATGCAAGATGCTCGGCCACGAAAATGTGGAAACGACAATGACATATCTTGGGGTGACGGTCTCTATGACAGACAAGGCCATCCAGAAAGTGGAGTCGACCACAGCAAGAAGCATCAAACCTGTCTGGAAGAAAAGTATCGCCAAGCTTCAGGACTTGTTCTAAAAAAGAAATGGGAACTTATGACCGGTGCAACTCATTGTAATAAAACCATATCAGTCATAAGTTCCTTTAAATCTCAGGTTCCTGTTTTAAT
>CAVEIF010000121.1:1396-2190 GCA_963615835.1 Coprococcus eutactus | reverse complement strand
AGGAATTTCGCTACCTTAGGACCGTTATAGTTACGGCCGCCGTTTACTGGGGCTTCAATTCAGACCTTCACCGGATAAATCCGGCTGAGACCTCCTCTTAACCTTCCAGCACCGGGCAGGTGTCAGGCTGTATACGTCGTCTTTATACTTCGCACAGCCCTGTGTTTTTGGTAAACAGTTGCCTGGACCTTTTCTCTGCGCCTGCGACTTGCGCCACAGGACCCTTTCTCCCGAAGTTACAGGGTTATTTTGCCTAGTTCCTTAACCGTGAGTCTCCCTAGCGCCTTAGTATGTTCTACCCGGCTACGTGTGTCCGTTTACGGTACGGGCGGCTTACGCTTTATAACGTTTAGCGGGTTTTCTCGGAAGCCATTACTCTCACTATCGCTCACCCCGGAGGGCTCGCGTACTTTCGTGCATCGACTAGATCCGCGTACTTTACTACGGACCCGTAACGCCTTCGCACTTAAACGCCCATTTCCGTCAGGGCGCGGAGATTTCACTGCTCCTTCACCGCATCACTCGCGTAAGCCGGCAACGGAATATTAACCGTTTCATCCGTCGGCCTCGCCTTTCGGCTTATCCTTAGGACCCGGCTGACCCTGAACCGATTAACGTTGTTCAGGAAACCTTGGCCTTACGGCGGGAGGGCATCTCACCCTCCTTATCGTTACTTATACCTACATTTGCTTTTCCATACGCTCCAACAAACCTCACGATTCATCTTCACCGCAAATGGAATGCTCCCCTACCGATACTTTTCTAACTTCTATCCCGCGCCTTCGGTGTCTGCC
>CAVEIF010000121.1:0-1225 GCA_963615835.1 Coprococcus eutactus | reverse complement strand
TCAACGCTTATTGGTGCGGACCTCCATCCGGTGTTACCCGGACTTCATCCTGGACGAGGGTAGATCACTTGGTTTCGCGTCTACCTCCGTTGACTATGCGCCCATTTCAGACTCGCTTTCGCTCCGGCTCCATCACTCTCTGAGACTTAGCCTCGCCAACGACGGTAACTCGTAGGTTCATTATGCAAAAGGCACGCCGTCACCATATAAAATGGCTCCGACCGCTTGCAGGCGTACGGTTTCAGGAACTTTTTCACTCCCCTACGCGGGGTGCTTTTCACCTTTCCCTCACGGTACTGGTTCACTATCGGTCTCTCACGAGTATTTAGCCTTTCCGGATGGTCCCGGAGGATTCACACAGGATTCCACGTGACCCGTGCTACTCAGGATACTGCTATCATTCACATCATTGCCTTGTAAGGGACTTTCACCCGCTACGGTTCACCATTCCAAGTGATTCCAACTTAATGTGTAAACAAATCTCGCAGTCCTACAACCCCGATATTGCCACTAGGACAACAACGGTTTGGGCTCTTCCCCATTCGCTCGCCACTACTAGGGGAATCATTTTTTATTTTCTCTTCCTACAGGTACTAAGATGTTTCAGTTCCCTGCGTTCGCCGTCAATACTTTTGTATCGACTGACAGCCATTCAGGCTGACGGGTTGTCCCATTCGGAGACCCGCGCATCAACGGTCATTTGCACCTCAACGCGGATTATCGCAGCTTATCACGTCCTTCATCGCCTGTGAGAGCCAAGGCATCCACCGTACGCCCTATAACTTTGTTGTTTCGCCATAATGTCTTACCTCTACAGTAAAACAGTATCACATACTTGCATATGCCCATTTCTGGACATCTTTAAGATTCTGTTATAAGACTCTTGTTTTTGCTTGCTTTACGTTTGCTCGTTGCGGACAACGGATTTTATCCTTAGTCCGCATCGTCTGTTACAAAATGTCATAGATCGCTGCACTTTCTTCATCGCTCCATTCTCTTTCCGTACATTTTACCGTACTTACAGAACTTCACTATCTTCCAGTGCGTCAGTGTGGAGAATAACGGATTCGAACCGTTGACCCTCTGCTTGCAAAGCAGATGCTCTAGCCAGCTGAGCTAATCCCCCTTTTCACGGGTGTCAACCGCCGGCTCGTGTAGTCCCAGGCAGACTTGAACTGCCGACCTCCACATTATCAGTGTGGCGCTCTAACCAACTGAGCTATAG
>CAVEIF010000120.1:0-2274 GCA_963615835.1 Coprococcus eutactus | reverse complement strand
GGGCAAGACGGACTATGTGATTCAGAATATCGTCAGGAAGCTTGTCCGTCTTCCGGTCAATCCACATCGGCGCCGTAAGGTCGGCGAACTCATCAATCACCACGACGATGTACGGCATCTGCTTGCCCTCTTCCGCTTTGGCGTTGTATTTTCTGATGTTCTTCACATTGTCACGCGCAAGTGCGTCATACCTTTCTTCAAGCTCCAGACAAAGTGAGTGAAGCACCTTTTCGGCTTCCTCCGCCGTTGTCAATATGGTCTTCTTCTCCACATCGGGCAATACCGCAACATATTCCTCGTTCAGACTCTTGTACGCCGTGAGTTCGCAGCCCTTCGGGTCGATGAGAACGAACTTCACCTCGTCCGGGGTGCGGGAATACAGGAGCGAGAGTATCAGCGAATGCACCGCAGTGGTCTTTCCCTGCTTGGTCGCTCCCGCCATCAGAATGTGCGGCGCCACAGCAAGGTCTATTACTTTTGCGGCACCCTGCTCATCGCGGCCTATGGCGACGGGAAGTGCAGCCTTGCTCTCCCTGAATGCGGTGTCATCGAGCAGTGACTTCAGCGGCACGATGGACGGGCGCTCATTTGCGACCTCGATGCCGACGGAGTGGTTCTTAAACTTTTCCATATGTGTTTGACTTTTATTATCCATCGCAAAGGAACAGTCTCCTCCTGCTAAAATCCGGCATAAAGGGAAATATTGCGGATTTCAGCCCTTCATTCACCTTCAATCTCGCTGAAAGAGAAGCCGGGACAATAATTAAAACGGACGTCTCCCGTCTGTCCTTTATTGTTTTTGGCTACCGTCACGACGGTCTCGCTCCCGGCGGACGCATCCCGTTTCCACATAAGGCAAATCACATCCGCATTTTCTTCGATTGACACCGGAGCATATTCCAAGTCCCCAATCTGCGGTCTGGAATAATATCCTGTTTTCTTCCAGTCAAGGCTGAACAGGGCTATGACGGGGACATTCAATTCCTCTGCTGTCTCCTTCAGGCATCTGACAACCTCCGCCGTCCCGGCCTTGGGCGACTTGCGGTTTCCCGTCGCCCAGCGCATCAGCAGCAGATCATCGATGACGATAAGCCTGACTCCATTCTTCCTTACGAATCCCGCCGCCCGCGAACGGAAATCCCGTGCGGTGACGTTCGGCGTATCATCAACATGCAGTGGCGCTTTGTCAAGCCTCATCAGCTTCCATCTCGACTCCAAAAGGTCCTCAGTTCTCGACTCCCAAGCGGGAACATATTCCAGTATGAAGCGCAGCGACAGCTGAAACGTGGTCTGTCCCGGAGAGTAATAAGCGACCGGGACAGGTAAGTCCATGTTCTGATTCCAGACATCAATGGAAATGTTCCTGATTATGTTCCGAAGGAATGCTGATTTGCCGATGCCTGGGAGCGCGCCGATGACGGTGAGTTCTCCCGGCCGGAACCCGCCTGTGATTCTGTCAAGTGTAGGGAATCCTGAAGGAACCGCTTCTGACAGCGACTTGTTCCATCTGCAGAATTTTCTGAAGTCAGGTATGTCCGGAATCCCTTTGTCCCAATAAGCCGGATCCGCGAATATGGACTCAATACTCTTCGCAGCGGCCTCTTCCGCCATCTGTGTGAAAGCATCGAAAATATCATCCTCTCCGTCGCAGTCCAGAGTCCCCGCATTGCTTTTGACCCATCCTACCATCCTGCTTATAAAGTAAACCACATCCTCATCCGGATTCATTATCCTCTTATAGTCCCGATAATCACGCAGGAATTCCTCCAATAAAACCTGTCTCATACCTGTTTGTTTTTTTCGACAAAGGAACGAATCCTTCCTGCCGGAACTCGGCAGGTCATCGTTTTTCCAAAGAAAGTTGAAGAAAATTTATCACTGCCTTTTTTTGGCAATTTATTCCGCTTTCTTTGCAACATCAAAAGGACTGTTGCGGGCAGCCGCCACCACCACGCCCTCGCCGACGCGGAGGCCTGCGCGGCGACAGCAATTAAGATACTATAACCGGAAGTTACATAAAATGGCTACGAATTTCAAAACCCTGAAAGAGTATTTCTATCCTGACAACGGCAGAAAAACTTTCGTCATTCCCAACTATCAAAGAGGTTATAAGTGGTCTGTGAGACTCGCTGACGAACAAACCTCTGTTGAATATCTGATGGACAGTCTGTTGGAAGCGTTCAACACCCCGGATCGCCAATACTTTCTACAAGGTGTTACCGTTGTGGAAGATGGGGACGACGTCATTCTCATAGACGGTCAGCAACGTACTAC
>CAVEIF010000119.1:0-2306 GCA_963615835.1 Coprococcus eutactus | reverse complement strand
AAGTGATGGAAGCCACCCCCGTGATTGAGGTCGGCCGCTTCACGGAAGAAGTCACAACCGAACCGGAGATCGTGTCTTTTACTTGAAGAACCGGCTGGAAGACCATAAACAGTGATGTCGCAAGGACTGTAAGCATAACGGGTGCAAAAATAGCAAAAGAAAATCATTCATTTCTCCACTTTGACCTTAAAGAAGACGGCATAGAGCAGAGGAACAAAGAAGAGTGTAGCTAGCCAAGCCTACTAAACCCCTATTTCGCGGCGAATGCGAGAGTTGAGTAATCACAGGCGTATCGTTTTTCAGTTTCAAATAACATATTCTCGAAGCGCTTGATAAGCTCAAACAGCCAAGAGACAAATAAAGAGGAGGCATTCTTATTCATCCAATGCCTCATATTGTAAGCGGCAGCGGCCATCAATGTGTTGACGGCATCCCCAAGGGTGCCCTTCAGGTAGTTTCGCATCATCCTGTGGTCGGATTTTAAGTGACCTATCACAGGCTCAATCCCTGCACGCTTGCAGAACTTCTTCCTGGCCTTCGTCTTCTCGTAATAACTCTGTCCGGGAGAGCCGGAGGCCGGGATGCTTATCGCCATTCCGCCAACTGATTTCTTCCCGCGATAGCCACGGTCTGTCAACGCCTCCTTGGGCGTATGGCCGGTCAAGCGAGTTATCTGCTCGTAATGGGCGGATATGGTGTGGCCATCATAAGGATTGCCTTTGAATGCCAATGCGCTTACAAGCAGACCACTGCCGGTCTTGGCTATCGCACTCTTGTTCCCAAACTCGTACTTCTTGTGCTCCTTACCCTTGGAGATGCACTCCACATCGGGCTCGTGAAGGCTGTAAACCTTGTTCTTGTCGTTCCGCTCCTGATTGATAACGCGAAGGAATAGAAGCAGTTCCTCCCCGTACCTTGACAGCTGCTTCTCGTCCATCTTACGGGCGATGTCGTTCACCATGGCTCTGGCAATAGTACGAAGGCGTTTCACTGCCTTCTTGCCCTCCTTCATTCGAGTCGGATGGTTCATGAAACGCACCTTCACTTTCAAGGACTTCACCTCGCGGGTGTAGGTCCGGCGAAGGACCACGCCCTCTTTTCGCGACATACGCAATACCTTGTCGATAATCTTGCGGTACAGTTTCGCATCGGTGGGAAACGTGATGTTCTTCTCCTGGACCGTAGAGTCTATCATCACCTGCTCCATCTCCTTTGCGGTAATCTCTTCCGCATTTACCATCAGGCTCAGCTTGAAGATCTTCTCCGCGCCAGCGGCGCCAATGCGCTTACGGAACTTGGTCAGATCAATCGGATTCATCGGAGGACGCTTCCGGAACACCTTCTCGCCGGTAAAGTACTGCATGTAGGGATTCTCCACCCAACGAGCCACCACACCCTCGTCGCTCAGGTTGTAGATGCTCTTCAGCAACATCATACCAACCATAGTACGAATAGGAACACTTGGACGGCCATTGTCTGCACAGTAATACTCCGCAAAATCGGTCTCCACAGACGCCCAGTCTATCTGATTTGACAGAAGGACCAGTTCGTGGTTCATATCAATGAAACTTTCCTATGCTACTTCAAATATGGACATCTGATGGTGCTCCGGTTTTTTGCCTATCATTTCGCTCAATAATTTGCAGGTTTCTTACTACAAGATAAGCATTTTCTGCAAATAATACAAGCGGCTTAGGATAATAATTTGTTGATTTTCAGGCAATTTTAGCTTTAGCAGGGACGACTATGTAGCGTCAAGGGAGAAGCCTCTGGCCCTGTACTATTTCGGAAGTCAAGGGGACTACGTCCTTCGCCACACGTCCTCCGGAGGGGCCTGCATCAACGACACGATCATGCACATCGCCAACGGGAACCTTCCGTTCGGCGGAGTCGGGAACTCGGGTCTCGGCAGCTACCACGGCAAGCGCAGTTTCGACGCGTTCACCCACTGCCGCCCGGTCGTCACCACACCTACGTGGCCCGACCTGCCGTTCAGGTACATGCCGTACAGGTTCTTCAAGGCGGTGAGACGGCTTTTGTGAAATTGCGTACGGAATGATGCCGCCGTTGAACGCTCAAAAAGCACCCTCGGGAAACGGAAAGTGCGAAAAACGTTTCCCGAGAGTGCATTTTACACTCTCGGGAAACAAAAGAAGCATAAAGTGTTACCGACGAGGAGACGTGGCAGCTTCACGGAAGCGAGGATGCAAGGTGAAGACCTACTTCAGTGAGTATTCCACGACAAGGGCGGTAGAAGGTGGGATGACGGTGGAGTCGGAAATCCGGACGGTCTCGCCGGTGAGGAC
>CAVEIF010000118.1:0-2399 GCA_963615835.1 Coprococcus eutactus | reverse complement strand
ACAGGTGCTGCATGGCTGTCGTCAGCTCGTGTCGTGAGATGTTCGGTTAAGTCCGGCAACGAGCGCAACCCTCGCCCTTAGTTACCAGCGAGTAAAGTCGGGGACTCTAAGGGGACAAACCCGTTAGGGTGGGAAGGTGGGGATGACGTCAAGTCAGGATGGCCCTTACGTCCAGGGCTGCACACGTGCTACAATGCGTGATACAAAGGGAAGCGATACCGCGAGGTGGAGCTAATCCTGAAAATTACGCCCAGTTCAGATTGCAGTCTGCAATTCGACTGCATGAAGTTGGAATCGCTAGTAATGGCGCATCAGCTACGGCGCCGTGAATACGTTCCCGGGCCTTGTACACACCGCCCGTCACGTCATGAAAGCCGGTTTTACCTAAAGTATGTAAGCTAACGCAAGAGGCAGCATCCTAAGGTAGGGCTGGTGATTGGGACGAAGTCGTAACAAGGTAGCCGTAGGGGAACCTGCGGCTGGATCACCTCCTTTCTATGGAGAAATACGAATTATCTTCGGATGAGGTCGTATATTGGTCGAAGGTTTCGGGGAACCGGAACCGGGGAGATCGGATTGATGGCATAAATCAAATGTATTGTCGAGGACTTGTTCTTTTAGAAACAAGCGGAACCCGGCCAAGGGGAACCGAGAGGGACGACGGGGTCGTAGCTCAGATGGTAGAGCGTCTGCTTTGCATGCAGAAAGTCGTCGGTTCGATTCCGTCCGGCTCCACCAATCCAAGAGGTCTCTTAGCTCAGTTGGTTAGAGCATCGCCTTGATAAGGCGGGGGTCGAAGGTTCAAGTCCTTCAGGGACCACCATGGAGGATAATTACAGTTCTTTGACAGTTTTATGCATAGTGGGATACATGAGAAAACAATCTCATGAATTTCATGAAGTGCTAAAGAATACAGCAGAATTTAAAAGGCGATTTGCAAGTAATAAAAAGTTACAAGCACCAAGTGAATGCCTTGGCGACATCTGACGAAGAAGGACGTGATAAGCTGCGATAAGCCTCGGGGAGCCGCACATAGGCGCTATATCCGGGGATTTCCGAATGGGGAAACCCGACCTGCGAAGGTCATCCCTCTCTGAATCTATAGGAGAGCGGAAGTGAACCCGCTGAAGTGAAACATCTCAGTAAGCGGAGGAAAAGAAAGAGAATCGATTCCGTAAGTAGTGGCGAGCGAAAGCGGAGAAGCCCAAACCGAAGCGATTTATCGTTTCGGGGTTGTAGGACTCAGCTGTGAGACTTGAACGGTTAGGAGAAGTGTTTGAGAGACACGCCAAAGAGGGTGAGAGTCCCGTAACCGAAAACCCGACGAGCTCTATGAGTATCCTGAGTAGCACCGGACACGTGAAACCCGGTGTGAAGCTATGCCGACCACGGCATAAGGCTAAATACACGATGTCGACCGATAGTGAATAGTACCGCGAGGGAAAGGTGAAAAGAACCCCTGTTAGGGGAGTGAAAAAGAACCTGAAACTTGATGCTTACAAGCGGTCGGAGCTCCTATATGGAGTGACGGCGTACCTTTTGTATAATGAGTCTGGGAGTTTATGTATGCGGCGAGCTTAAGGGTTTACGATCCGGAGGCGTAGCGAAAGCGAGTCTGAATAGGGCGATGAGTTGCATGCATAATACCCGAAGCGGAGGTGATCTACCCTTGACCAGGTTGAAACCGGAGTAACATCCGGCGGAGGACCGAACCGATAAACCTTGAGAAGTTTCCGGATGAGTTGAGGGTAGGAGTGAAAGGCTAATCAAACCCCGTAATAGCTGGTTCTCTTCGAAATATATTTAGGTATAGCGTCTTGCGCTGACACGTGGGGGTAGAGCACTGAAAAGGCTAGGGGACACACCCGTCTGCCAACCCTTATCAAACTCCGAATACCATGTGGTGCAGCAAGGCAGTCAGACTGTGGGGGCTAAGCTTCATAGTCGAGAGGAAAACAGTCCAGACCGCCGATTAAGGCCCCAAATACAATGCTAAGTGGATTCAAGGATGTGGTTTTACACAGACAATAGGGATGTTGGCTTAGAGGCAGCCACCATTTAAACAGTGCGTAACAGCTGACCTATCGAGTGAAATTGCGCCTAAGATGATCGGGACTCAAGCATTGAGCCGAAGTCGCGGGATCCGAAAGGATCGGTAGAAGAGCGTTCTGAGTGCGGCGAAGTCAAGACGGCGAGTCTTGGTGGAGCGCTCAGAAGTGAGTATCCAGACATGAGTAACGATAAATACGGTTAAAATCCGTATCGCCGTAAGGATAAGGTTTCCAGGGTAAAGTTCGTCTGCCCTGGGTTAGGCGGGAGCTAAGGCGAGGCCGTAAGGAGTAGTCGATGCACAGCCGGTTAATATTCCGGCCCCGATCGGAGAGGACGAAGGTGAGAGC
>CAVEIF010000117.1:0-2493 GCA_963615835.1 Coprococcus eutactus | reverse complement strand
GGTGAAGTCGTAACAAGGTAGCCGTAGGGGAACCTGCGGCTGGATCACCTCCTTTATGGAAATAAGCTTCCCACTCGCTCTTCACTTGCAATGAGCAGATTGCAAGGAAGGCTCAGAGAGAGTAGCCTAAGGCTAAGCTCATTGTACAAAGGAATATGGGGAATCGGGCCTGTAGCTCAGGTGGTTAGAGCGCACGCCTGATAAGCGTGAGGTCGAAAGTTCAAGTCTTTCCAGGCCCACCATTATCAGGGGGCTGTAGCTCATCTGGGAGAGCGCCTGCTTTGCACGCAGGAGGCAGTCGGTTCAAGTCCGTCCAGCTCCACCAATTTTCTTGGTCAGGTCTTCCCGTTCGCCAGGTTCCTTTTGTTGACAATAACTGCATAGCAGCGACACTGCATAAGGCATGTGGCCCGGCAGAAGGCATGAGCAGCAGCTCATGAATTTTAACCGGAACACAAACCGGCAGTCCCGTAGTTCGGGATAGTAACTTTACAATTGAATAGGGATGAGAAGGAAGTTTATTTCGAGAATAAGTTGACAAGAGCATCAGGTGGATGCCTTGGCGTCGGAAGGCGAAGAAAGACGTGGTAAGCTGCGATAAGCCTCGGGGAGGAGCTCAACATCCTATGATCCGTGGATCTCTGAATGGGGAAACCCAATGGGAGTCATGTCCCATTACATCTGACTGAATACATAGGTCAGATGAGCTAACGCGGGGAAGTGAAACATCTCAGTACCCGCAGGAAAAGAAATCAAACGAGACTCCCTGAGTAGCGGCGAGCGAAAGGGGAAGAGCCCAAACCAGACGGATTCGTTCGTCTGGGGTTGTAGGGTCAGCACAGCTGATTCATGAGTAGTCAGGAGAAGAGAGCTGGAAAGCTCCGCCAGAGAGGGTGACAGCCCCGTATGCGAAAACGAAAGTGACAGCGCTGATACCTGAGTACCGCGAGGCACGTGGAACCTCGTGGGAATCCGGGAGGACCATCTTCCAAGGCTAAGTACTAACCGACGACCGATAGCGCACTAGTACCGTGAGGGAAAGGTGAAAAGAACCTCTGCCAGAGGAGTGAAACAGAATCTGAAACCTGGTGCTTACAAGCTGCGGGAGCCGAACTCGTTCGGTGACCGTGTGCCTTTTGCATAATGAGTCAGCGAGTTAATCTGTACAGCAAGGTTAAGCGCAAGTGGAGCCGTAGCGAAAGCGAGTCTGAACAGGGCGATATAGTTGTGCGGATTAGACCCGAAACCGGGTGATCTATCCATGAGCAGGTTGAAGCAGGGGTAAAGCCTTGTGGAGGACCGAACCAGTACCGGCTGAAAACGGTTTGGATGACTTGTGGATAGGGGTGAAAGGCCAATCAAACCCGGTGATAGCTGGTTCTCCCCGAAATATATTGAGGTATAGCCTTACGGATTGTCTTGTGGAGGTAAAGCACTGACAGAGCTAGGGGACTCACCGGTCTACCAACCTCTATCAAACTCAGAATACCATTAAGATTTACCGTAGGAGTCAGACGGCGGGTGCTAAGGTTCGTCGTCAAAAGGGTAACAGCCCAGACCGACAGCTAAGGCCTCCAAATGCATGCTCAGTGGTTAAGGTGGTGACGTTGTAGAGACACCCAGGACGTTGGCTTAGAAGCAGCCATCGTTTAAAGAAAGCGTAATAGCTCACTGGTCTAATGACGTTGCGCCGAAAATGTAACGGGGCTAAGCATGCTGCCGAAGCTTCGGATTTGTCGTATGACATCTGGTAGGGGAGCGTTCTTCGCGGGATGAATGGATATCGAGAGGTATCCTGGACTTCGGAGAAGTGATTATGCTGACATGAGTAACGATAAAACAGGTGAGAAACCTGTTCGCCGTAAACCCAAGGTTTCCTGGGTAAAGGTAATCTTCCCAGGGTTAGTCGGTTCCTAAGGCCAGGCTGAAAGGCGTAGCTGATGGGAAACAAGTTAATAGTCTTGTACTTGCGTGAATGTGCGATGAAGGGACGCAAGACGGTAGGCAGGCCGGAGAGTGGATTGTCCGGTACAAGCAGGTAGACGTGCCCCGCAGGCAAATCCGTGGGGCTTAGTCGAGATGCGATGTGGTGACTGAAAAGTCGTTAAGCTGCTGAGCCGCTGTTGCCAAGAAAAGCTTCTAAGTTTAGTTCATGCGAACCGTACCGGAAACCAACTCAGGTGGGTGGGATGAGTAATCCAAGGCGCTCGAGAGAACTCTGGCCAAGGAACTCGGCAAAATAACCCCGTACCTTCGGAATAAGGGGTACTTGCTGGTGTGAAAAAAGCACTTTTGTAGCACCGGCGAGTCGCAGAGAAATGGTGGTGGCGACTGTTTACTAAAAACATAGGTCTGTGCGAAGTCCTAAAGACGACGTATACGGACTGACGCCTGCCCGGTGCCGGAAGGTTAAAAGGAGAGGTCAGCGCAAGCGAAGCCTTGAATTGAAGCCCCGGTAAACGGCGGCCGTAACTATAACGGTCCTAAGGTAGC
>CAVEIF010000116.1:0-2534 GCA_963615835.1 Coprococcus eutactus | reverse complement strand
CGGCGCTTGAATATCCTCACGGCCAGAAGCAGCATCTTCTCGGCGGGCAGGAACGCGGAGAGACTTCTCAGTCCTTCAGACAGGCGAGCGGGATTATTTTCACCCCGTCCGGGCGGGTGTATGCCATCCTGCTGGATACTGTTACCGGCTACCGGAGTCAGTACCAACAGGGTTCGTTCTTGATTCAGGTGTTTTGATGGATTATTGCTCCGTCAGCTTTTCAACTTCCAGAAGATAGAAGAATGCTTCGAGGCTGATTTTCTTGATGCGATTCAACTTGTTGAGCGACAGGTTCTGGATCATGCTTCCGGCAAGTTCTTCATTTTGCTCCGTTGAATAATGCTTGACCTGATTATTTCCGGTCTGGATCATCTTTACCAGATAGGCAACCTTGGCAGCATCACGGATGGCGATATCGGCATTGTAATTCTCCGGGATGATGAACGAGTTGACGCTGCGGGCACCTTTTGCATAATAGCCATATTCCGTTTGATTCAGAACTCCACGAAGGCAGATATTCATGGCGCAATTGAATGTGTCTTCAAGAACATGGGCTTCTGAAAGCTGGTCCAGTTTGCGGTATCCTAATTCGATGGGGACTATCTGGCTGTAGGTCTTTCTGACTTCCGAGAGGTCATCCACTCTGTCAAGGATGGAACTTACGTCATAGAGTTGCTTCATGATTTCCATGAAGAATTCGTCTTCGCCTTTGAAGAATGGAATACCGGTGGTGTGCGGTGCGAATGCGGTCAATTTGTCACCCAGCATATCCTTCAGACTGGGGCACTGAACCATAACAGGCTCACCGTTCGGCACCAGGAGCGGGCTCTTGATAGGAACCGGCACCACCTCGCTGTAGTGAATATCTTCATACAGTACATCCAGAAGAATCTTGTCCGTAGGACGTCCGGAAGGGTAAGTGACTGCATAATGATATTCGGCGTGAGACTTCGGAACGCCGGTTCTGGATATGCGCTCAATCTCATTAACATCAAGAAAGCCATATTCCGGGCCATATTTTCCCAGATATTCTTTGATATCCAGTCCGGGAGGACATACGATATCCACGTCTATGGACAGTCGTCTGGAAGCATCCAGATGCAGCATAAGAGCCGTGCCACCTTTAAAGATGAAGGGACAGCCAGACCGGACGAGAGATTCCAGCAGCGAAAGGGCGCGTATGGCCTTTTCAACAAGAGAAGTATCAGCTATATTCGGTATTTGACTACTGGCTTGTTCAATCCATTCCAGGCTACGACTTCGCGGGTCAATCATGGTCAGGAGGTGTTATGCGGTCAAGGAGATGCTGTATCTTGTCTTCGCCGTAGCGGCGTCTTGCATAGCGGAGAAGACGACTGCGGGATATGTCAAAATCATTGAATGCCTCTTGGTAAATGCGCGGGAGCTCACTGCCCTGGAGGAACTCAAATTCGGGGTTCAGGACGATGTCCACCAACATTTTCTCTGCTGTTGGCACTGGCATTCCTTCAAATGTATCAATGGGTGCTTCCGTAGTAAGTGTATGGAGGACGATGCAATCTCTCGTGCTTCCAAACTTAATGAATTCTTCCTTGGTTGGGTTCGGCAGGACCATCATGCTGGGGTATCGTTCGCGAATGGCGTCTGGGAAGGATTGCTCCAAAATGCGCTCTACGTCAACTATGACCATTTTGATATTGGGGACATGGAGCATGAAGGGAATGACACTGGCCGCATCCCAAATGCAGAAATCCGCGAGCGGATAACTGGTTTTCAGATACTCGGCCATTCCCTTCGTCTCTGGCTTCAAAGAAAGCTGTAGTTTAGGCTTCGTGCCCTCTCCCAGTTGATATTCACCCCAGCCGGTTTTGATGAGGCGGCCGGAGGCAACCAGACGGTCCAGCTGTGTTTGTAATCCCAAAGTGACGGTAATGCCCATACCGTCCAACCAGAAAGCAAGCTCCTTCTTTCGGAAGGGGCCTCGCTGCAGGGCTGCATAGTAGATGATATGGTCTGTAATAGTCATTCTCTTAAAATGAGCAACACAAAAGTAACACATTTTTGGCAATAAACACTATTTTCCTGCCAAAATTGTATAACTTATTTCGTACCCCAAATAGAAGTTCTTACATACTCATCGCATCTTCGTTATTCCGCATGAAGGTTGACAGCGGCTGTCTTTTCGTGAATGGGCTTGGCCCATAAGCCGCGCGCACCCTCCGCGTCATCGTTGAAAGGGGGAATATTATGTTCTTCCCCAAACAGAAAATCATTTGAACAATCGGCGCTTGAATATCCTCACGGCCAGAAGCAGCATCTTCTCGGCGGGCAGGAACGATGATGCAAGTCATTTTCACTCGATTTGGCACATTATGGATTACTCAAGTTTCGCATGCGTGAAACACCTTACTTCCCGTCACGGCAGTGACGGAGCAAGTCCCTCCCCCGAGGGGAGGGATTTAGGGAGGGGGTAACGTGAAAGGCCCAAAGGGATGTGCGAAGCACACTCCCTCCCCCGAGGGGAGGGATTTAGGGAGGGGGTAACGTGAACAGAT
>CAVEIF010000115.1:0-2586 GCA_963615835.1 Coprococcus eutactus | reverse complement strand
ACGGAGTGGAAGTCTTCGAAAAGGCCGGAAAAAACAAGAAGCGTCTTCCAAGCGGGATAGACGCCGGGGCCGTGGATTTTTCAGGACCATATCAGGGACACACTCTCTACCGGAAGACAGACGAAAAATCCACATCGCTGTGCGGTTACCAGGTACTTCAGGACACGAACAACTCCACGGACGATTTTTATGAACGAGAAATACAGTCGCTCCATGAATAAGGCCTGCCACATATTAGCGTTTCTGCTTCTGGCCTTGCATTGCATGGCTCAGGACTACGAGACATTCCTGGACACGCAGATTTTCGCAGGGAGCGAGAACATAAACTGGATACGGACTCCGGATGCCGATTATTCCTATGCGGAATTGTCCACTGCCTACACTGACGGCAGCTTCCGCTCTCCTTTCGAAGGGAGGTCCCTGTGGAGCAGCACGGCCAAGGCCAAATCCTTGAAACAGTTTCAGAATTTTTCTATTCAGGGGACTTTCAGTTTTTCTTCCGCTTCTGCCAATGGAGCCTGCGGCAGCATGAGCGCCATTTCAGAATATTATCCCGTAGACATATACGAATTCACACCGGGCAAAAAATCCAGACAAGTATATGACCTGTTAGGAGGACTCAGTCTGAATGTGAGCGAGAATTGGCTTATAGGAGGAAAGTTCACATACCAGGGACAGAATTATACGAAGTTCAAGGACCTCAGGCACACCACATACCATATGTCATTGCAGGTCTCCCCTTCCGTTCTTTACCGGGGTGACGCCTGGAGCGCGGGAGGAGTGTACAGCTTCAGAAGAAACACTCAAAGTATTGTAGCCGAAGAAATTGGCATAAATTCAGGTGTATATTACGCTTTTCTGGACAAAGGACTTTTCTACGGAGTCAAAGATATATGGGACAATTCGTCCGTGCATCTCAAAGAATCGGGACTCGACCGCTTCCCTATACAGGAGAATATGCACGGCCTTACCGTCCAGAGCCAGTATGACAATTTGTTTGCCGAATTCGGAATTCAGGCCGGCAAAGGAAAAATAGGAGAAAAGCAGAAAATATGGTATGACTACGACCGCTACGCCTGCACCGCTGCGCTCGCTTATCGTTTGACCGGAGAGGCCGTGGAGCACACATTCAAGCTCAAATATGACTACCGCTTCCTGAAAAACTACGAAAACATACTGGAAGACATAACACAGGGCGGAATCACAACCACCTATGATTACGGTTCTCTTCCTATTCTTTCTAAGTCCTCTTCGCTTGCAGGACTTGAATATATGTTTTATGACAGGAACAACGGAACCATCATTACGGCAGACGCGTCGATAACGGGCGAACGAGCGGAGTCTTCCACCATCTATCCCTATGTATACTCTTCTGAATTTCTGAGCGCAAACATGGGATTGAGCGCAAGATTCGCAGTGCAGAAGCATTTGGAAATAACAGCGCTGCTGCGTGCGCAAAAAGGATTCCAAAATGAGACAAGCCGCAGTGTAAGCGACACTCAGGCAAGCACTTCCGCACAGAGAGCGACAGATATATACTCAGAGATGACTCTCTGGAAGACCAGTCTGAAAATACCCGTACATGTAGGGTTCAGGTACACCTTCGACAAGGGCCTTTACGCAAAATATGGTTTTACATTCGTAGGGCATAAAAACGGACAGATAACAAATACTTTAGCAATAGGATATAATTTTTAAAAACACTCAATATGAAAAAAATCCTTATCATCGCAGCAGGAGCGCTGCTTTTGGCATCCTGCACGCAGGACAAGAACAAAACGGAAGCGGATCTCGGATTCGTACAGATCTCTCCTGTCATCACTAAAGCTACCGACACTTCCTTTGAAGAGGGAGACAAGATCGGCGTAACTATCACTCTGCCGGGCGAAACATTCGCTCAGAACGAAGAACTTACCTATGCAGACGGCGTATTCAAAGGTAGCCTCAAATGGTATTCAGAGTCTCTGACCACATCCACCTTCTCCGCCTACTATCCATATACAAAAGAAGGAGTTCCGACTTCATTCAGCGTACAGGAAGACCAGAGCGCCGGAGTAAGCGGGTCGGACTTCATAGCCGGAATCAAAGAAGAGGTAAGCCCTTCGGCAGAAGCCATAGTAGTGCCTTTCAAGCACCTTCTCAGCAAGATCGTACTCAAAATCGACAACCAGAGCGGTGCGGACATTTCAGAAGTCAGCCTTGAAGGAGCCAAATCCACCGCGATCATAGATCTGTCAGAGCTTACCGCCACGGTGGACGAAAGTTCTGCGGAGCTCACCATCAAGGCCTGCAGCGTCTCCGCAGGCAGCGAATATGCACTTATCACAGTGCCACAGAGCGTTGCCTTCACTCTCAATGTGACGCTAAACACCGGAGACAAACTGTCTCAGAAGCTTCTTTCCACCGAACTTGTCAGCGGCGGCCAATACACCGTAAACGCCAAAGTCCTTCCGAAAGAACTGACCGTGACCATCTCCGGAGACATAGAAAACTGGACAGACAAGGGGGGAATCGCTCCTGACCAGCCTACCTACATCGATTTCGCCGAGTATGACGGTTACTTCGTATATAAGAACGAGAAATACA
>CAVEIF010000114.1:0-2806 GCA_963615835.1 Coprococcus eutactus | reverse complement strand
GCACCGGTAACTAATATGTTCATCCGTCCTTCCTCCAAACCATCTTATTGACCACGTTCACATATCCCTGAATGATTCTTACCACCTTCATGGATACTGTCTCATCCACATAGTCCGGGCAAGGCTTGCCAAGAACGCCGTCACGCTTCATCTTTATTGCCATGTCTGTGGCGTTCAGAAGCTCCTTCGTGGTAATACCGGCAAGGATAAAGTCACCGGCTTCCAGTGCCTCCGGCCTCTCTGTGCTTGTTCTGATGCACACAGCAGCAATCGGATGTCCGATGGAAAGATAAAAAGAACTCTCCTCCGGCAGCGTTCCGGAATCGCTCACAATCGCCAGTGCGTTCATCTGCAAACAATTATAATCATTAAATCCCAGCGGTTCATTGACCCTTACTCTTCTATCCAGTTCAAAACCGCTACTCTCCAGTCTTTTCTTGCTTCTCGGATGGCATGAATACAGAATGGGCATATCGTATTTCTCAGCCAGAGCATTAATAGCCGTGAAAAGGCTTAGGAAATTCTTCTCTGAGTCAATGTTCTCCTCACGGTGAGCGGAGAGTAAGACATACTTGTCCTTCTCCAGTCCCAATCTCTCCAACACATCAGACTTCTCGATTTTCTCAAGGTTCATCCGCAGTACTTCTGCCATAGGAGAACCTGTCATGTATGTCCTCTCCTTCGGAAGCCCCGTGTCTGCCAGGTATTTTCTTGCGAATTCTGAATAACACAGATTCACATCAGAGATCACATCCACGATTCTCCGATTCGTCTCCTCCGGCAGGCACTCATCCTTACAGCGGTTCCCTGCTTCCATATGGAAAAGAGGAATGTGAAGGCGCTTTGCGCTTATAGCGGAGAGGCAGCTATTCGTATCACCCAGCACCAGATATCCGTCCGGCTGGAGTTCACTTAGCAACTCATAGCTCCTTCCCAGAATATTACCGCAGGTTACGCCGAGATTATCGCCGACCACCGGCACAAGAATATCCGGTCCATACTCTCCAAAGGTATTCGTCAGTTCGAAATCCTCCCAGAATACAGTGCTCAGATTCCTGTCCCAGTTCTGGTTATAATACACAACGCAGGCATCAAAGTACTCCCGGCATCTCTTTATCACAGCCGCAAGGCGAATGATCTCCGGGCGTGTTCCACAGCCAATCATCACCTTGGTACGTCCGTCATCTTTCCATTTGAATTTATGTTCTGTCATATGTTCTGCTCCTCCTGCACCGCCACGCTCTCACACTGATATTCTAACACAACTGTTAAATTGTGTGCTGTGGGCGTGATGTTCCGTGACGTGCTGTGGCGTATTTTCTTACGCCTCTACTGTGTGCGGCTTTCCTTCCAGTTCTTCTTTCACGTAGTCCGTGCCCATGATCTTCTTGACCACGCCGTCCACATCAAGACGGATCGTATTATGGCTTGTGTACGCATCGTCGCCCTCAGTGGTCACGGTGCCTTCGACATAGAACTTATCGTAGTTCAATCCGCGAGCATCTGGCATGATGCGGTAATAATGCCCCATATCCACGGAGCGGAGCATTTCTTCACGAGTCACCAAAGTTTCGTAGAGTTTCTCACCGTGCCTGCTGCCGATGATCTTACACTCGGTTTCGCCGAATACCTTCATGACGCCTTTCGCCAGATCGCCGATGGTACTTGCGTCCGCTTTCTGCACGAAAAGATCGCCTGGCTCAGCGTGTTCAAAGGCAAAGGCTACCAGGTCTACAGCCTCATCAAGGTTCATGAGAAAACGGGTCATATTCGGATCTGTGATGGTGATGGGAGCTTTCCTCTTAATCTGATCGATGAACAGAGGAATAACCGAACCGCGACTGCACATGACATTACCATATCTTGTACACGCCAGCACCGTGCCGCCTCTTTCAAATGCCTTCTGCGCTCTCGCCTGTACGACCTTCTCGCCCACAGCCTTGGTCATGCCCATCGTGTTGATAGGGTACGCAGCCTTGTCCGTGGACAGGAATACAACTCGCTCCACCTTATTCTCCACTGCAGCCGTTATTACATTATCCGTGCCGAGAATGTTGGTTCTCACTGCCTCCATCGGGAAGAACTCGCAGGAGGGTACTTCTTTCAGCGCAGCAGCATGGAACACATAGTTTGCGCCGTACATGACATCCCGGACAGAGTCCACGTTTCTCACATCACCCACATAGAACTGCACCTTGCCCGCATGGTCGGGATACTGTGCCTGCAGGGTGTGTCTCATCCAGTCCTGTTTCTTTTCGTCACGTGAAATTATACGAATTTCGCCTATGTCCGTTTGTAAAAAGTGCTTAAGAACTGTTGAACCGAACGAGCCCGTACCACCAGTTATTACCAAAACTTTATCTTTAAATGCCTCTGTAATGTTGTTCATGTTAGATTTCCTCCTCTAATTTTCCCATTGCTCTAATTCGAAGTTATTTCTTCTCGCTGGGGCGATAAACTTATTTCTTCTCTGCACGATTGATACAGCTCATCAAAGTAGTCATTGACGTTTCTGCTTTTCTTGCGTTCATACAGATCGTACTTCTCCGGGTTACGGAACATTTCCATTGTCTTTCTGTAGCCGATGACGGATGCGACTGACGGCATATCACACTCTGCTTTGAACGCATAGACTGCTGATGTAAAGAATATGTCTCCCATCTTATAGTCCGCCTTCATCTTACGCCTCAAGAGATCGTCAAGCCTTAGCCCGAATGCGTGGCTTGATGTATTCCTCTCGGTTCTCGGATGCGTGATGATGAACCGATCTGATTTCATCAACGCATCTGTGGCTATCCCCAGAGCC
>CAVEIF010000113.1:0-2809 GCA_963615835.1 Coprococcus eutactus | reverse complement strand
CGAGATGAAATTCAACCCCAAGAAATCAAGAACGAAGCTGCCGCAGGCATTTATGGACACCTATGATGTGGAAAAGACAGCGGTCATCACCCCAGACAACTGGACACAATGGCTGCTGTAGCACTCCGCAACTTTTGAGCAAATTTTATCAAACATTTGATAATTATAAATATGATAATTATTTTTGCGGAAGACGGGACGAATGCAGTATATATATGAAAACCATCGAACTTGAGAATCCGTTTGTTGTCGGAAGATATGTTTCCGACAAGTATTTCTGCGACAGGGAAGAAGAGACCGCTTTCCAGATAAGGCAGATTGTCAACGGCCGCAATGTCGTACTCATTTCTGACAGAAGGATGGGCAAGAGCGGACTGATACAGCACACATTCGCACAAAACGGGATTTCGAGCCGATTCAACACATTCTATGTGGACATTTACGCCACGGGGAGTCTCGCTGAATTTACATATCTCCTCGGCAAGGCGGTGTTTGAACGGCTCAAGTCCGGGAAAGACAAATGGACGGAGGCTTTCTTCAGAACCGTGTCGTCTCTGAAGGTCGGGTTCAGAATGGACCCCGTGACCGGAGAACCCGGGCTGGATATAGGGGTGGGCGACATAAAGGCTCCGGAGACTACACTTGACGAGATTTTCCGTTATCTTGAAACTTCGGAGAGAAGATGCATCGTGGCGATTGACGAGTTTCAGCAGATTGGAACATACGCCGAGACGAATGTTGAGGCACTGCTCCGCACGAAAATACAGATGTGCAAGGCGACACAGTTCATTTTCGCCGGGAGCAAGCGCCATCTTATGGGGAATATGTTCCTCTCTCCGGCAAAGCCTTTTTATCAGAGTGCCATCAGTATGGGCCTGGAGGCCATCAGGCTTGAAGAATATTCGAAATTTGCAGCCGGTTTATTCCGGGAGGGAGGCAAGAGCATAGAAGAAGAGGTCATATCTTCAGTATATGAAGAATTCGATGGCACGACCTGGTTTGTGCAGATGATGATGAACGAATTGTATTCTCTGACGCCCGAAGGTCAGGTCTGCACTCCGGATTTTATCGATGTGGCCAAGCGCAATGTAATCCAGATGCAAGGTCACAGTTTCCGCGAAATACTTCTGAACCTCTCCGTCAGGCAGAGACAGGTGCTTCAGGCCATCGCGAGAGAAGGCGTGGTCAAGGGAATAAGCTCATCGCGGTTCGTCACAAAATATAAACTCGGTTCGTCCAGTTCTGTCCAGTCCGCCGTCGCTCCGCTCGTCGAAAAGGATATTGTGATAAGACAGGAGTCCGGATACCGGATTTATGACTACTTCTTCGCCGAATGGATCCGTATGAATTTTTAGTGGGGAGACGGCCTCTTTGGTTTTGGACAAAGATAGGCAATATTCCGAAAAACTCGCCACTTTTTTGGAAAATCCGTCAATGGCTGGGATATGACAGAACATCTTGAGTCGTTGTCACGCTTGATTATGGTCTCAGACATCCGACAGGTATGACATAGACCCCGTCATCGCGTTTGTAGGCGTATTGGCCCACTCCCGTGAGAACCATCAGGAATGACGGAGCTTTCATCTTGTCGGAATCTATCTTGCAGGACAGCGCTTTCAGAGATGCAGCCGCCTTCTCTATATTGTCGGTTCCTCCCAACTTAATCTCCGTCAAGGCATATCTGCCGTCTCGCAAGTGGATTACGGCATCACATTCAAGGCCGGTGGAATCGCGGAAGTGCAACACCTCTCCGATGAGCGCATCGGCGTATACTCGCAAATCACGCACGGCCATAGACTCAAAATACAGTCCGAATGTCCGTAAATCGTTCAGCAAATCTCCCGGAGCTATCGCCAGTGCCGCCGCAGCTATGCTCGGATCAACAAAATATCTTGTCTCCGATGACTGAATGGCGGCTTTGCTCCTGAGGTTGGGATTCCAGGCGGGCATATCCTCCAGAACGAACAGTTTTTTGAGAATATCCACATAATCAGAGACTGTCTCATAGGAAATGCCGGCGTTGTCATTGTCTTTTATGTCCGCACTCAGCTTGGTGAAGCTGGTCGCCGCGCCGACATTTCTCGCATATGACCGCATCAGCAGCCTGGTTCTTTCGCTGCTCCGGTTCACATCATCCACACGGTGGATGTCAACATTACAGACAGCCTCAAAATAATCTCTCGCCTGATCGAGGGCTATGTCTCCGGACAGAAAAGTAGCCTGTGGCCAGCCCCCTCTGCAGATCAAAAACGCGATTTCTTCAAGGCCCAAGGGGTTCTCGGAGACATCCGTCTCTTTTCCGTCAAACAAATCACCCAATGAAACGGTCCCGATGCTCTCGCCTGACTCCCAAAGGCTCATCGGCCGCATATCTATCCACCCATAGCGTCCGGTTCCGCTGTGTCTTCTGAGGCCCTCTTTAACGGGTACGCTGCTTCCGGTCAGAATGAACTGCCCGAATTCGCTGCGGTCATCAACTTCGCCGCGAATCATATCCCATAGTTCGGGGACAGACTGCCACTCATCGATGAGCCTCGGTGTCGCTCCTTTGAGCAGGTCGGCGGGTCTGATCTGGAGCGTAAGCAGGGCATCATTCAATATGTCTGTCTTCCCAAGGTCCAGAACACTTCCGGCAATCTGTTTCGCCGTGGTGGTTTTGCCGCACCATTTCGGGCCTTGAACCAATACTGCACCCTTGCCGGCCAGCTTCCGTTGAAGCAAGGCATCCGCTATTCGTGGCTTATACACTTTCATAGAATTGTGAATCACTGTTTTGACCACGCAAATATAAGGAATGATATTGAAATAT
>CAVEIF010000112.1:0-2947 GCA_963615835.1 Coprococcus eutactus | reverse complement strand
GCGTGACCGTTGACTATCACGGCACAGCTGTCGCTGTCAAACTTGGCGAATGACACAAACTTGCTCCTTCCATGGTGGACAGTCACTTATGGAGGAGCACTTTGTGGCTTTTATGCCTCGGGCGGAGTTAAGAAACCTTCAAAAATAACTTGGTAATCTTTGATTGTCTTTTCGGTCTATAGTTCTTTTCTCATCAGTCATGTGTCACCGGCACACTCCTTTTCCCAAAAGAACTCTATCCTCGAAAATACTGCTAAATCTTTACCAAGTTATTTTTTAACACTTACTTGGTGGCTTGTAACATCTAATTCTTGATTTCTATTATGGGGTACGGATGCTTGGGTCTTTACTTCATTGTGGGACACTTCCAAGCGTGGGAGACAACATATTCATAATGAAGAATATAGGGTTTTGTCTTTAGTGGAAATAAGCTAAAGGCAAACACGGAATCATGTGATTTGCAAGCACTTGCGCAACGCGCCAACGATTAACAAGTTTGTCCGGCTATGCAAAGAGACTGAGGTTGTCAAAGGACTGATATAAAATATTAAAGTCTAATTATTTACAAGCGTGGATTCGGCTTTTGACGCATCACTGGTAAAGATAAGGCTTACTGACCAGAAATCCTATCCGCTTACCCCGATTTCTGTTGAACTGTCAAAGTAGTTCATTAGATAAGACAACTTTCGTGGAATTTACCTCTGAAGAAATAGCTTGATTATTGTCCCCAAATTGAAATCTGTTGAAAACGAATGAAAAGAAGCAGACGATGTCAAGCACGCTGTACCACCACTTGAAATCCCCCTCATACCAAATGACCCTGACCTCCCGGTCATCGAAGAAACGGATTGATTTTTTGGTCATTTCTTCAAATATTCATATGCTTCCCTCACAATGCCGGACATAAGTTCTCGCCTCTGTTCGAGAAACTCGTAACAGCTCCTCAGGCGTCATGGCTGGCGTCATGGTCGGCGAGGAATGTGGTCCGGTAGGCGGGCGGGGTCTGACCGTGGTACTTCAGGAAACAGCGGCCGAATAAAGACTGGTTGGGGAAACCTGGCTTGAAGGCGATGTCCTTGATGCTGTTCTCGGGATCTTCCAGCAGGAGGAGGGTCTCATCAATCACGACGGCTGAGATCCACTCCCTGGCGGAGCGTCCGGTCTTGTCCTTGATTATGCGTGAGAAGTATCTGGGAGAGAGGCAGTTCTCCTGGGTGTAAAACGTCACCTGACGGTTCTTTGTGTAGTTCTTGTGTAGGGAGGCCATGAATTTCTGGAAGATCATGTCCTGACGGTCAGTGACGATGGACAGGGCTGGTTTCCCGGAGAAATATTCATACATTATCTGATAGCAGAGAGCTTTCATCAGCCCTTGAAGTATTTGATACACAATCGGATCTTTGCACTGGGGAGAGCGAATGCCTATGGCGGTGAACAGATCCTCAAGGCGACCCTGCCCGTTCTCGTCCAAGGACATGCAAGGGTTGTTCTTGAAATAGAGGTAGCTGTAAGTGTCGGCGATGGCCTGGATGGCGGAAAGCACGAACTCGAAGCGGGCGAGCCCGATCACTCCGGCTATGTCGTCACTCATCTCGCGGATGAATATCGTGCTGTGCGGAAGGTACACGAATATGTCGCCTTTGCGCATCTTATAGGTCTTGCCGTGATGATGGCCTCGATGACCACCATCCTCGGAATGATCCCTCTGGTGGGCGACGCGATGTTCGGCTCTATGGCCGTCACCATAATGGGAGGCCTGCTGTTCAGTACGATAGCGACACTCTTCTTCGTTCCTCTGCTCTATGCCGTGTTCTTTGGGAAACATGAAAAAAAGAATGGTTTTCTTTTGCTATTTTTGCATCGGCAATGAGACAATTCGTAATCAGGCCGCTGAATGCGGCTGGACATATAACGGCTCAGCCGATGCACGGAATGGTCAGGGAAGACTGGTCGTTCATCTATCTCATTTCCGGAGAGGTGCTTGCGGATGTCGGTGGTAAACCTTATCTGCTCCGGGGACAGGACTGCGCCTTGATTCCGCCGCAGTCGGCATATTCAGTGAAATATTTCAAGGATTCCATCGGGTATATGGGGGCGTTCTCCTCCGGGCAGCTGCGTAATTCCGGACATAGGGTGCTGAGGCTCAAGGCTCCGAGTGTGATGACGGTTCCGATGGAGGACAAGGTTTTCTTCGACGAGCTGATGATTAGGATGACCCGGTTCTCGGAAGATTTCCCTACAATCCAAGGATTGTTGGAAGTCCTGCTCGGAGAGTTTGACAACGTTATCCCTCAGAACAGCGGGACCGCCTCCGCCAGACTGTGTTCCGCCTATCTTGGCCGGGTCTTTGACACTTCGCGTCCGTTCAGCGGAGTGTCCGGCTATGCGGAGGAACTGGGCGTGACTCCGAATCACTTGAGCCGTGTGGTGAAATCCGAGACAGGACGCAGTGCCGGAGAGTGGATTGAAAACGCAAGGCTTTCGCTGGCAAGAACACTTCTGCACGATCCCGGCATCCAGATCTCGGAAGTGTCCTACCGACTTGGCTTCGAGGATCCCGCCTACTTCTCGCGCTTCTTCAGGAAGCTGGTCGGAATGTCTCCGACAGACTTCAGAAGTATGTAATGACGGAGCATTCCGGTGCCTGAAGGTCATGGCTGCCATTCACCCGGACAGGGAGCGCGAAGCGCGTAGGCCGTCATGACCTTCGGACGCCGGAATCCAGAGGCATGGCTATGCATAAATAGTCCAAATCAAAATCAGATATTCATAAGTCGCCAAGCCTTTGACGGGAGTATTTTTGCACCCGTTATGTTTACAGCCCTTGCGACATCACTGTTTATGGCTCTCCAGCCGGTTCATCAAGTTAAAGACACTATCTCCGGTTCGGTGGTGACTTCTTCCGTGAAGCGGCCGACCTCAATCACGGGGGTGGCTTCCATCACTT
>CAVEIF010000111.1:0-2972 GCA_963615835.1 Coprococcus eutactus | reverse complement strand
GTACAATCTTAGCCACAATACCCTTGTTACCATGGCGTCCGGCCATCTTGTCACCTACGGTAATCTTACGCTTCTTGGCGATATATACTTTGGCCAGCTGCATAACTCCATTAGGAAGTTCATCACCGACCTTGATCTTGTCTATCTCGCGCTTGCAGATTACCTCTTCGGTCTTCACTGCGAGGCAATAATTATTGATAAGATCGCGAATCATCTCGCTGTTATGCTCGTCAGAGGTCCAATTACCGGAATTTATGTTCTGATAGTCAATGCTCTTCAGAACATCGGCGGAGAATTTCTTATCCTTGGCGATAATCTCCACACCATAGAGGTCGAACACGCCGTTACTCTTACGGTTCTTGGTAAGGACGATAAGTCTCTGAAGGAAGTCCGTCCGCAGACGCTCAGCCTTCTGCTCAAACTCCGCCTGACGAAGACTGATACGTGTCTGCTGATCCGCCTTGGCGGCAGTATTCTTACGTCCAATCTTCTCATTAGGCTTAGAATAAAGCGCTGTCTTTATGACAGTTCCGCTAAGAGAAGGGTTGGCCTTGAGAGAAGCGTCCTTTACATCGCCGGCCTTGTCGCCGAAGATGGCCTTGAGAAGTTTTTCCTCAGGAGAAGGATCGCTCTCCCCTTTTGGGGTAATCTTACCTATCATGATGTCACCCGGCTCGATATGGGCGCCGACCATCACTATACCGTTCTCGCAAAGACGCTTGGTGGCATCATCACTTACATTAGGAATATCTGAGGTAAGCTCCTCCGGACCGCGTTTTGTCTCACGGACTTCGGTAAGATACTCGTCCACATGGATGGAAGTAAGGATATCCCACTTGACCATCTCCTCTGAAAGCACGATGGCATCCTCATAGTTATAACCCTTCCAAGGCATGAAAGCCACCATAAGGTTACGTCCGAGAGCAAGTTCGCCACCCTGTGTCGCATAGCCTTCGGTAAGAACCTGTCCTGCGTGCACCTTGTCTCCCTTACGGACCAGAGGTGTAAGATTAATGGTAGTGCTCTGATTAGTGCGACGATAATTAGGGAGCTTGTAAACAGTCTCTTCAGAAGAGAAACTTACGAACTTCTCATCATCGGTAAGATCATATTTGATACGTATCTCGTTGGCGTCAACATAGGATACTGTACCCTCGCGTTCCGCTATGAATTGTGTACGGCTGTCCTTACATACTCTTTCTTCAAGTCCCGTACCCACGATAGGCGACTCCGGTTTGACAAGAGGAACAGCCTGACGCATCATGTTCGCACCCATCAACGCACGATGCGCATCGTCATGCTCAAGGAACGGAATAAGTGATGCGGCTACTGAAGCCATCTGGTTAGGTGCCACATCCATATAATCCACCTCTTCCTTGGTAACTACAGGGAAATCGGCTTCAAGGCGGCACTGTATGCGGTCGGCAAGAATATTGCCTTCGTCATCCATCTTGACATTGGCAAGAGAAACGCGTTTGTCCTCTTCTTCCTCTGCGCTCATATAGCTGTAACCGCTGTCGGAGAGATCCACCTTACCGTTCTCCACATGACGGTATGGAGTCTCTATGAATCCGAGTGAATCGATACGCGCGTACACGCAAAGAGACGAGATAAGTCCGATGTTAGGACCTTCCGGCGATTCGATAGGACAAAGACGGCCATAGTGAGTATAATGCACGTCCCGGACTTCGAATCCCGCACGATCACGGCTAAGTCCGCCTGGACCGAGAGCTGAAAGACGCCTCTTGTTCGTAAGTTCGGCCAGAGGGTTGGTCTGGTCCATGAACTGGGACAGCTGGCTGGTTCCGAAGAACGAATTGATCACGGAAGAAAGCGTCTTAGAATTGATCAGGTCGATAGGTTTGAACTGTTCGGAATCCCTTACGTTCATACGCTCGCGTATGGTACGTGCCATACGGCTGAGTCCTACGCTGAACTGATTGGCAAGCTGCTCTCCAACCGTGCGCACCCTACGGTTGCTGAGGTGGTCGATATCGTCCACCGTAGCTTTCGCATTGATAAGCTGAATGAGATATTTGATAATCTCTATGATATCCGTGTTTGTGAGGACACGTGTGCCCGGGTCGATGTCGAGGCCAAGTTTCTTGTTGATACGATAACGTCCGACATTGCCCAGATCATAACGCTTTTCAGAGAAGAAAAGTTTATCGATCACGTCACGCGCCGTATTCTCATCAGGCGGTTCAGAATTACGAAGCTGTTTGTAGATATAACTTACAGCCTCAAGTTCCGTATTGGTTGGGTCCTTCTGAAGTGAATTGAATATTATGCTGTACTCCGCGGTACTTGCCTCATCCTTTTGAAGAAGGATGTATTTGGTGTCCGTGTCAAGAATAGCCGCTATGGAATCATCATCCAGAACGCCTCCGCGCTCCACTATAGGGCAGTTTCTTTCTACCGGGATAACCTCGCCCGTATCCTCGTCTTCGTAATCCTCCACCCATGTCTTAAGGACCTTGGCGGCAAGAAGACGACCTTTGTTGGCCTCAAGGTTTTCCTTTGTTACTTCTATCTCGTCCGCGAGGTTGAAAATATCAATGATGTCCTTATCGGAATTATATCCTATGGCCCTAAGAAGAGTAGTTACAGGAAGTTTCTTCTTACGGTCTATGTATGCATACATGACATTGTTGATGTCCGTGGCGAACTCTATCCACGATCCCTTGAAAGGAATGATTCGTGCGGAATAGAGCTTCGTACCGTTAGTATGCATGCTCTGGTCGAAGAATACGCCCGGAGAACGATGCAACTGAGACACGATGATACGCTCGGCTCCGTTAATGATGAACGTGCCGGCAGGTGTCATATACGGGATATTGCCCAGGAATACATCCTGAACCATGGTATCGAAATCCTCGTGCTCCGGATCTGTACAAGAAAGACGGAGTTTGGCCTTCATCGGGACTCCGTAAGTCAAGCCTCTTTCGAGACATTCTTCGATAGAATACTGA
>CAVEIF010000110.1:0-3108 GCA_963615835.1 Coprococcus eutactus | reverse complement strand
CGAAAAGGAGAACATTTACACACTGGATGCCAAGGGAGAATTGCTCATAACCATCATGAGTTCTTTGGCTCAGGAAGAGAGCCGCTCTATCAGTCAAAATACGACCTGGGGACAGCGAAAGCGTTTCGCCGATGGTAAAATGAGCCTTGCGTACTCCAACTTCCTCGGATACCGGCGCGGTGCCGAACTTGGCGACATGGAGATTGTGGAGGAGGAAGCCGTCATCGTCCGCAGGATCTACAGCGAGTTCCTTGCCGGAAAAACGCCGTATGATATTGCCAAGCGGCTCACCGAAGAAGGCGTTCCCACGCCGATGGGTAAGACGAGGTGGCACACCTCTGTCATTGAGAGCATTCTGAAGAATGAGAAGTACAAGGGCGATGCATTGCTTCAAAAGACCGTGACAACGGACTTTTTGACACATACCCATAAGCGCAACGAAGGCGAAGCACCCCAGTTTTATGTTGAGAAAAATCATCCTGCCATTGTGCGCCCGGAAGTGTTCGAAATGGTCCAGGAGGAATTCCGCAGACGGAAAGCCGCTGGCGGCAGGATGCAATGCGTCTCTATCTTCTCCGGAAGGATCGTATGCGAGGACTGCGGCGGCTTCTTCGGCAGAAAGGTATGGCATTCTACCTCTGAAAAATACCGAGCCTACCACTGGCACTGCAATAACAAATTCCAGAAACGTTGTTCCTGCCAAACACCTACGCTGAAAGAAGAAAGCATCGAGCAGGCATTTTTGAGCGCCATCAACAGCCTTATCAAGAAAAAGAAAGAGATCCGTGAGAATTATGCGCTTTGCCTGGACGCTATTACCGATGACAGTGCCTATGTAGTACGGTTGGAAGAAATCAGTGCGGAGTGCTGCCGGCTGCAGGAGGAGACTAAGAGCCTTCTCACCGCTGCCGGAAGAAAAAATGGTGACGGGCTTAGTGAGGTCAATCGGCAGTATGAAGACTATCTCGCCAAGTTTGAAAAACTTCAGAAAGAGAAATCGGAGCTTTCCACGCAAATATCCAAGTGCGCAGCCAAACGTGTGCAGGTCAGCTCTTTCCTCGAAGAGCTGCAAAAATATGATGGGCCGCTGAAAGAATTTGACCCTCGCATTTGGCAGGCAACGCTGAACCATGCGGTCGTCCATAAAAACTGCACAATCACATTTGTTTTCCGTGACGGCACCGAGGTAACGAGAAAGATAAAGAACGGAGTGAGAAAGTATGTCAAGCGAAAAGCAAGTTATCCCAATAATCCAGAGTCCACCGGAGAAAAGGCGTAAGGAGCGTGTCGCTGCTTACTGCCGAGTTTCCACGCAGGCAGAAGAACAGCTTCACAGTCTTGCCGCACAGCGGGAATTTTATGAGAAGTCGCTCTCCGACAATTCCGAAGTGGAGTTTGTCGGCATATACGCAGATGAGGGCATCTCCGGCACCCGGACGAGGAACAGGACACAATTCCTCGCGCTGATCCAGGATTGCCGTGACGGAAAAGTAGATCGAATTCTTACCAAGAGCGTATCCCGGTTTGGAAGAAACACCGTGGATACGCTCATTTTTACAAGGGAGCTACGAAGCCTTGGTGTGGATGTCTATTTTGAAAAGGAGAACTTGCATTCCATCTCACCGGAGGGAGAATTACTCCTCACATTGATGGCAGCGCTTGCGGAATCCGAATCGGTCAGTATGTCCGATAATATTAAATGGGGAAAGCGATACCGCTATAAGCAAGGACTGGTCACTGCTCTTGCCATCTCCAATATATACGGCTACTGCAAAAAGGACGGAGAAATTGCCGTGAATGAGACCGAGGCAGTTATTGTCCGGAGGATATATAAGGAGTTTTTGGACGGAAAGAACTACGATGAAATCATCGATGGGCTAACGGCTGACGGAGTTCCCACAAGAAGAAACGCAACCTGGCACTCACGGACGGTCATCGGCATTTTGAGCAACGAAAAATACTGCGGAGACTGCCTGTTTCAAAAGACTTTTATTCCCGACCCTATCTCACACAAAACTGTAGTCAACTGCGGCGAGATTCCTCAATTCCTGGTGGAGGACTGTATTCCGGCCATTATAGAGAAGAAGCAGTGGCTTGCTGCGCAGGAAATGCGAAAGCGGCATCAAGGGGTCAGCAAGCCGCCGGTTAAGGCACTCCCTTTTCGTAGCCTTGTATTCTGCGGAACTTGCGGTAAGCCATGTCCGCAGTATTCCTCTCATTCTGAGGGACGGCGGCTGACGGCCTATCATCGGTGCATAAGTTGGAGAGATCATACCGCAGCGGAGGTTCCTGACATGGCCTATGTTCCACCGCACAAGGCGGGGTACAACTATAATCCGACTCCGGAACTTGCCGCCTACCGGGAGACCTACAAAAAACCAAAGTCGAGACCGTTTCTCTGCACGGATGCGAAGATTCGCACAGAGCGGTTCCCGAAAGCCTTTGTGCAGGCTTGGAACTTGATCGTTGGTAAGAAGCAGAGATACCTCCCGTCTTTGCAGAACACCGCTGCCACCTCGGATAACCCGCTGACAGCTTACCGTGCAGAGGAGATGATAGGTCTACTGGAAACGGCAGGCAGACTTGAAGAATTCGACTTCTCGCTGATGATGCGCACGCTCGATCGGGTGGAAATCATGCCAACCGAAAAGCTGTCTTTCATCTTTCAGTCTGGCATCCGCATCACAGTATGATATATAGAATGGCCGCTCTGTTTTCTCGTGGGATACGGAGCGGTTTTCTCTCATATTTGAATAGTCACACTTTGTATTTTGACCCACATTTTCGAGCCGAAAACGCAAAGTGTGCCTTTGTTTTTGCCCTTGTTTTTTCTGGTCAAAGCGGCAAGCGCCGACAACGCAGCGGCGCCAAATATGCTTCTGCCTGCGGTGCGATTCGGTCACCAGTGGGAACGAGTTTACTTCCGCAATACAACGAAAAATGCCGATAATTCGGGCATTTTCGGACTTTTCACCCCCTGACAGTTGGTCTGCACCCCCTTGCACACCCCTTTAATAGAAAAGTCAAATTGTATCGGCGTCTATGCCCCTATGCAAAAATGCTTTACGGTCGATTTCCTCACAAAAAAGAAAAAGATCAACGAGGGCG
>CAVEIF010000109.1:0-3114 GCA_963615835.1 Coprococcus eutactus | reverse complement strand
GCGGGCATGGCGGGGACCCTGCGCGGGGTCCTTCGTAGACTGCCCCGCACGTCATGCATTGATACCGTGCGGTATTGTCCGTATAGCTCAACCGCAGGACCGGCCCGCGCGGGTTCATATCCCCGCCTCCTTCGATGATGGCGGGGACCCTCCGATATCGTGCGGGGCCTCCGCCGTCGATGGTGGCGATTCCTGCAACCTGTACCCGCGCACGGCTCTACCGCCGATCTTGATCACGCGGTAATCCAATCCGTATAATCCCGCGTTTTTCCGTAGGGTTTTAGTCATGCCTGCCCAATCTCTACCGATCTGGCCGGGCTTCGCGCTCTGATAATAATCCGCTTCTATGGCCGTGGCCTCCACCGTAACGGATCCTCCTACCGTCTCTATCGGGGCGTCCCCTCCGACTATCTCCCCGGTTAAGCGGGCCTTGACATAATCGGCCAGATCCTCCACGCGGGCATCCTTTTCTAGACATTCCCGGCATACCATCGCCTGTAGGCCACCCTCCGCGTACATCGATTCGTCGAATGCCCATAATACGGTCCCGTCGGGCAATTTTTCCCCGGAACTCCAAGCGCGTTGTTTGTCGTTTTCGGCCAGCTTTTCCCGGACCCTAAAGAGGGCTTCCGCGTAAATCTGATCCATGTATTCCGGATGGTTCGCTTCTATGTCGTTGATTACATCGATTGGCGCGAGGCCTTCCCTTGTCCGTCCCGCCTTCACTGGCAGGTAACGCCTTGTTCTACCATCGGGATCCTTGATAATCTGTTGTTCATTCGTTGTAACCGTGAAAATACATTTTATCGGGCGTTCTTCAACTGTCGTTTGGTATTTTTCCGTGATTCTAGACCTGTCTAGGCTTACTAGACTCTTCAAAAAGTTTACATTGTTCTTGGTGAACTGGTCGCCCTCCTCCATACTGCACACGGTCATACCTTTAGTAGCCCGCAAAAACTCCCTTTGCGTCGTGGTGTCTTTTTCGCGCGGGATTTGCAGGGCTTCACTGCAGTATCCATTACCGATAAACTGCGCCGTGGTCGTTTTTCCCAATCCTTGATCGCCCCAAAACATCAGATAAAGATCGTAAACCGTCGTGCGTATCTGGCGTTCCATTAGCCCCATGAATGTCCAGTATGAACAACATTCCAGCCAATAATCGATTTTTTGCGGGGTTAATCCGCATGATTCCGATACGGTGTATCCGAGATCTTTAAGAAAATTGATCATGCGCGGGGTTCCGTCCCAATCCGTCGTCTCTGCGATCTCCAACGCGCGATTAACCGGGCCGTTATCATCCGCGACATCATCGATAACCGCCTGTAATGCGGATTTTTCGAATTTCGGGATACTAAAGCCCTTGCCGTCGTTCAATTCGCGTATCCGACGTGCACAAATCTGCTGTAAGCAGTCCCGGATCTGATTCAGATTCTCCTTAGTGAATCTGACATAACCCGCACGGATTAACGGGGATCCGTCCGGATTCCAGCGAGGGAACCCGCGAACTGCGGTATTCGCTTGCCTCCACACTCTAAGGGCTATGTCCCCGTCCAAGGTGCATAACGCGTACCCTAACCGTTCGTCGTCCCGTTCTTCCCCGGCTTCAAATTCCTTGATACGGGCCTTCCCTCCGAGGTCTCCGGGTATCCATACTACCCGGAGATCGTCGATCATCCGCTTAATCGCGTGGACTGATTCAATTTCGCCGGGCGTCATCCCCTCTTTATTCGCTATTATATCGGATCCGTCGGACGGGGTGTAATCGTGGCGTTTGATTGTCAGGCCATCCCTGCGCTTGATATCGTTGTTTTCGAACGGCGCATATTCCCCGATCTCCGAGGGATCCGGGATTATCAGATCGGGTAGCTTCTTCGTGGCCTTCTTACCCGCCTTAATGGACTTGCGCCCTTCAGTAACATTAGAAGTCGAGGATCTCATAGCCTCCGACGCCTTCGCGTATTCCTCTTTGGTTATCGTGCGGATCTCGTCAGAATTGGCATTAGCTCTACCCATGTAATCGGTTCCCTGTCGCCGGTTTTGCGACAGAACACAATAGCGGGATTATGTCTTAAACATTATCTCCAAATTCAAAAAAAAAAGAGCCTCACGCGTATAAATGGAAGGTTACCAAGCTTCCGACGCGCGAGGCAAAAAGGGTTACGATTACGGACAATAGGACTAAATCTAGCCTATTTATGGGTTTTTGACGTTAGTAACACGTTTTTAGCCCCCTGCCCTCCGTGGTATGCGTTGTGTGTGTGTATGTGTGTGTGTGGGTGTGCATTGCGACACAATCGTTACGATTTTTGTAATTCGGGCCGTGAAGGATCCCGCAGGGCCTCCGAGATCCTGCCCGGTCCCTCCGTCTCCTTCCCCGTCTCCTTCGATGAAGGCGGGGACCTCCGAGGACCTGCCAATTTTACCGGATTAACCGGGCCTTCGATCTTCGAGATCTTCCCCGGTTTTTTCCCCTCCGATTTCTGCCGATAATCCGGACATCTCCGAGGGTCGATTTTCGGGGCAAAAAATCCGAGGTTACAAGGTTACAAGATTTTCGGGGCAAAACCTTGCGCGTACACACGCGATTATACACGCCTGCGCGAGATTTCGCGCACGCCTAATTATTACGCGCTAGCGCGAAACTTTCTAGATTCGTTGTAACCTTGTAACCTCTGATTTTAGTATATATAGGGTATTTAAACGGTATTTAAAGAAAAAGGTTACAAGCCCGTTTGTAACCTCCTGTAACCTTGTAACCTTTTTACGCGAGGTTACAAGCAGGTTACAAGAGGTTACAAGTCCGTTTGTAACCTCCAAGGGGCCTATCCCGACGGTCTCCGGGGCCTCCAATCCGGACCCGCAGGGCCTCCGAGATCCTGCCCGGTCCCTCCGTCTCCTTCCCCGTCTCCTTCGATGAAGGCGGGGACCGTCTCATAATGTGTTGAGTCCGCAGGGGACCGCCTGCGGGCCGTTTTACGGCATTATGCGGGTTCGTCCGTTGTCTTGCCCTCTATCCCCGTATCGTGCCTTCTAGGGCCTCCTGCGGGCCTCTAGTGCATATACGGGTATCCGTCATGGACACGGGGCTATCATAGGGGGTATATCGGGTGTATT
>CAVEIF010000108.1:248-3207 GCA_963615835.1 Coprococcus eutactus | reverse complement strand
TCGCTACCTTAGGACCGTTATAGTTACGGCCGCCGTTCACCGGGGCTTCAGTTCTCAGCTTCGGATTCCTCCTAACCAATCCCCTTAACCTTCCGGCACTGGGCAGGCGTCAGCCCCTATACTTCGTCTTTCGACTTCGCAGAGACCTGTGGTTTTGCTAACCAGTTACCAGAGCCCTTTCACTGCGACCCGCCAGCCCTATTTATCAAGCCGGCGGGCACCCCTTCTCCCTAAGTTACGGGGCTATGTTGCCTAATTCCTTAACGATAGTTCTCCCGTTCATCTCAGTATTCTCTACTCATCCACCGGTGTCGGTTTACGGTACGGGCTGATTACTTCTCCGCTTAGAGGCTTTTCTTGACAACAAGGTGCTTCTCGGTTCCGCCTTACGGCTCCTGACTTCCCTCACCTCGAACGGTCTTTTAACCCCGTCCTCAACGGCTGACGTTCGTCCACCTGAATCCACTAACAGGCCGGATTCCCTCGTTGTGTCCCCTCATCGCTCCATAATCAGGTGCCGGATTATTAACCGGCTATCCATCGACTACGCCTCTCGGCCTCGCCTTAGGCCCCGACTAACCCGACGCAGATTGACTTGACGTCGGAAACCTTAGATATTTCGATGAACATGGTTCTCACATGTTTTTCGCTACTCATGCCTACATTCTCACTTCTGCTCGCTCCAGTACTCCTTCCGGTATACCTTCTCCGCTCGCAGAACGCTCCCCTACCGATCTATACTTCGTATAAATCCCATGGCTTCGGTACCATGCTTAGCCCCGTTACGTTTTCCGCGCAGAATCACTTGACCAGTGAGCTGTTACGCACTCTTTAAAGGGTTGCTGCTTCTGAGCGAACCTCCTGGTTGTCTCTGTAACTCCACATCGTTTCCCACTTAGCATGGATTTGGGGACCTTAGCCGATGATCCGGGCTGTTTCCCTCTCGACCACGAATCTCATCACCCGCAGTCCGACTGGCGGGGTCCCACTTATGGCATTCGGAGTTTGATTGAGGTTGGTAAGTCTTTGACCCCCGCGCTCATTCAGTGCTCTACCTCCACAAGTTAATCCCCACCGCTAGTCCTAAAACTATTTCGGGGAGAACAAGCTATCTCCGAATTCGTTTGGCATATCACCTCTAACCACAAGTCATCCCTCAACTTTGCAGCGTTGAAAGGTTCGGTCTTCCACGGGGGGTTATGCCCGCTTCATCCTGCTCATGGTTAGCTCATCCGGTTTCGTGTCTATTCTTTGCGACTTCACGCCCTTTTCAGACTCGCTTTCGCTTCGGCTCCGTGTTTCTCTCACTTAACCTCGCCACATCGAATAACTCGTAGGCTCATTCTCCAAGAGGCACGCCGTCAGGCTTCCGCTTACGCGTATAGCCCTTCGACTGCTTGTAAGCTTACGGTTTCAGGTTCTCTTTCACTCCCCTTATCGGGGTACTTTTCACCTTTCCCTCACGGTACTTGTCCTCTATCGGTCGCTGAATGTGTTTAGCCTTGGGAGGTGGACCCCCCGGTTTCATGCCGTATTAGCGTGCACGGCACTACTCAGGGTTCTCGTCTGTGTCTCTCGGATTTCGTGTACCGGGCTCTCACCTTCTTTGGCTGACTTTCCCACGTCATTCCACTATCCGTCGGCTTTTTTCACGTTCTGACAAGACCCTACAACCCCTTTACGAATCGCTCCGTATCGGTTTGGGCTGTTCCCATTTCGCTCGCCACTACTTTGGGAATATTCTCTTTTCCTCCGGGTACTTAGATGTTTCAGTTCCCCGGGTTCCCTTCTTCATACTATTGGTTCATATGAAGATGACAAAGGTTCGCTCTGTCGGATTTCTCCATTCGGAAATCCCGGTATCGTCGCCTGTTCACGGCTCCGCCGGGCTTATCGCAGTGTCCCACGTCCTTCTTCGGCATTCAGCGCCAAGGCATCCTCCGTAAGCTCTTAGTAGCTTTTCACGTGATGTAAGGAACAGGTCCTTCTTCCGGACGCTCTGTTCTTTCTTTCACTCGGTTGTATCCTTGGATACTTTTATGGTTGGTTTTTTTGTTGAGTGTTTTCCTTCACTCGCGATTTGGCCTACATACTGTATTCGGTTGTCAACGTTCTTGCGGTCTTTATGACCTTTCCGTCTCTTTATTCCTAAAGCTGCGGAAACCTCACAATGACGCTGTGGAGATTGGGGGACTCGAACCCCCGGCCTATGCCTTGCAAAGGCACCGCTCTCCCGGCTGAGCTAAATCCCCGTCTCTTGCACTGTGGGCCTTTCAGGACTCGAACCTGAGACCTCGCCCTTATCAGAGGCGCGCTCTAACCAGCTGAGCTAAAAGCCCTCCTTGACAATTCAGAACCAGCAGAAATTTCCCATTCCTTCTTACTCCGACCACCTGCTTCCACTCCGCGTTTGAAACAGGATTTTCTCTTTTGGTTTTTGCGCTCTGCCGAAGCTTCGCGCTTTTACCCAGAAAGGAGGTGATCCAGGGGCACCTTCCGGTACCCCTACCTTGTTACGACTTCGTCCCGGTTATCAACCCCACCTTTGGCGGCTCCCTCCCTTTCGGGTTAAGATACCGACTTCAGGTGTTGCCAACTCCCATGACGTGACGGGCGGTGTGTACAAGGCCCGGGAACGTATTCACCGCAGTATCGCTGACCTGCGGTTACTAGCAACTCCATCTTCATACAGGCGGGTTGCAGCCTGTAATCTGAACTGGGGCCGGCTTTTCAGGATTCGCTCCGCCTCGCGGTTTCGCTTCCCATTGTACCGACCATTGTAGCGTGTGTGTAGCCCGGGATATAAAGGCCATGCTGACTTGACGTCATCCCCACCTTCCTCCGGCTTTCTACCGGCGGTCTTGCGTGATACGTGTAACACACAACAAGGGTTGCGCTCGTTAGCGGACTTAACCGAACATCTCACGACACGAGCTGACGACAGCCATGCAGCACCTGT
>CAVEIF010000108.1:0-65 GCA_963615835.1 Coprococcus eutactus | reverse complement strand
ATGCTCCGCTGCTTGTGCGGGCCCCCGTCAATTCCTTTGAGTTTTAATCTTGCGACCGTACTCCC
>CAVEIF010000107.1:0-3226 GCA_963615835.1 Coprococcus eutactus | reverse complement strand
TGCACCGCCCTTATCCACACCGAGTGCGATGTCCGCCGACTGCTGTTTTACCAGCGGGGTGATTTTTACCTCGCTATAGTCGAGCTTCTCCTCACCGATCCTCTCAAAAACCTCATCGACCAGCTTTTCATAATCCGGTGCGTGTTTGCTGGTCAGCTCACCGGCGATGATGATGTTCTGGTCCTTAATGAGGACTTCAATCGCCACACGGCTACTCTTGTCATGCTGAAGGCAGTCCGTCACAATAGCGTCTGCAATCTGGTCACATATTTTATCGGGGTGTCCGTTCGATACCTGTTCACAGGTGATAATTTTGCTCATGTTTTTTTCCTTTCCGCCGGGCTTCATGCCGCGGCTCTCTGTAATTATTTCTTGTTCATGTCTCTTCTGTTTGATTTTTATTTCTTGAATCTGTTTCTCGGCTGTTTCTCGGCTGTTTCTGCTCTTCCTGCCGCAGCCCTCTCACCACTCCTCGGATGATATCCATCACAGTAAGGTCTGGTCTATACATCCAGACGATGGAGAGGAAAAGCATTACTGCCCAGAATCCCGGAAGCAGAATGAAAACTGCCGCCAGAATCAGAATCACAATTACGGTCACCGTAGCTACAGTCATTTTCATTCACGCTCCCTTCGTTCACCTTCACCCCTCGTCTGTTCTTACTCTGTTGCCGCTGCCATCTTTGTCACTCACACGCCATACAGTTTCCTGTAAAGCCTGTCAGCCACAAATTGGGCTTCATTGTCAGCCACAAAGAGGGCCATTACAACCGGGCGCATAAGGCTCATAGGTTTAATAGTTCTTATCTGTATTTCTAGATCTGTTTTTATATATTTCTATATATTTTTATCTCTTTGTGAAAGTTGTGAAAGTTGAAAATATAATTCTATATAAAAGAAAGTAATAATAAGAAAAACGGTTTTGAACTTTCACAACTTTCCCTTCCACGGTCTAACTCCCCATGTGGGCAAGACAAACACACGGCTCTCCGGTTCTCTCCGTCTCTCTCCGTCTCTCTTTCTTACTTCTTCGCTGACCATTTTAGCAGCTGTGGACGCCCCGTGAATGTCCATGGTACGTCCATAAGATGCCCCTGTCGATGTCTAAGCAGCGACTCTCAAGACCTACCTGGGGCTGCTCATTATATCGAACAGCCCTCGTCTGCAAGCGGCGTGAATGCATCCGCATCTTCTTCCTCCGCACCTACTTCCTCCTTGCGCAGCCGAACACCGATAATCAATGGCGTTTTCTCTCCTCCGCCCTTCGGTCGTCTGGTATCCACCATGAACACCTTTTCCATTGCCGCTCGGAAGTTCTTATAATTGTCCGGTCTGTAGTTCATCTCCTCACACCACTGTGCGTACACCCGGTATGCCGCCTTGCATGGCACCTGGTACTTATCACCATCCTCATCCTTGCCTTCCTCCAGCCACGCATCAATAAACTGTGCGATACGGTCGGAGTCCTGGCGGTACTGAGCTGTGGCAGACTTCACCTCTTCCGGTTCTTCGAGCCCTTCTGCCTTGAACAGCTTATACCCTTCCACCGCCCAATTGAGGATGCCTGAGAGGGATGCATCGTCCGTCAGCGTTGACTTCAGAGACTTATCCTGCTCATGCTCTTCAAAGTGCCGATTGAAAGGTATGATCTTGATACGGCCTGATTCGAACAGAGTTTGGTCGGTCACATTCGGAAGATGGTTTGTATCAATGAAAATCTTCGCCTGCAAGCTAAACTCAAAGGAGTTCTCATGCAGATAACGCGCCGTGATCTTGTTGTTACCGGTCAGCTGTTTCGTAAGTGACGCATTGATTGTAAGCTTCTGCTCCATCTCGGAGATGCCCACAAAACGCGCTCCCGCAAGTCTTGCAACATCCTCTGAAGGCGCACCGTTGGATGGGCCTCTGAAGTTGGATGCAAGCATGTCGGGCTTTGCGGATCTTCCGTACTCTCCCATAAGACGCAAAATCGTCTCGATTGTGGTCGTCTTACCGTTACGGGTCGTAGGACCATACATGATGAACAGACATTCCAGAGAAGTATCTCCGGTCAAGGAATATCCGACTGCTTTCTGAAGATATCTGCCCACAGCCGTTTTCCCCTGCATGACCTCATCCACAAACTGATTCCAGCGAGGGCAGGATACACCTGCGTCATAGTTCACGGGAGACAGCTTTGTGATAAAGTCCTTCGGGTCGTGGCTTTTGAATGTCAGTGTGTTCAGATCCAATGTCCCGTTCTGGCAGTTAAAGAGATACTTCGAGCTGTCAAACAGAGACATCTTGACCGGATACACAGACTTTGCATCCTCAACCATCGTCTTGCGATGCTTCCTAAGCTGAAGCTTCTGCACTCGCTTGATATAGCGGTTTCTCGTATCCTCGTCCTTAATTTGAAGGGCAAAGGTGTAGAGTTCATCTGCGAGTCGTTTTGCAAGCTCGGCGACCGCCAGTGCGTTTTCATCCGGCTGCCATACCTTTCCGTCATAGACGTACCAGATACCGCGGTCAGCATTAAATCTTGCTATGGGCTTAAAGTAGTCAGCAAAGGCGTTACCGATGCCAATTTCATCACGCTGATACCGAGGATTCGTATGCGGTTTCATCTCCTCCAGTGTGAGTGTCAGATAAGTGAGGTCGGGACTGAAAGCGGCGTGCTGCTCCTCCTCGCTGTCCTCCTCATCCAGATCATTAAAATCCGCCTCAGCAGAATTCAGGTCTGCAATCGGAAGATAGATTGCGCTGCCGGAGGATACAGCATTTCGGATGGTGATCTGACCGTATGTGGCGTCTCCCGTCATGCGATCCCACTTGTCACGCATAAGACCGCTGGAGCGGAAGATGCGGTCAATCTGTTCCTCAACATTTCCGCACCAGAACGCCAGGATAGAGACAAGAGCCATGTCTGCATCAGACTGGCTATCATACCCCTCTTCCCAGTTTCCCTTCATGAGGGCTGTGAACTTATCTCCGGATTCCGACTTTTCTGCGTGAGCTATCACCTCTTCATCTGTGAGATAAGAGCACGGCTCGATAGCCTTCCCAACCATGCGGTTGGTGCGCTTCATGAACGTATCCAGTACGGATTGCAATGCCTCGTCATTGCGAGCTACAGCACCGGAACGATACATATCACCTGTGACAGTCACAAAGCGGTTCGTTGTTCCGGGAAGATACACCTCCAGTCCATGCTTTCGGTTGTTCACATAGTAGACGGTCTTGTCGT
>CAVEIF010000106.1:0-3277 GCA_963615835.1 Coprococcus eutactus | reverse complement strand
CTGGGTGGTACACTTTTAAAATAGAATCTGGTACACTTTTCAGTTACTACATACACGCATCATGCATGCACCGGCACCTCAAGCCGGCCTGTATACCATTTCAGCACTGACCCGTATATTTCGTGCCTCTGGCCCGGATTCGAACCGGGATTTCAACCCATCCTATATGTTGCGTCCTGCCGTTAGACGACCGAGGCATTTGATAATGGGGACGGCCGGATTGCCGCCCCCGCGGCTTTGTTTCCTCTATACTCCCTTTATAACCGCAAGCGGTTCCAGCGCAGTCACTATTCTGGTAAGATCATTCTGGCTTGCCATGACCTCGTCGATGTTCTTGTAGGCAGATGCGGCCTCTTCGAGGTCCTTCTGGCATCTTATCGCATGGACGATGCCCTTAGCGTCAAGCTTCGCCTGCTCTTCTGACAGGCTCAGGGTCTTCACGGCCTCCGTTCTTGACATCACCCTGCCAGCCCCGTGGGAGCATGACATGAAGGAGTCAGGATTGCCAAGACCTTCGGTAATGTACGATTTCGTCCCCTGGGAACCGGGGATGATGCCGACCTCCCCTTCCCTTGCGCGGGTCGCACCCTTGCGATGCACAATGACATCTTCATCGAAGTGATGTTCCCAGGCGGCATAGTTGTGGGCTATGTTTATCATCGGTTCGAACTCTGCCGCCGGGATACAGTCACTGATGACTTCGCAAATGCGGTCCATCATGAGTTTCCTGTTCGCAAGGGCAAACTCCACGCAGTAGTTCATCTCCTTCCAGTAGTCCTTGAACTCCTTACTCTTCACGGGAAGGAATGCAAGGTTGATGTCAGGGTTCACATTGGAGAACCACGTCTTGTTCAGGTCCTTCGCAATCTTGTCGTAGTACTCAGCAACCTGAAGGCCGATGTTGCGGGAACCAGAATGAATCATCACCCACACCCAGCCGTCCTGGTCCTTCTGTATCTCGATGAAGTGGTTCCCTCCGCCGAGAGTGCCTATCTGCTTGGTGGCGGACTTGTACTGGCGCGACACCACCCACATGGAGTCCATGTCATAGCCCTGAGGCATAAGGGACTCATCCTGCGCCGTCTTCTGGTGCTCCAGCCCCACGGGAATCTGCTTGCGTATGCCCCTCATGAATCCCTTGCGGAGGATTTCAGGAGTGAGGTCTTCCACTCTGATGTTCGTCTTCACCGCGCACATTCCGCAGCCTATGTCAACCCCGACCGCGTTCGGTATGACGGCGCCCTTTGTCGCCAATACACCGCCTATGGTCATTCCCACCCCGGCATGCACGTCCGGCATGAAGGCGAGGTGGTGGAACACGAACGGAAGCGTCGCCAGATTGTATATCTGCTTGTATGCGGAAGGGTCAACTGTTCTCGCCCATATCTTCACCGGCGTATCGTTAATCAAAAGCTCATACATAATTGTAGTAATAGTATTAAAGGTTTACTGATAGTTCTTTTAGTTTCTGATGCAAAGGTGAAGGGTAAGTACGAAATGTTTTTGCGTAGTAAAAGAATTTTCGATAAATTTGTGACAACTCTTCAAATTTAGGGTTGCGTGCCTATTTGATCAGTTGGAAAGGGCCTCCCGTTGAGAAACGCCGGTCCTTTCCTTTTACAAGTCCGGCATTTACGGAAGAAACGAGCATATGTCATGAACGAAAACAAGAGACAAAAAATAGACAACATCATAGGCAAGCTGAAGACGTTAGACTATCAGCTGAGGAATTCCCGGTTCCTTCCAGACGACAAGCCGAAGAATGTCCTCGAAGGAGCAATAGCACAGCTTGATTCCATAGAAGGATCAATCAAAGAGGTTATCTCCTGCGAGCTTGACTCCCATTCTTCTGTTCCCGGCAACTTGAGACCGGCAGATATTCCGGAAGCGATGCGTCTCGCCATTTATCACCTGAACAATGCCAAAATGAAAATCAAACCGGTCAAGGACGCAATCGTCAAGGCGACAGGAGAATTCAATCCCCCTGCTCTGGCAGGAATTCGACTACGGAATGATGGCCATTTACACGGAAGATCTTACCTCAATCATAGCAGACCTGGAGGCTGCGAAAAAAGGATATTGATATGCCAGCAAACAAGAACGCACTTCTCAGATACAAGACAATAGACAACTGTCTTAGGAACACCGGACGCAGATGGACGCTCGATGATCTTGTGACAGCCTGCTCGGATGCCCTATACGAGTACACCGGGAAGGACGAGTATCTGTCAACTCGCACTATCCAGCTCGACATGCAGAAGATGCGTTCGGATGAATTGGGATATAATGCACCAATAGTAGTAAAAGACCGCAAATACTACTGTTACTCCGACCCTGAATACTCAATCACGAACACTCCCCTGACGGAATCCGACCTGCGGCAGATGGGCGATGCTGTGGAAGTCCTCAAGCAGCTGTCGGGATTCTCAGGATTCTCCGGCATGGAGGACATAGTCGGCCGTTTGGAGGACCATGTTAATTCCGTAAGGCATACGAGGAAGCCGGTAATCTACTTCGAGGGGAACAACCGCCTCAAGGGACTGCATTTCATAACTCCCCTTTATGAGGCGATAGTCGCAAAAACTCCCGTTCAGATGACATACCAGTCGTTCAAGGCGAACCAGCCGCACACCTACGTCTTCTCCCCGTATATCCTCAAGGAATACCGCAACCGTTGGTTCGTGTTCGGGAAGGGTGCCAAGGACAAGTATGTGGCGAACCTCGCTCTTGACAGAATCGTGGAAGTGAGGCCCGCTCCGGGAGAGGCATTCATCGAGACTCCCGAGTTCAATCCGGAGACTTACTTCAAGGACATGGTCGGCGTGACGAAGATTCCAGGAACGATGGACCGCGCCTGCACGATACGCTTCTGGGCCAACGCTTACAACACTCCTTACATTGAGACGAAACCGATTCACGAGAGCCAGATGGTTGCCGAAAGACGAGAGGACGGATCGGCGGTGTTCCAGCTGTATGCCTGCCAGAACTACGAGCTTGAGAAAGCCCTCATCGAATACGGAGAAGGGATAAAGGTACTCGCGCCGAAAGCACTCGTATCAAAAATCAGGAAGAGACTCCTGGAGGCTGCCGAGCAATACGAGTAAGGCAGACAAATCACACCTCACAATTTTCAATAATTACACCCGGAATCTTCGAGTGTGAGCAAATCATTATGCACCAATGTGAATGGCAGACAAAAGTGAATACACACTTCCGTCTGTCTGACTTAAACTGAAAAAAGTTGTCACTGTACGAGGAGAAATGTATAGTAACAATG
>CAVEIF010000105.1:0-3299 GCA_963615835.1 Coprococcus eutactus | reverse complement strand
TGCCAAACCTCCCCGTCGATGTGAACTCTTGGGGGAGATAAGCCTGTTATCCCCGGAGTACCTTTTATCCGTTGAGCGATGGCCCTTCCACTCGGAACCACCGGATCACTAAGACCTGCTTTCGCACCTGCTCGAAATGTCTCTCTCGCAGTCAAGCTCCCTTATGCCTTTATACTCTTCGACTGGTTTCCAATCAGTCTGAGGGAACCTTCGTACACCTCCGTTACGCTTTTGGAGGTGACCGCCCCAGTCAAACTACCCGCCAGACAGTGTCCCGCGCCCGGATTCACGGGCGTCGGTTAGGTATCCGGAAAAAGCAGGGTGGTATTTCAAGGATGACTCCGCCAAAGCTGGCGCCCTGGCCTCATCGTCTCCCACCTATCCTACACAGCTTAGTCCAAATACCGCTGTCAAGTTATAGTAAAGGTTCACGGGGTCTTTCCGTCTTGCCGCAGGTAGACGGCATCTTCACCGTCATGTCAATTTCACTGAGTCCCCGGTCGAGACAGCGTGGAAGTCGTTACGCCATTCGTGCAGGTCGGAACTTACCCGACAAGGAATTTCGCTACCTTAGGACCGTTATAGTTACGGCCGCCGTTTACCGGGGCTTCAATTCGCTGCTTCTCCTTGCGGATGACAGCTCCTCTTAACCTTCCGGCACCGGGCAGGCGTCAGACCCTATACATCGTCTTGCGACTTAGCAGAGTCCTGTGTTTTTAGTAAACAGTCGCTACCACTATTTCTCTGCAACCTGCTCCCCGGCTCCGGGCGCGAAGCCCTTCACCATAGCAGGCACACCTTTTCCCTAAGTTACAGTGCTAATTTGCCGAGTTCCTTAACCAGGGGTCTCTCAAGCGCCTTGGAATACTCTTCCGGCCCACCTGTGTCGGTTTGCGGTACGAGCGCACATGATATTCATTGCCGCGGCTTTTCCCGGGAGCATAGCTTCGGCGAATTTGCGCAGCTTTTAGCTGCTCTTCATCGCCTCTCGGAATTATCGGCACTACGTTTGTCGCTGTCGCGTCCTATAATGCCTTCCTACGGGCTTGAACCGGTTACCAACACTCCGGCTCGCCTCACTTTCTCCGTCCCCGCTGCAATTCAAACACATCACTTGCGGTGCAGGAATATTAACCTGCTTTCCATCGACTACGCATTTCTGCCTCGTCTTAGGTCCCGACTCACCCCGGGAGGAAAATCCTGGCCCGGGAAACCTTGGGCTTGCGGCGAATATGTTTCTCACATATTTTATCGTTACTCATGTCAGCATCTGCTCTTGAAGGCGCTCCGCAACGTCTTGCCGATATTGCTTCGCCGCGCGCTTCAATGCTCCCCTACCGCTCACGCTTATCGCATGAGCCCGCAGCTTCGGTACCCGTCTTGAGCCCCGGTACATCTTCGGCGCAAATTCGCTGGACCGGTGAGCTATTACGCTTTCTTTAAAGGTTGGCTGCTTCTAAGCCAACTTCCCGGTTGTCTCTGCGCTTTCACATCCTTTTCCACTTAGACGGATTTAGGGACCTTAGCCGGCGGTCTGGGCTCTTACCCTTTCGACTGCGGACCTTATCGCTCGCAGTCTGACTCCCATGTTTTACAGATTAGGCATTCAGAGTTTGAATGAGCTTGGTAATCCGGGAAGACCCCGCACTCAGTCAGTGCTTTACCTCCTAATCAGACACATGAGGCTATACCTAAATATATTTCGGGGAGAACCAGCTATCTCCGAGTTTGATTGGCCTTTCACCCCTATGCACAATTCATCCCCCAAGTTTTCAACCTTGGTGGGTTCGGTCCTCCGCAGCGCTTTACCGCTCTTTCAACCTGATCATGCATAGATCACACGGCTTCGGGTCTACGTCCTGCCACTTATCGCCCTGTTCAGACTCGCTTTCGCTTCGGCTCCGTCTCTGAATCGACTTAACCTTGCGACAAAACGTAACTCGCTGACTCATTATGCAAAAGGTACTCTGTCACCCTCGACTTGCGTCCAACGGGCTCCAAAGGTTTGCAGGCACACGGTTTCAGGATCTCTTTCACTCCCCTCGCAGGGGTGCTTTTCACCTTTCCCTCACGGTACTTGTTCGCTATCGGTCGCTGAGGAGTATTTAGCCTTGCGAGGTGGTCCTCGCAGATTCCGGCAGGGTTTCACGTGTCCCGCCGTACTTGGGTGTTTCTCTGCTCAGTAAAAAAAGTTTCACGTACGGGGCTGTTACCCGCTTTGGCCTGACTTTCCAGATCCGTTCCGTTTTCTTTTTTCCTGTGAACCATATAAGTTGCATTATATGACGAGAAATCCCGCAACCCGCACATGGCAACGCTGCAACGCTTACACACACATGCGTTTAGGCTCTTCCCTTTTCGCTCGCCGCTACTGGGGGAATCGATCATTCTTTCTCTTCCTGCGGTTACTTAGATGTTTCAGTTCTCCGCGTTCGCTCTCCCGAAGCTATGTATTCGCTTCGGAGTGACGGCACTTATCGCGCCGCCGGGTTTCCCCATTCGGACATCTTCGGATCTCAGTTCGCTTGACAACTCCCCGAAGCTTATCGCAGTCTGCAACGTCCTTCTTCGCCTCTCAGCGCCAAGGCATCCGCCGTGTGCCCTGCATAGCTTAATCTCCATCCCACTCCTTTAAAGCTAAAGCAGAAGGTTTTCGATTGCTTCGCCAACATAATTCCATTCTCGCGAATGAAATTACCCATATGTATAGACACTTGAAATTGAATTTCATTCGAATCGATTTCTCGATCCGCGAAATACCCTAACAATGATTTATATTTCTCTGTCGCTTTCTTCTTTTCTGTTTTCATCGCGCCGAGGGCTTGTCTCATCCCGTCGGCGAGGGCGGCTTATACGCGTCATGAACGCGCCTGTCAAATAGTTTTTTGATTTTTTTTCGATTTTATTCTTCGAATACAGTCTTTTCATTTCGCTGTATCCATATCCGCCTAACGGCGCCAAGGGGCGTGTACGCGATTTATCCTTCTTTTTCGATATTTCGCGCATCAGCTGCGTTGGCATCGCCGCTCAGCCGGCGGAAACGTACGTCAGTACGCCCCCTTGCCTTCGCGCTTGCCGCCTTGCATCTGCATCAAACTATCGAAAAAGGATTCCGGCTTATTGTTTGCCGCGCTGTCAAATTTGCCGATACGCGAGCTTTTTCGGCGATCAACCGTCAATTATCCGTGTTCATCTTTGCTGATCCGGCACGAAGCAGGGATCAAAAGATCCCGACGCGCGGCACGGACGCCGCGCGAGCGGCGCGGCATGTCCTAGGACGGACACCCGCGCCGCATTCG
>CAVEIF010000104.1:0-3436 GCA_963615835.1 Coprococcus eutactus | reverse complement strand
TTCCGCATAATAAAATTCGGGAACCATTTCAAAACAACTTCCTAGAAACTGTTTTGAAATGATTGAAGATAAATAAAATTAAAAAATAGAAATGAATTGGAAATGAGTTTAAATATTTTTATCTTTGGAGCGCAAATCGAATATTTAAAGAAATTGATAAGATGGAAGTAAAGAAATCACCGAAAGCCGACCTCAAAAACAGGAAACTTCTGTTTATTGAGATTGGTTTTGTCTTCTCCCTTCTGGTCGTGTTCCTCGCATTCGAATGGACCAGCACCGAGACGGCTGAGACGACCTTCGTGGCCGAGACCATAGAGGTCGCTGAAGAGGAAATCATCCCTATCACCCAGGAGACCCCTCCGCCACCACCGGAAGTACCTAAGACAGTGGTTCTTTCCGACCAGATTGACATCGTTGACGATGACATTCAGGTAGAGGACAATATTCTCAATCTTGAGGACGACAGCAACCTCGGAGTCGAGATTATGGACTATGTGGAGGAAGTTCAGGAGGAAGTGATTGAGGAAGAAGCGATTCCGTTCCAGATTGTGGAGGTGAAGCCTACCTTCCAGGGCGGAGATGCCAACACCTTCTCAAAGTGGGTGGCGGCCAACCTCAACTATCCTGAAATCGCCAAGGAGAACGGCGTGAGCGGTCGTGTAATGCTCCAGTTCACCGTCAATCCTAACGGAACCATTTCAGACGTGAAGGTGCTCAGAGGCGTGGATGCGTCACTCGACAAGGAGGCCGTCCGCGTAGTGTCAAGCTCTCCTAAATGGGAGCCGGGCCGCCAGAGAGACCGTGCGGTTAAGGTTACCTACACGTTCCCGGTTATCTTCCAGTTGAGATAATTTTTAGTAACACTATACTGAGGCTGTCCCGCAAAAAGGATGGCCTTTTTTTGATGAAATGAACAGCAGCAAAGAAGAAAAGGCGATATTCGTCGGAATCATCAGGCAGGGGGATGACGAGCGCAAGGTGATGGAATACCTTGAGGAACTCGAATTCCTCGCGGAGACTGCCGGCGCAACAGGAGACCGCAAATTCGTCCAGAGAGTGGACAAGCCGGAGAAATCCACCTACATAAGGAGCGGAAAACTTGAAGAAATAGCCCTCTACTGCGAAGAAAACGGAATCGACTATGTCATTTTCGATGACGAACTTACCGGTATGCAGCAGCGCAATATCGAGAAGATTATCAAGACTTCCGCCGTCATAGACAGGACCAGCCTGATACTCGAAATATTTTCGCAGCGCGCCAAGACAGCCTACGCCAAGATGCAGGTGGAACTTGCCCGCTACAATTATATGCTGCCGCGTCTCGCAGGTATGTGGACTCATCTTGAGAGACAGAGGGGAGGCGTGGGTATGCGCGGAGGAATGGGTGAGACGCAGATAGAAATAGACCGCCGCATAGTCCGAGAAAGGATAGCCCGGCTGAAAGAACAGCTCAAAAAGGTCGACAGGCAGATGGCCACCCAGCGCGGCAACAGAGGACAGCTCGTAAGGCTTTCGCTTGTGGGATATACCAATGTCGGCAAATCCACTCTTATGAATCTTCTGGCCAAGTCGGACGTATTTGCGGAGAACAAGCTTTTCGCCACCCTCGACACCACGGTGAGAAAGGTCGTAATAGGCAATGTTCCGTTCCTTCTGAGCGACACCGTAGGATTTATCCGGAAACTCCCTACACAGCTGATAGAGGCCTTTAAAAGCACCCTTGACGAGGTGCGGGAAGCCGATGTCCTGATACACGTTGTGGACGTGTCGCATCCCGACTACGAAGAGCAGCTGGAAGTGGTGGAGAAGACCCTGAAAGACATCTCCGCAGCGGATAAGCCGGTATATCTTGTATTCAACAAGACGGATGCCTACACATATGAAGAATATGACGAATTCTCCCTCGAACCTAAGTCGGACAGGAATCTTACGCTCGACGAGGTCAAATACAAGTGGATCAACGACAGGAAAGTCCCCTGCATATTCATCTCGGCCCTAAAGAAGGAAGGAATAGAAAAGCTTAAGGACGATATATACAAGATGGTGGCGGAAATCCACGCTGGACGCTACCCTTTCAATAATTTCCTGTGGTAAAAACAAAAGAAAGGATGGCTTTCGAAAGCCATCCTTTCTTAATTATGAAGACCTTCGGTCTCAGTCTGAGAACTTTGCCTTGAGGAACTCCCTGTTGAGACGGGCTATGTGAGCCACTGTTATGCCCTTAGGACACTCCAGCTCGCAGGCGCGGGTGTTGGTGCAGTTGCCGAATCCCAGTTCGTCCATCTTGGCCACCATAGCCTTCGCCCTCTTAGCCGCCTCCGGACGGCCCTGCGGAAGCAGGGCGAGGGAACTTACCCTTGCCGCCACGAAGAGCATAGCCGAACCGTTCTTGCAGGTGGCCACGCAAGCTCCGCATCCGACGCAGGCTGCGGCATCCATACTCTCCTCGGCCTTGTCGTGAGGGATGAGTATATTGTTGGCGTCCTGAGCCGCTCCGGTCCTTACGGAAATGAATCCTCCGGCCTGAAGTATCTTGTCGAAAGCCCTGCGGTCCACCACAAGGTCCTTTATCACAGGAAAAGCTGCGCTCCTCCACGGCTCCACGGTAATGGTGGCCCCGTCCTTGAAATGTCTCATAAAGAGCTGGCAGGTGGTCACGTGGTCGTCCGGACCGTGCGCCCTTCCGTCAATATAGAGCGAGCAGGCGCCGCATATTCCTTCACGGCAGTCGTGGTCGAAAGATACCGGGCCGCTGCTCTGACAGCCTCTCTCCACCGCTACAGGGTCGCATCCCTCGCGGATAAGCTGTTCGTTGAGTATATCGAGCATCTCAAGGAAGGAAGCGTCCTCCTCAATACCTGAGATATGGTAAGTTTCAAAATGGCCTTTGGCCTTGGCGTTCTTCTGACGCCATATCTTCAAATTGAATTCCATCTCGTTTAGAAGTTGTTTTGTTCCTAGTCCTTGTAGTTACGCGTGGCGACCTTTATGAATTCGTACTTGAGAGGTTCCTTATGGAGTTCAGGCTCAACGCCTTCACCCTTGTACTCCCAAGCGGCCACATACATATAGTTCTCATCGTCGCGCTTGGCCTCCCCTTCCTCGGTCTGGCTTTCGATACGGAAATGGCCTCCGCAGGATTCGTTCCTGTTGAGAGCGTCACGGGCCATAAGCTCGCCTATCTCGAAGAAGTCCTCAAGCCTGAGAGCCTTCTCAAGCTCCTGATTGAACTCGAACTGGCTTCCCGGAACTTTCACGTTGGAGTAGAAGTCCTTCTTGAGCGCGGAGATTTCCTTGATAGCCTTCTTGAGACCTTCGGCATCGCGGGCCATACCCACATATTCCCACATTATATTGCCGAGCTTCTTGTGGATGGAATCCACAGTCTTCTTTCCGTTGATGGAGAAAAGCCTGTCTATGCGGGCCTGTACGGCCT
>CAVEIF010000103.1:0-3711 GCA_963615835.1 Coprococcus eutactus | reverse complement strand
GGAGTGACATGAACGGGATAATCCATCTGGGACTCAGGGAGTTCCTGATGAATGGGCTTTAGTAACCGTTAAATAATAACATTTTACCGCTTACTTAGCCTAAAAACCATCGTCGGCCGCGTCCAAGGCGACTCTGTCATTCCGAGCGGATGGCGTCGGCTGGGTTGGAGTGCGCGGAATGACGGGACCGAGTCAGGCTAATCCTTCCATCTCAACAACAGAGACATATGACCTTAAAAATAATATCATGGTATTGTCACTATGGAAACTTGACGGCATAAGAAAAGGTCTGCTGGATTACGCCGAGGGCAGGACAGATATGGTCAATTCTCCATCCGATACATTGGTATGAGTCAAGTATTCCCCAAGAATCAGTCATCTGATTATCTTTTTGCTGATGTCCGAAATTTGTGCTATATTTCGGACACTTTTAACTGTTCGCGCCCAATGGAAAGCATTACTCATCAAATAGAAAACGCAATAGAATCTCTTAGAAGGGGGGCTTTCATATTTCCGGCTGATTTTGCATCATTCGGGACACCGGAGGCCGTGACGAAAAGCCTACAGCGCTTAAAATCAAGTGGGATGCTAATCCGCATAGCGCACGGAATATACTATTACCCGAAAATAGACAAACAATATGGACTGGGGATAATCCCTCCAACGACAGAAGAGACGGCGTATGCCATAGCCAAAAGAGACAAGGCGAGAATATGCCCGACAGGGACATTTGCCCTGAACGCTCTTGGCATATCTGCGCAAGTTCCGGGAAATGTCGTGTTCATAACGGACGGAGCGCCCAGAAAAGTCAATGTCGGAAAAGGGAAAGGCATATTGTTCAAACATTCAGACGAATCCAGAAATTTTGCATACGAGTCAAAAGAAATGCAGCTGGTAGTAGCCGCATTGAGAGAGTTGGGGAAAGATGGCGTAAACGAAGATGTTCTGGGGAAAATCCGCACGGTTGTAACCTCCGTCAGCGAGACGCAATTCAAAAACGACATCGCATTGTCCCCGGCCTGGATAAGAAAAGTTTTGCTATCAATATGAAATTCATAACCCTACCTGCATCTACCCAGCAGCAGTTCATACGTGTATTGGGTCACAATTCAGGACTTGACCCTCAGATTATTGAAAAAGACTGGTGGGTTACGGCCGTTTTGAGGGCGGTATTCTCCCTGCCATATTCAGAGTCGCTGTCGTTCAAGGGAGGCACATCGCTTTCAAAGTGCTGGAAACTCATTGAACGCTTCTCCGAGGATGTCGACATCGCTGTCAGTCGTGAATATCTGGGATTCTCCGGAGACCTGTCGAAAACTCAGATAAGCGACAAGCTGAGGCGCACCGCCTGTTCTTTTGTCAGGGAACGGCTTCAGTTCGACATCAAAGATAGAATGCTCGAGCAAGGCGTACCTGAGGATTGTTTTACGGTGGCCGTCAACATCACTCCCATAACGACTACCGACCCAGAAAGAATAGAAATCAGCTATCAGTCAAGGTTCAGCAATAACCCGTATATAAAAAGTCAGGTGATAGTAGAAGTCAGCGGCAGGTCAATGTCCGAGCCGCTGAAACCTGTTGAACTCCGCTCCATTCTCGAAGACAACTTTCCTGAATCCCCATTTGTGGAGCCACCGGTAACAGTAAATGCCGTCGTTCCGGAAAGGACTTTTCTTGAGAAGATATGCCTCCTTCACGAAGAGTTTTCGCATAGCCCTGAGCAGATTCGTGTGGACAGAATGTCCCGTCACCTTTATGACATCATCAAGATAGCCGACACCGACATAGCAGACCGGGCGTTGTCAGACCATCGTTTATGGAACAGCATCATTGAGCACAGGCATAAATTCATCGGGCTGAAAGGTTTCAACTACACATCATTGTCTCCAAACAGAATCTGCATCGTCCCATCTGATGCAATCCTTGAACAATGGCGCAAGGATTATTACGCAATGCGGGAGATTATGATCTATGGCGAATCACCCGACTTCGATGATTTGATTGGGCAGATCAGACATCTGAATCTGCGGATCAACAATTGTTGATAACTGTTCCCTGGCCACCAAAGGCTATTGCAGTATAAAACCGTTTGGGACAGTAACATTGTCAAGCCTTCCTAAACGATACGGTTTTAGAAGTTGTTTTGAAATGGTCCCCGAATTTAATTATGCGGAATTTTTGAGACAGTTTCTGCTTTGGAAGAGGGAGCGTAGCAGTAGCTACGTGACCGATGAGAAAGATGAAAATGGCCGAAAAGGCCGCGTAAGAAAAAAGAGGAATATATCGCAGCATTGCCTGATGTGGAGAAAAAGACTGTCCTGACTACGGCGGAGGAAGCCGAAAAGGTTCTTCACTCACTTTTTCTGGAGCTTGAAGAAAGGTATGGCGTACTTGCGCGTGACAATGTGAAGAACATCAGAAAATACAACGCCAAAGCGGGAGAGGGAAAGAAGATGCCGTACATAGTCGTGGTGATTGATGAGTCCGCCGACCTTACGGCACCGACGTGGATTGGCCGGAAGACGGACAAGCTTCCTGACGATATTCTGAATCACATAGTCCGTCTTGCCCGGCGAGGCCGGGCCGTGGGGATACATCTCGTCATCACTACGCAAAGGCCTTCCTCAATGGTCATCCCGGGAATCATCAAGGACGGATTCCCGACACGGATGGCTTTCAGGACTATATCAAGGCAGGATTCCCGTACAATCATCGACACTCCGGGAGCGGAATGTCTCGCAGGCAGCGGTGATATGATCCTGGCGTATGACGGAGAAGTCTGCCGCATTCAAGGAGCTTACGTCAGCAGAGAGGAGATTGAAGAGGCCATGCAAAATACAAATACATATTGAAGATGAAGACTTTATGCGGTTGACTATGACAGTGAATGTCTCCTGAAAAGGAAACCGTGATAGCGCAAACGCATGTACCACCTGCGATAGGTGCCGGTTTCCGTGCGTGAAGGTCGGGACTTTGCGCACGTGAGTTATAAATTAAAGTCCATCTATGGTCGCCAACCGTTTGATGTTACCGCAACTTATTCATTTTCTGTTTTGCGGATATGGTAAAAAACTGTAACTTTACGCCCGAAACAGTTTTGGTTTATGGAAAAATGCATCATCGCGGCGGTCGCTGACAACGGAGCGATAGGGAAGGACAACGGCCTTCTCTGGCACATCGCCGAAGACATGAGATATTTCAGGCGCACAACCACCGGGAATCCTGTGGTGATGGGTTACAGGACTTTCCTTTCGATAGGAAGGCCGCTCCCTAAAAGGGATAACATTGTGATTTCCTCGCGGTCTTGGGATGATGTTCCCGAGGGCGTGAAGGTGGCCGGAAGCCTTGAGGAGGCATATTCATTGGCGGAAGAGAACCGGAAAGGAGGAAATGCCGCCGTGGATGATGGTGTCGGCATAGCCGGCGCATCCCGAGGAGATGAGGCCGCCTTTACAGAAGGAGACGGGAAGTCATGGCGCATCTTTGTAATGGGCGGCGGAGAGACCTACCGCAAGGCTCTTCCGACGGCTGACAGGCTTTACATAACGCACGTACATGCGGTGATTGATGACGCCGACACTTTCTTTCCGGTGATCGATCCGGCGATCTGGATGGTGGAGTCGGAAACGCCGTCCGCCACGGATCCTGAAACCGGTTACGCTTACGAATTTAAGGTTTATAAAAGACGATTTTAGGTCACTTCGGCCCTTC
>CAVEIF010000102.1:0-3981 GCA_963615835.1 Coprococcus eutactus | reverse complement strand
ACGTGAGATAAAGTATTTTACAGCAAGTAATTGCCTACTTGCGAAAGTTGAGTTAGATTACGTTTGGAATGACAATAATAAGAGAACCTATCAGCAAGTCACAACTTAAAGAAATGGCTTTGGATTTTTACGGCGACATGATCAAGGGAGTAGTTGACGTTGACCGTAAGATCATGGCGGTGAACGCTGAATTGCATTCTGATTTGGAAAGACTTCTGTTGGAGGATGGTTCCAAGCAGCAGTCATTGTGGGGAATCAACTTTTATCCTGATGTTGAAGGAGATGATTTTATCGAATTTGATTCATTGATCAACATCAGTCCAAGGAGAAATAACTTCAGCAGAAATGTTGAGGATTGTGCTATAAGACAGGATATTCATTTGATTGTTGAAAACCTTGTCAAGTGATGGAGAAGCTTCCAGAAAAACCGAATGTGGAGAGATGGGCGGAGATGCCGTTCATCGCGCAGATGGCCAACATTGGCAGTGAGGTCGGCAGAACAATGAAGTGGAAACGGAAAGGCAATGCTAAGATGACCCAAAGCGCTTTTGTCCGCGCTCTTGATCTTTTTGACCTGACAATCGCCGTCGGGAGAATAAATGAGTCGTTCTCATCACGTGACTCTATGCTCAAGGAGGTTATCAGGGCTCGAGACCAGTTCTGTGAGGAGTATCTTTCCGAAGACAGCGATGCCCTGCTTCCGTCAGACAGGTACTTTTCCCATTTCGCCAAAGCATTGGCCTTCAGAGCAGACAGATAAGCTGATGTTTCTTCTCTTACGGAAGTCGGCGGTGATGTCCGAAGACAGGAAGCGGGAGAAGCCTGTTCACGCTTGATGCGGCTTTGGAAAGTCCTTGATATTCAAACGTTTTCCACTTCTAAAAGTACCTTTTTGACATCCAGTCCGCCGGCAAAGCCAGTCAGTGAGCCATTTGAACCGATAATGCGGTGGCAGGGGATTATGATGCAGATTCCGTTTGCACCGATGGCCTGCGCCACGGCGCGGACTCCTTTGACGTTGTCCACCTGTTTCGCTATCTGCATATAGGTTCTCGTCTCTCCGTACGGAATTATGAGCAGTTCCTGCCACACGCTCTTCTGAAAAGGTGTCCCGATGGTGCGCAGCGGTATGTCGAAAGACCTTCTCTTGCCCGAGAAATACTCGTCAAGCTGAATCTTCGCTCGCTCAAGTACATGCGAAGATTCTTCCCTCACATCCGCATTCAAGGTCTTGATGATTCTGCGCATATTCTTTACGGCACTATCCTTTCCCTTCCAGTCGCAGAGGCACAACAGTCCGCCTGTCGATCCCAGAATGATTTCCCCGCAGGGCGAGTCGTAATACTGGACGCACACGGTGACGGAGCGCTTGAAACCTTTGGCCCAACCGGGCACGATACTTTTTCCCATATCACAATATGTTCGTTGTGCAAAAGTATAAGAAGCTGTAAGCGAGTGCAAAAGTCCGGCGAAAAAGAGACATCATTTCCCCAGCAGCCAGCCCAGGCGCTCCGCTGTGTAGGACTGCTCGCAGGTCATCTCGTGAGACCACTGTTCCGATGCGGGTACTATCGTGCAGGAAGCGGAGCCTCCGGCGGCGTTTATGCGCGCGCAGAAGACCCTGACATCCTCGTAGGCCGTCTTCATGACCAAGTCCGATTCGCTCATCACGGCGCAGACGCGCATTGACTTGAAATTGGCCGCATCGGCTGTTCCCGGTTTCCCTGCGACAGGCATTATTCCGCGGAATTTCTCGGGATATGTGTTTGCCAGCGACCATGTTCCGGTGCCTCCCATCGAACCGCCGAGGACATACACTCCGTCGCAAGACGCTTCGTATTCATCTATAAGCTTTGCGAGCGTCTCGTTCATCTTCGCTCCCCAGCTCCCGGCGGACGGGCATTGGGGAACAACGAATATGCTCGGGATGGAATTGTCAGCCAGATAAGCGGAAATCACGCTGACGGCGGCTTCCTTCATCTGCGTCTCATTGTCATTTCCCTTTGAGGAGCCTCCGTGGAGGTACATCACAAGAATCGGCTTTGAACCGTTGTCCATCGCTATGGCTTTCTTCCTGTACGGCAATGTTCCGCTGACATATTCTCCGAATCCGTCAAGAGGCGCGTCCGGCACATCGGAAGGCAGTTCCTCTTTCGAGGAACAGCCTGTTACAGCAAGGCTCAAGGCCAGGATGCTCAAAAACAATCTACCTGTCCGCATTCTTTCTTGATTTTGAAGGTTGTGACCTTTGACCCTGCGGCTTCTGCCGGGAAAGACTGCGCATCATGTCACGCTCGATTTCGTAAACTCTGGAAATCTGCTTCTGTGAGAGGAAGGTACTATAGATGTCGTAGTACTTTTTGCGGAGGTCGAGTATCTTCTGGCTGCGTTCGAAACGCTGCTTCATTTCCTCTTCGCCAGGATTATCCGATTCCTGCTTCTCCGGGCGCGGCCCCAAAGCCCACAGCTCTTTCTGGAAACTGCAATAGGTTTCCTTGAACCTGTCGCTTGTGGCCTTGTCGAAAGCGAGTGTTTCCGAGATGTGCTCCGCCTGTTTTACGGCAAGTTCCTCACGGCTGATTCTGTTGGAACGGCTCTGCGCGGACAGAGACATCGACAGCAGCACGGCGACTGCCGCCATTATAAGGTTTCTGATTGTTGTTTTCATTGATTCCTAATAATTTGTGTTGATAAAAGTGTCTTCATTGTATATTTCCGAGAGAAAAGTCCGGTCGGCGTCATCAAGGCTTTCGAATGCCTGACGCACCTGCGCAAACGTGTCTGTCCCGGATGACTGCCTGTGCCACGAGAAGACCACAAGCAGTGCCAGCGAAGCTGCGGCGGCAACCGCAATGCCGACAGAACGCAGTCTGCGCAGAGGCTTTCCAGCACATCCCGTGGCCGAAAGGACATTGCGCTCTATGTCTTCAAACACCCCGTCCGGGGTCTTGTAAGGCATCCGTTTGCCGATGCCGGGCATATTCATATTCTTATCCATTGTGTTCCTTCACATAATTTGAGACTTTTACTTTCGCATTATGCCAGTTGGCCTTCGCCCCGTCGGGTGTCGTGTCTGTGATTTCCGCGATTTCGCCGAAGTCAAGTTCGTCATAGTAGCGGAGGTTGAATGTCAGCCTCTGTTTCCGTGGAAGGGAGAGTATCGCCTTCTGGAGAATGACCGCCTCGGCATCCGCGAAATCAACATATTCATCGGCAAGCATTGACATCGCCTCGGCGTTGCCCTCGATGTCCACCGTGGGGTGGCGCTTTTCAATGATGCGCAGCGCCTCGTTGGTGGCAATCCGGTAGAGCCAAGCAGTGAATGAGCGGCTGCGGTCGTATTTGTCCAGCGAGCGGAAGACCCGGATGAATGTCTCCTGCGTGGCGTCCTGCGCATCCTCGCTGTTCACGGTGATTCGCCGTATGTGCCAATAGATGGGTTCCCTGTACTCTTTCAGGAGCATGCGGAAGCCCGTCTGGAGGTCCCATCCGAGCAATCTCACTATGTTCTTCTCATTCATCAGCCGATTTGTAAACCGTCTTCTTTCCCTGCGTTGTCCTGACTAGCGGATCCTTTCTGTCCAGAGTGAACGAATCCAGTTCCGCTTCGGCGAACTGGCGGTTCAGTCCTGTGAAGGCGCAGTATTTGCTGACCGAAAGATAGCCATTCTTCTGAATATATGCCAATGCCATCAGCTTGCGTTCCACCCGGGAGGTTCTGTTTATCGAGGTAGTGCGTTCCACCCGCACTGTCCGGAAAGAAGGAGCGACCGCCGTTGGATAGCATCTGTGATGAAATCCGTAGCCGCCGTGACGATGTGGCCTTCGAGCTTCCGTCGGTGCTGAAACCGAAAGCATCAGGATGGCAGACACGGCTGCCATAAGTAATCTTGTTCTCATAATTCCTCTGTCTTTAATCATCATGTTTTTTGAGACGTCTCACAATATATACCCGGCAGGATGGCGGAAGTAAAAAATGGG
>CAVEIF010000101.1:0-4099 GCA_963615835.1 Coprococcus eutactus | reverse complement strand
ATTGCAGCGGTACAAAGATACCGAAAAACCCTATCCCCACAAAGCCGCCCCTGTCAAAAGTTATCAACATCCGGAAAAAGTCCCGATGACTTTCTCTGAAAAAAGTTGACTCACAACAATGAGTTAACCATGTTTGTTTATCACACAAAGAGAAGAGATCAGTATTACGACAAAGTGATATCGATCTATCAAGAAACCGGCTATGGCCGGAAACGTATTTCAAAGATGGTCCCCGTCGGTGAGAAAACAATTGCCAGATGGATTGCTAACTTTGTAGCGGAGAACGGAAGAGTGTTCCCATCTCCCCAAACAGTAATGCAAAAGCCTCAGACAACAGCCCCTGCTCCGGATCGGAGCGAAGAAGTGGAAGCACTCCAGGAGAGAGTGAAAGAGTTGGAGGCGCAGCTTTTACAAGCAGAGATCAAGGCGGAGTTCTACGACGAGATGATCAACGTAGCCGAAGCTAAGTTCAGGATCCCGATAAGAAAAAAAGCTGGCGCCAAACAGTAGATAACCTGCACGCAAAGGCCTCTGGACGCTATCAAGTTCAGAGACTTTGCGGACTGGTTGGCGTAAGTAAGCAGGCTTATTACCAGTACGATGACGATGCAGCCTTGGCGAAAGCATCCCGCGAGGAGTTCGCCCTTCAATATGTCAAGGATATACACGAGTTAGATCCTGGCATGGGCATAGCCAAGATCTGGAACATGTACCGCAAAGAGTTCTCATGTGACAGTCCGATAGGTCGTGACCGCTTCTGCCGAATTGCCAACGAGAATGGCCACAAGGTGAGGCTGAGAATAGCAAAACCCCGAACTACGGACTCAACGCACGGTCTGCCGGTATATCCAAACCTTATCAAGGAATATATACCTACAGCGGCTAATCAGTTGTGGGTTAGCGACATCACATATATTGTCATCATGGATGACGATTACCACTATCACTTCTGCTATCTATCGATGATATTGGACGCATATACGGAGGAGATCGTTGGCTGGAGTGTCGGGCCGACACTTGACACGGAGTATCCACTGGAGGCCCTGAGGATGGCCTTAAAGCGGACAAGGCGTCCCGATACGGGCTATTGTTATTGTAAATATTTGAAAATTATATAATTGTTAAATTTTTTAACGAACTATTGATGAAAAAGTATTTATTTTTAATCTTATTTTTCTCCTGCTTATTGTTTGTTACGTCACTGTTCTTTGATAACAGTTATTTCTTCTCCTTTTCAATGGCGGCTGTCTTTTGTTCTCTTGGCTTGTTGATAGGTCAGTTTATTCGTGAGAAGGGAAGAATTAAAGTGAATGGCAAGAGACTCATTCTGCTTTTCGTTGTTGTACTAATAATTGACGTCCTTATATCGCTTTTGCTAGAGAACAAAGAAACAGCAAAGAATATCATAATCGCTGTTTCCATCTTGGGCGGTCTTTTGGCATCCTATACCTCTATGAACAGCGCGTCTCAGACAAATGAGAAATGAAAAATATATATAGCATTTCGACTATTCAGTTCTGATGAAGGCGTCCTTGTATTTCCTGCTGTACGTCGGCGTGATGCTTATCACTACGTTTCTACAGCAGGAATTTGTATTAATGCCTGAGCTACAGAATTTCGATCTTGTGGGGGGATGAGGCAAGGGCACAGATGCTGGAGAAGTGGCAGAAGTGGAGGTGGCTTTCCTTTGTGGCGGCGCCGATACTGCTCCTGTTGAGATTGAGTCTGGTTTCGCTCTGCTTGTTTGTCGGGAGTTTCTTCTCCGCTGAAATGGCAGGGCGGAAGTTCAGGGACTGGTGGGGAGTAGCGATGAAGGCGCAGGCGGTGATGATTCTCTACAGCGTTGTGCTATGCGTTGTCAATGTCACGTCCGGAGCTAATGAGGCTCAGACTCTTACGAATTGCACTTCGCTTCTCTTTCTCGGAGGGGACAATATCGAGCAATGGATGAAACTTCCGTTGTCCGCGGTGAATGTCTTCGAGATTGCATACTGGTTCGTGATGGCAAAACTCGTAAGCGCCCAGACTCTCCGGTTCCGCAAGCGGGCGGGACGGCTGCGCCTTACTGATTCGGACGTGTCTTGTCATTGACGCTCAAGCCAACGGGAGAGGAAGACATTATAGACGCTGTACTCGCTGCCAGCCATCGTCTTCTCTTCGCAGATGAGGTCTTTTTCAAGCAGCGACAACAGGAATCTTTTGGAAGCGGCCGGGGTGCCTAGCCGGTATTTGTTGAGGAAAGCTCCGGATGTGGGCTGCCGCAGGATGCCCTCCTTGGCCACGCAGCCAAGATATTTCCACTGTCCTCTGGTCAGCATCGCCCTGATGGTGAAGAATTTATCCTGTTCCGACCTGAAGATGCGGTCGATGGCGGCATAAACATCTTTCATCGTCACAGTCTTGCCGCTGTCCATATAAGTGAAATTGCAGAGCGTCTGAGTGTAGAAAGTGTGGCATCGACTCCACTCGATGATGTAGGAAACGATATCTTCTGGAATATGTTTGCCGCCCCTTTCAAACATTCGCATTATGAAATCAGTGTACACCGCGCGGTCAAGCTTCGAGAGCGGCACGTTGACGACGCTCTGGTAGAAAGGCGAACGCTCTCCGCTGAACATATCGGTCATCATCCTCCTGTCGCTGCCGCTGAATATGAACCTCACATTCTTCAGGTTCTGGATTTTGGTCCGCAGAACGGCTTCCATATAAACGCCTTCGTAACTGCGGACCTGCTGAAATTCGTCAATGGCCACGAGAACCTTGCCGCCTTGATTCTCCAGATAATCGAATATTGAATCAAGAGTCGTGAATTTCTCGTTTTCGGTCTGATATGTCAGCGAGACCTGAGGCTGTCCGTTTACCGGGTCGTAACTCAACAGAGGGCGGATGCCGCCCAGCAGCGAGAAGAATTTCCGGATGCCGGACTCTTTCTTCGTGGCTACCACGGCTGAGGCAAGTGCGGAAATGCAATCTTCCATGCTAGTCGTGGCATAGATGTCCACGTAAATGGTGTCATAGCCGTACTTCTTGTCTTTCAACTCATCGAACGCGCGCAGTATAAGACCTGTCTTGCCGAGCCTTCGCATTGAAATCAACGATACGTTCGCCCCGTTTCCGATGTATGAGATGATGTCGCGCAACTCTGCCTCCCTGTCACAGAACAGTTCCTTACAGACATAAGGCTGGAGCACAAAAGGATTGGATATATTGTCGTTTTCTTTCATACGGCAAATATACTATCTATTTTGTATTATACAAAATGTATAATCAACTTTCTCAATAGACGCGTCCGTACATCTTCGGGGAGTTGTAGGCGGGGGTGTGGCCGGAGAGGCGGAAGAGTTCCGGGACTGTGACTATCTCGTAGCCTCGGGCTTTGAGTTCGGGAATCAGGGTCTTCATCGCCTCGACGGTGCGCTCGTTCGTGTCATGGAACAGAAGGATGCGGCCGTCCTCGACACGGTCAATGGTCTTTGTCACGCGGTCTTCTACAGGCATCTCCGGTCTCCAATCTTGACAACTCAGGCCTGAAATGAATATCTTCCCGCCAACAAGTCCGGCCACGCGGGCGTTGTGCGCCGTGAAGGGCGGTCGGAGATATTCCGGTTTGACTCCGGCATACGCCTCAATCAGGGAATCCGTCTTGGCAACCTCTTCAAGAATCTGACTGTCAGAAATCTGCGTGAGATTAGGATGTGAATAGGTGTGGTTCTCCACGTCGCAGCCCATCCGGACCATGCGCCGGATGACCGGAGCGGTCTCCTCCGTGATGTTCCGTCCGATAAGGAAGAACGAGGCCTTCACGCCGTTCTCCTCCAGCACGTCCAGCATCATCGGGGTATATTTCAGACTCGGCCCGTCATCAAAAGACAACGCGACATATTTCGGCCCGCACTCCGACGAGCAGCAGCAACACTCCTGCTCCTGCGCCCGCACCGGCGCCAGAAACGACACCGCAACAAGAAACGCCAGAATTCTCTTCATATTTAAGAATTTAAACAACGCGTACCACTAAAGTTCCAAAAAGTACAAGATTAGGAGCGAAGCGACAGAAGGGGTTTCGGGGAAACCTTTCCCCGTGCCCCTCAGGGGCTGTCAC
>CAVEIF010000100.1:557-4175 GCA_963615835.1 Coprococcus eutactus | reverse complement strand
GTCCGCTGTTCGTCCGACGGCTCGGAAACGGGGTCAAATTCAAAGTCTAAATCGCTCGGGACAGCTCCGAATGTGGAGACGCAAAGAACGGGGAGTATCTTATTCAATATCGGCCGCAGTTTCGCCTCTTGCTCTTGGGCTATCATGTCATAGTAATTTTGTAGGTCGCTTTCGCCCGTGGCGTTCATGCCTTCCGGGGAACGTCCGAAAAGTTTCGTCGCCGGGATTCTGGCCGCGCCCGCAATGTCCATCATGAATTGCTTGTAGACGTCGGATAAGCCGCCGAAGGTGTACTGGTGGCTTTGCATATCGTCGGAGGCGTCTATGATCTGCATTCCCATATTGCTCATGAGCCAATTTTGCGCCTCAATCGTGCGGTACAGTTCGCCCTTGGTGATTTCATCGGTGGCGGCGAGCATTTGCCCCATGTCCGCCATTTTGAGCACACGGAGGCTTGCCATAAAGGTCAGCTGTGCGATATTCCAAGAAACATTGTCGCGTTTCTTGAGTTCTTCAAAGATACTTTCGACGACGGAGGCGCCCCAGTCTTGTTCCGTTTTCGCTTCCCAATACGGGAGCTCGTCGCCGATGAAACGAACGACGCGGCTATAGTGGACGTTTACCATTTCGCCCGTCGCGTCGTCGGTCACGGTGTAATATTTCGGAAGTCCGAATTCGGGGTCTCTCACGTCTTCCACGGTCTCATTGGAGGGCGAGACGTTATTCCAGCGGTCAAAGATAAGAAGGCCGCAAAAATCGCCCGGCATGACGCGCCGTAAATCCAGCGGTTCATCCATATTGTCGCCTTGTCCGTGTACGACAATGACGCCAATCGCGCCGCCGTAGAGCCGCCCCCATTGGAGTCCGGTCTTGAGTTTCTGTATCAGCTGCGTCCGGCGAAGTTCCAGGTCTACCTTCTTCAAAAGTGCCGGGGACACTTCCGTCGTCAGCGTGATCCAATTTTTCAGCATATCGCTCGGGATAATATCGACAATTTGCCGCACGATCCAATGTTCGCGGTATAAGCTGTTCAATAAGTTGTAGTCACGGGTCAGCCGCTGCATGGAGTAGCTTGTACCCTCCATCAGGTTCGGCGTTCCGGCGCCCAGCCGCGCGAGGGCATTGCTAAAGGCGTCCGTCGCTTTGGCCTTGATTGTCTTTCTGTTTCTACGCATTCGCAATCCTCCTTGGCTTGATAACGGTATTTACATAGTATCGGAGCGCGTCGCATGTGTGGTCTCCGACTTTCAGCGGCTTTTCTTTGCCGCCGTTTTGTATGGCTTTGTCATCCCACGCGTACGACGTCATTTCTTCTATCGTATGCGGGCATTCGGGCTTGTAGAATAATATCTTGCGCTTCGTCAGCAGCCGATTGACGGCGCGTATCCCTTCCATGACGCGGTTGTCTGCGTTAATCGTCGGGATTGTTGCCTTGGCGCGGAGCCCTCTGTTTCGCATTTCCACTTTGAAAGATTCCGCCGACGGGTCAATGATAACGGCGACGGGTGCCAGCGGTAAGTCGTTGATAAAGGAAATCAGGTCATCGCCGTATTGGCTGTTGTCCTTTTCATATTTCCCGTCTTCCCGGCTGTTCCAGTAGTATTCGCGCATGACGTACGCCGTCTGTCCGTCATCCCATATGTCCAGAAACACCATCGGATTTACCGTGCCGTAGTCAATGGCGATATAGCGACGGTAGCGGCGTTTATTGGTAATGATGTAATCCCTCATCGCGGTATCAAAAAATAGCTCGTCGCTCCATGCGTCTTTGTATATCGCGCCTTGCGCCATCACCCACAATCCCAGAATGAAACGTTGGTAGAAAATCCCGCCTTTTCCATATTGCGTTTCGTAACGCTCGCGCACGGCAGCGGATAAGGACGGATTATCATCCATCGTGAAATGAATGTGTAGCATTCGTTTCTCGTCCTGTTTCTCTATCCAGTTTTTGAGCATCCAATGCATGGGGCTTTCCGGGTTACAGTTAAACCATATTTTGGCGCCCGGCACACTGCAGCGCCCTGTGGCTTGGTTCACGAAGCTTTCGGGCATGAGCGCGACTTCATCGCAATAGAGCCCGGCCAGCGTCATGCCCTGGATCAGGTCTTGGCTCGATTCATCCCGCCCGCCGAAGAGATAGAAGAAATTCGTGTGCTTCCCATTCTCGACGACGATTGTATTCTGGGAATAGCTCTCTGTGATTTTCCATCCCCTGGCATACAATACCGGGCGAAGCCAGCTCCAGACGTTACGACGAAACGCGCCGACGGTCTTTCCGCACATGGCGAAGTTCTGCCGGTCGTATGTCGCCATCGCCCACAATACAAAAGACGTGGCCATCGCGACGGTCTTTCCCGCGCGAATGCTCCCGTCCGCTATGATTCCGTTATAGTCTTTGTAGGGGCTCGCCTCACACCACCATGTGAGCACCTTTGCCTGTTTCTTGGACAATTCCTCGAAACGTATCACCGGCTGTACTATGTTATTCATCTTCCCACACCTTGGAGGCGGCTTTCACGAGCGCGGCCGTCAATCCGTCATCGGCGTACTCCGTGGAAATACCGGCCTGGTCTCTCGGATTCATGCCCATCGTGTCACGGTAGATTTCAAACGCCTTCAAATTCCCATGTACGGCTTTCAGTTTCACCGCCGCCAGCATTTTCAGCCGTTCTTCTTCCGTCGTGTGCTCGGTATCCAGCTCGCGAAACGTCTTTAATTGGCGTCTCACTTTAGCGGAGGCTTCCGCCCCCTTTTTCGCTCTTTCTCGAAGCTCTTTCGAAGTAAAATCGTCTGGCTTCTTTAAGTTAGCCCGACTGTTCGGGTTCTCTCCTCTCGCCATTCATTTCACACCACCTCAATCCGCAATCCTCGATAATGTGCCAGAATTCTTCTATATCATGCGGCACGATGTAATACCTGTTTTCGTTTCCTTCAAAATCGATACCGATATGATTCAGCTCGTGGCGAATGAGCGTCTCTTTCTGTTTCTCATCCAATCCGTACGCGATCACATTCGGCTCGTATATGACAATAAAAAAATCATACGGGCAACACCATTTGTATCTGCTAGATACCAAATTGCAATCGCCAAATATGATTTTCCGATTCTTCTTCTTTTCTTCGTCAGACGCTAAGTAGGCAATCTTCGGCTCTGCCTCCCGTATCGTCTGAAACTCAGGAAGCGCCCGTATCAAGCGCTCCGCGATTCCTCTGTATTCGTCACTGTGATATAGCATAGTCACGCGCCCGGAATGGCGTCTTTGATTCCTTTGAGCGTTTTCGCCATCCGTTTCATCAATGTATTTTCATTCATGTACTCTATCCCCGCCAGTGTAATGCGGATACGGCTTGCATTCGAGTACAGATTCCCTTTCATATCTTCCTCAAAAGAAATGCCCTCTATAAGACCGCTATCCTTCATTATCTTTAAGACAGCTTGCAGGCGCGTCTCGGTAATACCAAAACGCTCCGCCGAAATTCTCCGGCGATCAAATTCCTCATAGTCCATCGCTTCTTCAAGCGTCTTGAGTATCTGGTAAATGATTTTGACGTTATCCATTCTCGCCTTCCTCCTCGTCCTCGAAAGGGTCATCATTATAGATAGACAAGGCATATAAT
>CAVEIF010000100.1:0-547 GCA_963615835.1 Coprococcus eutactus | reverse complement strand
GAGACAAACCTTCGTGCCGAAAATAAATTCATCATTATCCCACAACTCTCGTAACGCTTTTTCCAGCTTTTCCCACATAATTACTCCCTCCTTGTTACTTTAGCTTTATTCTACCAAGGATTACATAATTATTAAAGCCGTTATTTTGTATCACATAAAGATAATCCCCAATGCACTTCTGAAGGTTATCTTTTTGCTTTTCCTCGTCCGATAAATGTGTATTCAGATTATGCATAACTTTCGCATATTCCTTTCTTGACAGTTTTATCGGTCTCTTTTTCTGGATTCTTCGAGATCCGCTATTTTTCTTTACGAACCGTCCGCGTTCCCCCTTCGGGTGCTTTTCCGGATCCCAATCTATACACCGGAACGCTTTCGCCAATCTCAGAAGATAATACACATTCTTCCTCATCTTTACCCTCCGAAAATAGCAATAGAAAAGCCGTACCGTGGAGAAAGTAATAAAGAGCGGTACAGCTTTTCTACAATGAAAGGAGAAAATGATTATGGCTCCGGAAGGTTCCCATCGTTCCAGAATTCCACGATA
>CAVEIF010000099.1:0-4547 GCA_963615835.1 Coprococcus eutactus | reverse complement strand
GAAGGCGAAAGTGGAAAACCAGGAATTATAGGTACATAAGTTTGAAAAACTCGGAATATAGTGGAAGATATACGATTTCTCCTTCTTGCTTCAGATCTTTTGAATGGAGCACATACGGTGTCGAAAGGTTTTCACCATATTTCTCAATGCACTTATTTAAGGAGCTGAGGGTATAGCGCTGCCCGCTTTTCACCTCAATCGGAGAGATGTTGTGACGGCTGGTGACGACCTCCTTCTGTATCAGGAAATCTATCTCCATCCGGTTGTCGGCGTCCTCGTCACTGCGGCTGTAGAAGTACAATCTATGTCCGCTGCTCTTCAACATTTGGGCGACGATGTTCTCAACGATTTGACAGGTAGAGCTAATCTGGATGTTTATGTGACGATGTCCAATCCGAAGATGCTTTTCAAGGATATAGTGACCAATTTGCGTGACCGTGGCTCAGAGATAAAGTTTGCGCCTTCTATCATAAGAGCCGTGCTACCATTCTTTTCCCGCTTCCATTCCAGAAGCCGTCCATATATCTTACGCTTTAGCATAATTCACCTTTTTGAGATTATCGGACACACAAATTCACACCTTTTTGAGATTATCACAAAGAAATGTGTCCAATGACTTGAACTGAAGGTTGCTCTTGTGAAAAACGTGATTAAGAAGCTGTCAAAGTGACAGAATCCAGGCGGTCATCCGGGAAAGGACTTCGGGGGAGAAGGTCTCCTCGATTTCCTTATATTCAGAGAACTCGCCGGTGACGCAGTGCTGGAAAAGGTGGTTCAGACCCTCCTCGGCGCGGACAAGGTTCTTGCCGCCGGAAGGCAGGCCGGCCTTCAACGCCTCAATATTCCTGTCACACCGTACCTGCGTGTCTTTCGTGCCGCCAAGAGCCATGACGGGGCAGGTGACGGCGGACAGTCTTTGCGACACGTCCAAACCCAGAAAACATTCCATGTAAGGGGTACGGAACTGGATCAGGGCGGCCGCATAGTTCTGTTTCAAAGCGTCGGAGATGTCGTAATTGTCCACCGAAGGCAACGGAGACTTTGTCTTTATGGCGTCGAAGGTGTCGGAAAGAAGACGTGTGAAGCTTTCGATTTCCGGTTCAGGCAGACCGGCAGCCTTCAGGGCACGCCTGTTCTGGGCAATCAAGGTCTCGCTTCCCGAGACAATCATCCCGGCAAGGCTGACCGCGAAATCCACCTGCCCTTCCGCCGCCAGCATCAGCGCGATGGTCCCTCCCTCGCTGTGTCCAAGGACTCCGACACGGTCAAAACGGTCCCTTAACAATTTGACACCTGACAGCGCGTCATTCTTCAGATCTTCGGTCGTGCAAAGGACAACGTCACCGGTTGATTCCCCGAACCCTCTGTCATCGTACCTCAACGTGGCGATCCCCGCCTTGGCGAAAGCGTCGGCGATGACAGCGAACGGCTTGTGGCCGAACAGCTCCTCGTCCCGGTTCTGGAGGCCGCTGCCCGTGACCATAATCAGCACGGGAGTCCTCCTGTCACAGTTCTCGGGAAGCGTCAGCGTTCCTTTCAGGACAGCGTCGCCGTTTGTGAACGACACCTCCTCGGTTGTGTAAGGGAACGGCCCTGCTGGGGTCTGCGGCCGCCTGACGACTGGCGCTCCGGGGGTAAGGGTCATCGGGAACGACATCCCATGCTGGGTGAAAGTCCCGGCGATGACCTTCCCTACCCACAACCCTTTGAACGAGGCGTTGATAGCCGGGACGTTCAGCGTGACACCGCCCACAGCGTCCCTCGACACCTCAACCGGAATCCCCTTCGCCCCCTGATCCGGCACATCAAGCGTGGCGGACTCCTCACCGATGTTGAATATAAGAGCCACCTCCACGCCCGAAACCTTCAGCTTCCCTGTCCACGCGCCCGTCTGCGCGTTCAAAGAAACCGCAGCCGTCAAAGCGACCGTCACGACGATAACAAACTTTCTCATATCCAATCTCATAATGTGCGAATATAATCAATCTTGGGCAATTACCAAACCGCGGAATTGAAAACGTGTGGCCGGCAAGACCAAGACCCAAAAGGAGAAATCGGAATGGCAGATGTGGCTCTGTTTGAATATGACAAAGAATTTGTCGGCAAAAAGATCGAGCCTTCTCCCCTGATGATGCCCGTAAGGCAAAGTTTAAGAAGCTGTTTTGATTTGTTTGAAATGTTCTTTGAGGTGAAAAATACTTCATTTTCTTCCCGCTTCTTCAGTCAGATAGCACCGCTATCCTCCTTGGAAGAAGCGGTCGAACCTGAAGTTTTTCACCCTCAAATCTTCAAACAAACAAATCAAAACAGCTTCTAATAACTTCCAAAAAAAGCTCGAAAAGAACGGCAAGTTGATTTTTTTGCCGTACATTTGCCGGTCGAATCGTGGGATTATGGCGAAATTTGTAAAATTCATCAAGGATTGGATGTTGCCACTGGCAATCATCGTGGGAATATCTTCTTATCTGATCCTGTTTCTCGTGAATCCGTTGGCCGAAAACATCGAGCCTGGATTCTCGAAGTTCGCCAAGGACATCCAGCCGACACTCGTGGCCACGATGCTGTTCCTTCAGTTCAACACAATCTCGCCCCACGACCTCAGGTTCAGGGAATGGCATTTTCTCGCGCTCTCGTTCCAGATAATAATGTTCATCGCCCTCACCTGGCTCGCCACGATGCTGCCGGACGGCAATCTCAGGATTCTTGTGGAATGCGCCATGCTCTGCTTCATCTGCCCGACAGCCGCGGCAGCGGGGGTGATTACGGGCAAATTGGGAGGAAGCCTCTCGGACACAGTGTCTTATGTGGTATTGATAAACATCGCGGCGGCTGTGATTCTCCCCTTGGTCATTCCAATCGTCAACCCGGGAGCCGGGACATCTTTCCTGGACGGATTCGCCGCGATCAGCGCAAGGGTTTTTCCTCTGCTGGTTCTGCCCCTGCTTCTGGCCTGGGTCATACGTTACACCCTGCGAAGACTTCAGCGATGGCTTATGCGCTTCACTGACTGGGCGTTCTATTTCTGGGGAATGTCTCTGGCGTTCTCGATCTATCTTGCGACGAGAGCCTTGGTCAACAGCGGAATCTCCGTCTGGACAGCGATATCAATCGGGATTCTGTCCCTTGTCTGCACAATCCTTCAGTTCGCGGTCGGAAGAGTGGCCGGAAGAGTGTCCAACGGCAGCAAGGACCACAAAACCTCACGGCCGGACGAGATCACAGCGGGACAGGCTCTGGGGCAGAAGAACTCCGGCTTCCTGATCTGGCTGGGATATTCCTACATGACCCCGGTCACTTCCGTCGCCGGCGGCCTCTACAGCATCTGGCAGAACGTCATCAACTCCCTTGAACTCTACGAGCAAAGCCACCGCACCGGGCAACGCAAGAAATGACCATAGTTTGAAGTCTAATCACTGTCACTTAGATAGCGGGCAGAAGACAGGGACGGCTGCGAATATCCGGAAACAGCGGTCAACATTGAATGAAGGATATCAATACCTAGGGCTTCCTCCAATCTTGATATCGTTTCCAACGTCATATTCGAACTTCCTTTCAAAAGATTTGAGACATATTGTTGAGAACACCCCATACGTTCAGCAAGTTCCGACTGAATGACTGATTGGTCATCCATAGCACGCATCACTTTCATGGTGATGAATCTGGAATATTTCAGCCATCGTTCATTGTCTCTACGCCACTTGGCATTCTCTCCCCATTTGGATGGAGTCGCGGACTGATGCCTGTCAAGATATTCAATTGCCTTGCTCATTTTTGATATAATCATTAAATCCGTCCTTGTCAAATACGCCCTCATCAATAAGGTGATTTCTAACCAATTCCAACTTTGCCAGTTCAGCCAAAGTATGACTTCTTTCCGACATCGTGGCAGTCAATTTGATCGCACCACCTGTTACCAGATACACCCCTTTTTCAATTTTTATGGCATATACTCTCAACCATGAAGGATGATATCGCAAACTACCCCCTTTTGCTTTTTCCTTTCCCAATGACATCTCCGAATAACGATTGCTCTCCAAATGCCTGAAAAGCAAATCCAAATCGGCCTTCGGGGTAATGTCAAGCATCAGGCATTCAAGCCTTGAAGCATCCTCAATTGTTTCTCTCACTGCCACATACACATCAGTAATATGAAAATATGACTTCAAGTCGAGTATGTTGTCATTAAAGAATTTTTTCAGCCACAACATATCATACCACTGGCCAAACAACTCTTCAAAACAATTATCTGCATGTCCCTCATATCTTACGGCCCTAAGCCTTCCATCATCCAGTATTTTATCGAATGTCATATACAAATGTATATTTATTGACAAATATAAGGACAATATGTAGATTGTACAATATAAATATTGTAAAAAACAATCTAGCGCTCCGTTCCTACTTCAGGGCGTTGAGGCGGGCTTGGGCGGAAGCCTTCTCGGTCTCGTCCGGGGTGACGCGGACAAGCATCGGGAGGTATTTTTTCTCCAGTTTGATGTTCTTGTCATTGCGGGCCAGAAGCACACAGTTCTTGATGGCGGTGTAGT
>CAVEIF010000098.1:0-5309 GCA_963615835.1 Coprococcus eutactus | reverse complement strand
CCATTCATCAGGAACTCCCTGAGTCCCAGATGGATTATCCCGTTCATGTCACTCCTTTTCACCAAAGGCGTGAGGGATATGACATATTTTGGGTAGTTGTCATTGATGCTTTCCAAGCGTCCAAACTCCCTTTTTCTCGTCTCCTCGTCCGCAATGATGTAAGAGACTTGGACATAGGCCGTCTTTCCAGTTTTAGTGCACACGAAATCGACCTCGCCTACCCTCAACTGACCGACCTGAACCTTGAACCCGTCATTGACCAGCCGGTTATAGACAACGTTCTCCAGAACTTTCTCAATGTCCTGCTCACGGTTTCCTCCGGCAATGAAATTCCGGATTCCGATGTCCTCGAAATAGACCTTGTCATTGGATTCAAACACTTTTTTTCCGTGAATATCATACCTCGGGACATCATACAGGAGATAAGCCTCTCCAAAGTAGCCGAGATATTCAAGAACAACCCGCGTGGACACATTCTGCCCCGTGGATTTCATTGTCTTGGCAATGCTGTTCGCAGAATTCAGTTTCCCGACATTATCCGCCAGGAAACGAACCAGATTATTCATAAACGGCAGATTCCTGATCTCGTGTCTTTCTATGACATCCTTGAGCATCACCGTGTCATACACTCCGCTTATATATTCCCAACAATGCTCGTCATCATCAATTCCCACTCTGCTCAGGCCAGGAAGTCCGCCATAGTTCAGGAATAAAGCCAGCGAAGAATCACTGTCCTCCAAATTATGGAACAGCAGGAACTCCCTATAATTCAATGAATGAATATGTATCTCCTCATACCGTCCTCCGATGATGGTGCCAAGGTCTGAAGAAAGCATTGAAGAATTGCTTCCTGTGACAATGATGTCTGTGTTATCCTCTGTCCTGTAACTTCTTACAGTCCTTTCCCATTCCGAGATGTCCTGAGCCTCGTCAATCAGAATATAATTATGTTTACTGGAATCAAACCTCTGATCAATATACCGGTTCAGATCTTTGTAAGTCTTGATGTCATCAAAAGACTTCTTCTCCTTGTCAATGCTGATGATGTTGGCGTCAGTCTCGGCTTTGTGCCTTTCAATGAAATCTTTAAGCACGAAACTCTTCCCAACTCGCCTCTGCCCGACAAGAACTATAATCTGACCTTTTCCAATCCAGGAATCCACCTTACTGGCATATTGCGACCTCGATATAACATCCATAGTGCACAAATTGTTTCCCAAAGATAGTTTTATTTCCTATAAGAAACAAATTTTAAGCATAGTTGCTTTTCATCAACATAAACGCCAAACGCATCAATCCAGAGTGATTCCCATAGTTTCGACATGATTGCGAACCTCTATTTATCACACGGGAAGTATTGCAATCGTGGAGGAAAAACCATATCTTCGCAGAAGTCAACGACATTTACTGATGATGCCGAACCGTAGCTCACATAGTGACAGACAACCTCTCGCTCTCTTCGGGGGGGGGTATTGTGTTCTAAATCAAGAAATTATAGTATAAAATCCAAACAATTGGGGCGCATGCTGAACGCACGTGCCCCGCATTTCCGTGTCAACATTCCAACAAGATTATTCCTATGAGACCAACGATGAAAAAGACAATCCTTTCCATTACGGCGGTGTTCGCCGCCATTATCGGCATAACTGTTCCGGGCTGCAAGTCCGAACCGGCCGAGATTCGGGTAAGTTCCGTTTCCGTCAGCCCCACAAGCCTGACTCTCACGGAAGGCGAAACCGGCAGGTTCACCGCCACCGTCAGCCCAGCGGATGCGGATGACAAGACCGTAACCTGGAAATCAAGCGCGCCGGACATTGTCTCCGTGGGTGGAGACGGCTCCGTGACGGCATTGAAACCTGGCGAGGCGACCGTCACCGTCACCACGAAGGACGGCGGCAAGACGGCGAACGCCAAAGTGACCGTCAGAAGTAAGACCATAGCCGTGACGGGAGTTTCTCTCGACAAGACTTCGCTTACGCTGACCGAAGAGACTTCCGAGACCTTGACCGCCACAGTGAAACCTGAAGACGCGACCGACAAGAGCGTCAAGTGGAGCAGCGACAGGCCGGAAATCGCTTCAGTGGACGATGCCGGCAAGGTCACCGCCCTCAAGGAAGGCAAGGCCGTCGTCACCGTCACCACCGTCGATGGAGGCAAGACAGCTTCCTGCGAGGTGACAGTCAGCAAAAAGACCATAGCTGTGACAGGTGTCAGGCTGGACAAGGAGTCGGTGACGATTGAGGTGGAGCAGAGCGTGACCCTTTCCGCCACCGTCAGCCCTGAGGATGCGGATGACAAGACCGTCACGTGGAGCAGCGACAAGCCGGAAATCGCCTCCGTGGACGATGCCGGCAAGGTCACCGCCCTCAAGGAAGGCAAGGCCGTCGTCACCGTCACCACCGTCGATGGAGGCAAGACAGCTTCCTGCGAGGTGACAGTGGAACCTATAAAGGTCACTGCGGTCACTGTCTCACCGGACAAAGTGACCGTTCAGGAAAACAAGAGTTTCAAGCTTTCAGCCGTCTGCACTCCGGAAGAAGCGCCTGACAAGGCTGTGATCTGGAAGAGCATGGACACCGGGGTCGCTACCGTGGCCGAAGACGGCACCGTCACAGGCATCAGACAGGGTACGACACAGGTGCTCGCGATGCTAAAGTCCAACAAATCGGTTTTCGGAAGATGCGACATCACCGTCACGGAAGGCGACAAGGTCCTGACAGCCATCTCGTTTGACAAGACCGCCATAACGACCCTCGTCGGAGCGGCCGAAATAATAACCGTGACCTTCACCCCGTCCGACGCCAAGGACAAGTCTCTGGTCTGGACATCGGACAACCCGTCCGTGGCCACTGTCACCGATAAAAGCACCTATGCAACGGTTAAAGCCGTTTCTGTCGGCACAGCCACCATCACCGCCACCTCCAACGATGGAGGACACACGGCAACCTGCGCCATGACCGTAAAGAACAATGCCGAAGACATCTACCACGCCAAAAACTATCAGATATACCTTAACAATACCCGAATATCCGAAGGAGACAAAGTCTGCATAGACGGCAAAGACGTTTACTGGCAAGACCGCGAGTCGGGTGCGCCTATAAGGACCGCAGTTCCATATAGAAACGGAACGAAATGGTCCGATGTCAACGTGTATGGTTCAGGGAATGTTAATGTTATATCTGACAAAGTCCGGAACGGCACAGGCTACTATACCGCCGCTGACGGAAATGTCGTAAAACTTACAAAGGTCTATGCGGACGGCAGCTATGCACACTTCTTCCAGACCGAACCGGCAGAGCAAGTTTTCGACCCTACGGATATAGTCGTGTCTTCGAAAGGCGACGCGTATCTGTGCGGAGAGATAAAGGTAGGCTTCGGAGAGTATGCTTATAAGGTCTGGAAATTCGCCGCGGACGGAACGGGTTCCTCATACAGTCTGGACAACAGACCGCTGAGAATGGCGATAGACGCCGACGACAATGTTTACACATCCACCACCTATGGAATCTACAAGGGTACGGAACTGTACAGGAAATTTGACAGTTTCATCCCTGATGTCCCTATGACGTGGAAGAACGGCCATCTTTACTACGCTTATGGCAACGGCAACCGCCTGGAGATTTACAAGGACTCCGCGCTGCTTTACAGCATCGAATGCAGTACGGAAACAGATGCCCGTCCTTGCCAGATCGCTGTGTCGGCGGCAGGAAATGTCTATATGTCAATGTTAAGTAACAACAAGATTTACAAAAACAATCAGGTACTGTTCGAGGCTGCCGGCACCGGAATCCGTTATCTGGCGGTGATGGACTGACAGACAATCCCGTCAGTCCCCGTACAACTCCCGGAAGAACCTGCCCGAAACCCCGAATCCACCCTACTCCCCGGATCCCCCGGCACGAGTAGGGTGGTTTGCGTGTGTACAAAGCAGTGGACGGATTTCAGTTCAGAAATCCGAACAGCCAAAGAGGGATTTTGTTGCCGTTCCCTGTTTCTATCGAATCAATAGCGAGAAAACTGTCAGCCTCATCCTTGATTTGCTCAAACGATTTCTTTCTGCCGCCGACTTCGAAAAGGTATTTTCCATTGACTTTGAAATCCCCTTTATTCGGCAATGAAACGCCGTGTGACTGCGAAAGCTGGTTCATAAAGAACGTTTCCCTGATGGTTCCCGTCGGGGCATTTGGACTCAACGCATACATCATGTTCGTATTGTCCAAATAAAGTTTGTCCGGGGCAGAGATGTGCTTCAGGGCTTTTGCAGGGGTCCTCAGCATTGAAATCAGTTTGGCGTATTCAAGGATGTTCAATAGTTTCAGACACTGTTCGCGACTTGTCTGCATCTTTTGGTAGAACTCATTCATCTTTGGGATGAAAGGCACTTGATTCGCCAGGATGACCATCAGCTTCTTTAGTTTCTGAAGAGTATCATACTCCACATCCTCAATTGCAGGGATGTCCATGTCTATAGTTTGGGTCACGACTTCTTGAACTCTGGACAAATACCCGTCTCCTTCCTCCTTGTAAAACGGATAATACCCGGATTCCAGATACTTCTCGAAGTAGGGCAGAATTTTGACTCCGGCCGTGATGTCGGAAGCAATGGAAACATGGTCGGACAATATCTCTTCCAGTGTCAGAATACGATAATCCATCACCCCCTCAAACGCAAGATATTCCCTGAAGGAAAGCCCGTTCATATCGTAGGAACGCAATCTTCTTGACAAATCCCCCTCTGCTGTCCTTACCCTCAGAATCGATGATCCGGTATAAGCTATATGAAGATCCGGATAATCGTCATATATGTTCTTCATTACCTGCTGCCATCCCTTGTATCTGTGTACTTCATCGAGAAAGATATGGCTTCCACCGTGAGTATAATGATATTCCACAAGATCTGTCAGGTCATTTGTGGTGAACCAGATGTTGTCAAGCGATACATAAAGAACTTTGCTCCTGTCAGGGAATGATTCCTTGATGTGCTGAAGTATCAAAGTACTCTTTCCCACGCCCTTGGGCCCTTTTATGCCAATCAAGCGATTGTCCCAGTTAATCTTATGATACAGAGGCCTTTTGTAGTCTAAGGAAATCCCTGAAATCTTTCTGTTGGAGATTTGATACAAGTAATCTAATGTCACCATAACAATACCAAAATATTTTTTTCAAAGGTAAAAACAATATTCGAATATTGTTCTATGGACAACGATTATTTTGCGAATGCCAAAAAGAACGGTTTTATTTGCAACGATTTAACTTAGTGATTCCTAAAAAATAACTTGGTGCTTTTGTTCGTCTTTTTGGCCTAAATT
>CAVEIF010000096.1:0-7139 GCA_963615835.1 Coprococcus eutactus | reverse complement strand
TGGCCGCATCCTCTATTGTCTTTAGAATCTCATCGACATAAATGAGGTGCTTGTCCGAAGCGACCTCAACAGTCAATTCGTCCTGCGTCATCTTTTGTAAAGTTCCTTAAGTCTCTTTAATCAATTCTCTTGCTTTCGATGCCTTTGAATATCCCGGCAAGCGATCTGACCACATCATCGTGCGTGAACCGCTCTCTTATCACCAGAAGAATCGTGTCGTCTCCGGCCAGAGTCCCCATGATTTCAGGAAGGTGGGATTCGTCGATCACGGAGGCGATCATGCCGGCATGGCCGGGTCTGGTCTTGACAACCGCCGTCGATCCCGACAGCTCAATGCTGTCAATGCTGTCTGAGGACATTGCCGAGTCACGAAGAAAGCCTCTCAGCATCCCGGGCTGGGGAAGACTGTAGCTGTAGCCACCTTCATCGTGAATCTTGGTGATCTTGAGTTCGCGGATGTCACGGGAAAGAGTCGCCTGTGCGACACTGAGGCCACGCTCATTCAGAAGAACCGAGAGTTCTTCCTGGTTGGAGACCCTGTTGCCTTTGATAACCTCCCTGATTATCCTTTGTCTTTCTTGCTTACTTTTCATTCCAAAAGCATTTTTATTCAAGCTGACTGCAAAGGTATGTATAATTTTTCAATAATCGTGCGGTATTCACAATATTTATCGATTATATCATTTTGGTAACGGGAAGTATTACACCGCATGATGAGGGTTTCCCCCCTGTGGCATCTACGCTCCGCGCCCTGTCCGGGTGAATGCTGCCGCAGAGGGAACTCCCGTCAAAAGATAAAAAAGGAATCTACTCCCACTCGATCGTTGCGGGCGGTTTGGAGGAGATGTCGTAGACTACTCGGTTGACCCCCTTGACCTTGTTGATGATGTCGTTGCTGACCTGCGCGAGGAAATCGTACGGGAAACGGAACCAGTCGGCAGTCATCGCATCGGTTGAGACCACGGCGCGGAGGGCGACCGGATTCTCGTAGGTGCGCTCGTCTCCCATCACTCCCACGCTCTTTATCGGCAGAAGGATGACTCCGGCCTGCCAGATGGCGTCATAGAGGTTCGAAGCCTCGATGCGGGGATCCGAAGCGGACGGAAGGTGGAGAGCGGAGCAATCATATTCCCGAAGCCCCTTTATGAATATGTCGTCGGCCTCGCGGAGGACATTCAGCTTCTCCTCGGTGATGTCACCTATGATGCGGATGGCAAGTGACGGTCCCGGGAAAGGATGCCGGCCGACAAGTTCCTCCTTGATGCCGAGGGCGCGGCCGACCCGGCGGACCTCGTCCTTGAACAGGGCACGAAGCGGCTCGACAATCTTCAGGTTCATCTTCTCTGGAAGTCCTCCCACATTGTGGTGGGACTTGATCTTGGAGGCGATGCCCTCGATGCCGGCGGACTCGATCACATCCGGGTAGATGGTTCCCTGGGCGAGCCAGCGGGCGTTCTCGATGGTGCGGGCGTACTTGTCGAAGGTCTCCACGAAGAGCCTTCCGATGATTTTTCTCTTGGCCTCGGGTTCCGTCACCCCGGCAAGAGCCTGAAGGAACTCCTTGGAGGCGTCCGCACCGATGACATTGAGGTCCATGTCCTTGTACGAGGCCAGGACATCCTCGTACTCATTCTTCCTCAGAAGTCCGTTGTTCACGAATATGCAGGTGAGGTTGTGGCCGATCGCCTTGTTAAGGAGAACTCCGGCGACCGTTGAGTCAACCCCTCCGCTGAGGCCGAGGATGACCTTCCCGTCTCCTATCTGTTCCCTTAGGCTGGCTACCGTCGTCTCGATGAACGAGGCCGGGGTCCAGTCTCCCCTGCAGCCGCATATTCCCAAAGCGAAATTGCCGAGGATCTTCGTGCCCTCGGTCGTGTGGAAGACCTCCGGGTGGAACTGCACGGCGTAGGTCTGCTCGCCCTTGATGTGGAAGGCGGCGTTGGCCACGCTCTCGGTAGAGGCTATCACTTCCGCACCCTCCGGGAGACGGGCGATAGTGTCCCCGTGCGACATCCAGACCTGCGAACGAGGCGAGACGCCTTTAAGCAGAGGTGAGTCAGGGTCAACCACATCCATCATCGCGCGGCCATATTCCCGGGCCAAGGAGCCGAGCACCTCGCCGCCGAACTTGTGGGCAAGGTACTGCGCGCCGTAGCATATTCCCAGAAGAGGGAACCGGCCTTTGATGCCTCCGAGGTCGATCTGCGGGGCGTTCTTGTCACGCACCGAGCAAGGGCTTCCGGAGAGGATGACGCCCTTGACGGCGGAGTCAAGCGCCGGCACTTTGTTGAACGGATAGATTTCACAATAAACGTTCAGTTCGCGGAGCCTGCGGCCGATGAGCTGCGTGACCTGCGAACCGAAATCCAGAATGATGATTTTTTCTGTCATAGACGGACGGAGAATTTAGGCTTCAAAATTAATCCATTTTTTCCGATGTGGCAAGAAATCGCATAGGATATCCACAGTAGACTTAGAAGCTGTTTTGATTTGTTTGAAATGTTCTTTGAGGCGAAAAAACTTCATCTTCTTCCCGCTTCTTCAGTCAGATAGCACCGCTATCCTCCTTGGAAGAAGCGGTCGAACCTGAAGTTTTTCACTCTCAAATCTTCAAACAAACAATTCAAAACAGCTTCTTAGTCTTTCAGACAATCCAAAGGAATGACCTTGACACCATCCGGGCGGGTATATGCCTTTTCTCCCGCAGTGATTGCAATCATCAAGTCCGGTTCTCGGAGTCTAATCTGTTTCTCTGTCTTGTTATGACCCTGCACCAATCGTTTGATTTCCTTCAGGTGTTCCTCACCTTCCTCAATCTCACGACTTCCCAATTTGAATTCTATCAGCGCATATCGGCCATCTTCAAGGTGAAGAACCGCATCCGCTTCAAGGTCATACCAATCGTGGTAGTATGAGATTGAACCTCCCAAAGGCAGGGAATAAGCCTTCAGATCACGGATGACCATACATTCAAACAGGAATCCAAAGGTCTTCAGGTCAGTATGACAAATAATTGTAAAGGAGGCTTATAGCAGGATAGCAAGATATGCGGGAAGATATGTGACACCTCCCGCTTTCGCATAATCCTTGGTGTAAATGAGGTACCTGTCATTCGACAATCTCGAAGAAAACTTCTCACAAAAGGCATCCAGTGATACGTGCGTTTTATAGGAAGAGGACTTAACCTCTATGGGAACTACCTTTGAACCCTTTGACAGCAGGAAGTCAATCTCATAAGAATGCTTTCCGCTGTCCGTAGGCCAAGTGTGGTAAAACAGTCTGTAACCGGATGCCGCAAGCGTCTGAGCGACAATGTTCTCGTACAAATAACCAAGGTTGGCCGGGAGCGAGTCACTCAGAAGCTTCTCGTAGATCACATTCTCCGTGAATGACTTATCCTTGAAGGCAAGTGTCGTGAACAGCCCCGTGTCCCCGGCGTAGATCTTGTACTGCGTCAGGTTCTCGGTGCTTCCAAGACTGATGTTGGGATCGTCGCAATGATGAGCTATGTTGACGGTCATCGTTTTCTCAATCTCGGAAATCAGTTCAACATAACCAGAGTTATCCGCGTTCGGGATGACGCTTGAAAGCTGATAGCGGGATCGGTTGCCGTAGAGCTGGGATGGTATCGCCGAGAAAATCTTCGACGCCCTGCCCGATGGGTCAATCTTCATAAAATCAGCGTCGTACAAATCAAGAATCGTCCTCTTCACCTCATCCACAGACGCAAGGTTATTGGTGTCAAGATATTCATTTACCGCCTGTGGCATACCTCCCACAAGCATATAAAGTCTGAAATCCCTCATAAGTTTGCGGTGCGCCTCCCTTAATGGCTGTGGCTTCTCCCAAACCGACCGGAGCAGAGGGATTGTCGTTGTGTCTCCGAGCGCCCACCTGAATTCCTCATAATCCATCGGGTACATATTGACCGGCTTCTCCTCACTGGGGATCAATATTCCCTCAACATTCTTACGGATGGATATCAAAGATCCTGTCTCTATGTAGTCGTACCTCCGATCCTTGACAAGTGACTTTATCGCCTGACGGGCAAGTGGTTGAAACTGCACCTCGTCAAAGATTATCAGGGATTTCCTCTCGACAAGATTGACCCCATAGATAAGTTGAAGCCTGAGGAATATGTAGTTAAGATCGGAGATGTCGCTAAACAAATTCTTCACTTCACGGGAACAAGTGGTGAAATCGATAAGGATATATGTCTCGTACTCATTTTTAGCGAACTCTTCAACTATCGTCGATTTCCCGATTCGCCTCGCCCCCTGGATCAGCAGTGCGGATCTACCATCCTCGCGCTCTTTCCAAGATAGTAGCCTATCGTAAATTTTCCTCTTGAATACATTTCCCATATCAGTGATTTCTGTGGATTATATTCGCAAAAATACCAAGGATTCAATTTTCCTCAAAATCTTTTTAAGGATTTTCCCGGGAATCCTCATGATTTATTTTGAAGAATTCCCGGAAATCCTCAAAGTTTCGAGTCTCAGGATGACCTTAACTAGAAAAGGTTGACACTTTTGGGGTGGTTAAACTAAGATTGTTTACACATTCACTGAACCTGTTTACAAGGAAGGTTCTGTTCCCCTAAAGTGGTTGTCAAACATACTGTTTCCGTTGACATGATGCTGGAAGACACGAGTCTTCCTTTTTTGTTGGTGGTTGCCGGCCGTACGGCCGGCAACCACCAACCGCCCATCAAAGGTAAGCACTTTTTTCTACATAGCCGCCTCCTCTCTCATATATTCTTCATACTCGAGCCGGGCAAGCCGGTCTCGCTCTTCTTGAGGCATCTCCTGCTCCAAGATACAGAACTCCACTTCCGTGGCCAGGTCCAATAGGGCCTCGACAACGTCACTTAATGCCTCTTCTCTCTCATCGTCCCACATGTGACGGGCATAGTTTTCGTCTGCCTTGTGGATAATGTCAATGTGATCTTTGAGCACTTGGTAGCTTTTCAATGATAGTGCCATAATGTTGGTTTTTAATAGATTATACTGCTGTTGCTTCGTGTTCCGGTTTGGCTGGTTGCGGCGCGTCCGACATCGGTGCCGGAGATACTGATGCATGGTAATAGTTCTTCCAGCAGCGCTGCTGCTCGCCCATTTGATTATGGGCCTGTTCCGGCGTCTGCCAGCCTATGCTCATATGAGGGCGCTCGTTGTTGTAGAAGCCAATGATGCGTTCCAGGACGACCTTGCATTCCGCCCGGGTCGGGATTGTCATCTTATAGAGCCATTCGCTCTTTAGAATGCCGTTGGCGCGTTCCGCAATGGCGTTTTCCAGCGGGTCTCCACTCTGGGTCATACTGATGCTGATACCGTGCCGCTTGAGTTCTGACACATAGGCGTCGCTGCAATACTGACAGCCACGGTCTGAATGATGGGTGAGACGGCGGGCTGCTTCTTCATCTATCGTCTCCAAGGCCATTCGAAGGGCCGCCAATAGATATATCGTTTCCAGTGTAGGGCCGAGGCCCCATCCGACTATCTTGTGAGAATAGGCGTCTGTTATCAGCGAAAGGTAGCAGACACCTTCTTCCGTTTCTATGTAGGTTATGTCGCTGACCCAGATCTCGTTGGGCCTGTGTGGAACCACATCCTTGATGAGATTCGGATACTTCCTGTAGTGATGATTGGAGTCAGTTGTCTTGTACCGCCGTCGTCTCCGGATATGGACCATCAGGCCGTTCTTCCGGAGTATCTCTATGAACGCATCGCGGCCGGGCATACAGCCGGTCTCCTTGAACAGGGCGCTGATGATGATGTACAGCTTCACGCAGCCGAGACCGGGATTGTACTTCCGGTAGTCCTTGGCCTTCTCAACGATGAGAGGCTCAATCGCATCCTCCGCGAAGTCGTTCTCCTTGTGCTTGTAGAATGATTGCCTGCTATAACCAAACAGCCCGCAGAGAGTCCCCAGAGATGCTTCCGGGGTACTCGCGCGTAGCAGGGCTACTGTTTGGTGCCAGATTTTTTTCTGATCGGGATGTTGAAGGTCTCTTCGGCCACGTCGATCATCGTGTCATATGCCTTGGAACGTAACTTCTCCAATTCCAAGGCCTTCTGGAGCTTCTTGTTCTCGGCCTCCAGTTCCTTCACCCGATCTTCAGGACTTTTCTTTGCCATGGGATCAGAGGGATTGGTTTCGTCTTGCAAAGATAACAATTCCTTTTCATTCACATACTTGTCCATCCAGTTGAACAGGGCCTGGCGGGAACTGATGTGATACTTTTCGATGATTTGACTGGCCGGAATATGGCCTCCAACATACTCGGACACGATAGCCATCTTATCCTCTTCCGTGAACCGATAATGCCCGGTGGGAACCTTGACCCATTCCCGGCGTTTTGTCTCGGGATTGTACCGAATTACATCTTTGAATTTCTCTTCCATTACACCGTACTTTTTATCCCCGTACAGTGTCAACTTTTTTCAGTTCAAGTCAATATTGCAGTTGATGGCAACAAAACTTGATATCTATATCAAGTTTATTGCAACAGTTACCAATATTTAGTAACTTTGTAAAAATGACAACGAATATGAAAACTACATCAGTAGCTCTCGGAAACTATTTCGAAGACTTTATCAAGGCACAGATTGCTCAAGGACGGTACAACAACGCCAGTGAGGTCATCAGGGCAGGACTTCGCTTGCTGGAAGAGGACGAGAGCCAACTTATGGCTCTGAAGTCGGCGATCAGCGAGGGACTTGACAGTGGTGTGTCTGAAGGATTTGACCCACTGGCACATCTGAAATATCTCAAGGCAGAAAATTCAAATGGATAGGAAGCTGGAATATTCCCTAAAAGCCGTGGATGACTTGACCTCAATATGGCGATACACGGTAAAAACTTGGTCGGAAAAGCAGGCTGATGAATATTACAACAAGTTAATATCAGCCTGTCGCCTCCTATTATCCAAGTCCACTATAACGTCAAAAAAGTATGAGGAGATTATGCCCGATCTGTATGGGCTCCATTGCGGACATCACATAATCTTCTATGCACTTCGCCCGCAAGGCGACATCCTGATTGTCCGCATCCTGCACGAGAGGATGGATTTCAAACGGCATTTCCGAAAAACAGAATAACTCTTTGCTGTGATGCACTTCAGATCACCTCGCGTC
>CAVEIF010000095.1:0-7170 GCA_963615835.1 Coprococcus eutactus | reverse complement strand
TGGAGAGCGTGGAGGAGGTGTTGGCGTACGACTTCACCGAAGGCTACCCCGGCAAGCTCGAAATGACGGTGTGAGGAAGCCCCGAGTTTTCCGCCCCCATGGCGGAGGTTCGAACCAAAAGGCAAAAAGGTTCGAACCTAAACACAAAAAGGTTCGAACCTTTGCCGAAAAAGAGCCGAACCCCGAAAAACGGCGGTTCGCAGAGTTTTCTCGGTTCCCCCTCAATTCTTAATTCTTAATTATTAATTATTAATTCTTAATTATGACAGTGTATTTGATTAGCGTAATCTCATTCCTCATCCTCGGAGGCTTCCTCCTTCTCACCGCCATGCGCTTCGGCATCCCCGACATGGTGAGCGACACCTACTACCAGCTTCAGGACACCAAGGGGAAGCACGGCTTCGGCTGGACATTCACCCTCGTGATGGTCACCGTGGCGTTCCTCATGGCGGTATGCCTTCTCGATTCGGGAAAGGGCGTGCAGCACTTCGCCTTCATGGGCTGCTGCGGTCTCGCCTTCGTGGGGGTCACCCCCAACTACATCGACCGGACGGAGGGCAGGGTTCACAAGGCTGCGGCAACCCTCGCTGCGGTGTGCTGCACGGCATGGTGCGTCTCCGTGTGCCCCTGGCCCACCGCCGTCATCGCCACGCTCCTTGCCCTATACCTTGCCGTCATGCAGGTGTGCAGGGCACTTAACGGCATCTGGTACATCTCAAACAGCCTGAAGTTCCATCCGTGGTACTGGGCGGAAGTGGCAGCGTTCGCCGACGTGTTCGCCACGGTGTGGACGATGGAAATATGGAAATATTGAAATATTGAAATATTGAAATATTGAAAGATTGAAATATTGAAAGATGGAAATATGGAAAGATATTTCGGGTAACATTCTGATTTCCCGAATATTTTTCTTAACTTTGCAAACATTATAGGAATAAAACTATGGAACAGGCAATACAGACACTGCTCACAGAGCATATATACCGCTTCGCCGTCATCATCGCCGTGTGCATGGCGACCATGATATTCTCCATGCTCGTTGACCTCGTGTTCGGGGTGAAGAAGGCGCGGAGGAACGGACAGGCGACCACTTCGACCGGACTGAAGAAGACGTGCGACAAGGCGCGCAAGTACTTCTCCCCCTACATGGTGACCGTGTGCATCGACCTCATAGCGGCGTGCGCCAACGTGCCCTGCCCCTTCTTCTCCATGATATGGGCGGGTTACTGCGTATTCTGCGAGTTCATGAGCGTGAGGGAGAAGGCATGGCAGAAGGCGGAGATAAGGAAGCAGGAGAACACCATGAGGGTGCTGCTGGAGAACCGCAACGACCTCGCAGCCGCCATTGCCGAGGCAATGAGGGTGCAGCAGGCGGCAAGGGACGAGGCACACTCAGACGAGGAAGGTTTAACCGAAAACAAGGAATAGCGTTATGGCAGACTACAGAAAACTCATGCCGTTCATCCTCAAATGGGAGGGCGGCTACAGCAACGACAAGGACGACTTGGGCGGGGCGACCTACAAGGGAATCACCCTCGCCACCTTCCGCTCAGTATATGGCAACGACAAGACCGTGAGGGACCTGAAGGCGATGACCTCCCAACAGTGGGAACACATCTTCAAGACCCTCTTCTGGGACGCATGGCAGGCCGACCGCATCAACGACCAGAACGTGGCGAACATCCTCGTCGACTGGGCGTGGGGAAGCGGCTCCTACGGCATCAAGATACCCCAGAGGGTGCTCGGGGTGGCGGTGGATGGAATCGTGGGGGGCAAGACCCTCGCAGCCGTGAACGCAAGGGACGGCAAAGCCCTCTTCAAGGAACTGAAAGAGGAACGCATCGCCTACATCGGCAGAATATGCAGGACACGCCCCCAGAACCGCAAGTTCCGCCAGGGATGGCTCAACAGAATCAACTCACTCAAATACGAATAAGCCCATGAACGATTGCTTTTACATTAACAGGGATTACGACGGCTTCTGCGAGGAACCGGGCGGCGGCTTCGACTGGTGGCTTATCCTCGCCATGCTCGCAGGGGTACTCATGCTCGTGGGAATGGTGTCCGGATGCGGCACCCCCAAGGTGGTCACCGTGCCCGAATACCACACGGAGTACATCGTGCGCTCCGACACCATGGTGAGGGCTGACAGCGTGACGCTCCACGACAGCGTGTTCGTCTATAACTCGGGCGACACCATCGTCATCAACAAGGTGATGTACCGGGACAGGGTGAGGAACGTGTACAAGACTCGCACGGACACCCTCCTGAAGCGTGACAGCGTGCTGGTGCCCTACCCGGTGGAGAAGGAGCTGACCAAGGCCGAACAGCGGTACATGACCGCCGGCAGGTGGGCCGTCACCGCCACCATCGTGCTCGCCGTTCTCGCCGTGCTGGCCGTCATCGTGTGGCTGGCAAGGAAAGTGGCAGGGAAATAGATGAATGAATAATATATGTTGTTTTAATTTACTTTTTATTTTATTAGTTTCAGGTTTTTAGTTTTATTGTTATTCAAGAGGTTTTAGTCTCATTATTATAGGTATTTGGATTATTCAGGTAACGCCCCCGCTTGGCCGTGATGGCCGGGCGGGGGATTTTCGTTTCGGTTCCTCGTGAACCATCCGGCTTTATTGCATTCTTTTGCATTCTTGGTATGGACGGAACGGCTTCTTCTGCATTCTTCTGCATTCTCTGCATTATTTTGCATTATCCGTATGTACCGGAAGTCTTATTTCGTATTATCCGTATGATTTTGTATTATTTCCCTTTCCAATTCTTTCTTAGAAAAAATTGGAAGCGGAAAAATTTGGCGGTTCGGGATAAAAGCTGTACCTTTGCAGCTCTGAATTTTAAAGGTTAGCACTTTTGCCCCGACACCCGCAGTCTTCTGGGTGCCGGGGTTTTCATTCTCCCGACAGCACATAGTCTATCACCTTGCGGTTCTTCTTTCCCATTGTTACATGCCCAGTTCGGGCACGCTGTTTACCGCCTTCGCTTTCATGTCATCCACTACCTGGGCGTATATCTGCGTGGTCTTGATGGACGTGTGTCCCAGAATCTTCGACACGGTGTACAGATCGGCTCCATAATAGAGCAGCATCGTGGCGCAGGTGTGGCGGCTCATGTGGAAAGTAACGTGCTTCGTGATGCCTGCCCTCTTCGCCCACTTGTCGAGATACTCGTATATCATCGACCTGTCCCTGAACTGGAACACATAGTTTTCCCTGCCGTTGATACCCTGCTCCGGCAGCCATCTGAGGGCGTTCTTCGACAGCGGAATATATACCGGCTCCTTGGTCTTCTGCTGTACGATCTCCATCTGCCACTCCCCCTCGTTCGCCTTGACGATATGCTTCCATTTGAGTCTTGACACGTCGATGTACCGAAGCCCCGTAAAGCAGCAGAAGAGGAAGGCGAACTTCACCTGCCACACATCGCATTCCGTGTCTGCCAGCTTCTTCACCTCCTCCAGCGTGAGGTATTCCCTCTTCTTCGTCCTCCGCTGGGGTCTCTCCGCCTTCCCGAGCTTGTGGAATGGGTTTTTGGGGATGAGCTCCAGCCGCACCGCCTTGTTCAGCAGAATGCAGAACACCGTGAAGTAGGTGTAAACCGTTTCGGGCGACAGCTTTCCTCCGCTGTGGGAGTTAATGTCCCCATTCAGGTAGTCGAGGAACCGCCTGAGGAAGTTGGGCGTGATGTCCCTCATCGCCATCCCCTTCTTGGCGAATATCCCGAGGTGCTTGATGAGGCTCTTGATGGTTTTGGAGTAATTCCCGTTCCCGTGCTCATGGTAGTACGAGCGCTGCTCTTCCAGCCAGTCCAGGACTACCGTGTGCCCGGCTCTCTTACTGTTGAAGTCGTATTCGTCTGCCTGGAGCTCCAGGATGCGCTTCGCCTTCACCTCTTCGGCAACCCTCAGGGTCTCCTTGTTCAGCAACTTCGTCTTGCGGTCGTTTCCCGGCAGCAGATACAGCCCCAGCGTCTCCCTGCTCCTTTGCCCATGGAAATTGATTTCCAGGTAAATTGTTTTCTTCCCGCTCTTTTGTTCTCGCGTCCTGATGAGTACCGGCGAGAAATTGATTGCACTTGTTTCCATATCTTCTCGTGTTTGTTGTTAAAGTTTTCTTTTTCGTGTGACGGACGGTGTGACGGACGGTGTGACGGATTTGTTACCAATCCTTACCACGATTTATCACGTTTTACAAAACTGCCCCACTTTTAAACGCAAGCGAAGCCGCTGGAATCCAGCGGCTTCGCAATCTATCGTAACATTTTCTACTAAATCGCCATCATTATCCGAAGTTGTCGTACAATTTTTGGGAATGATAGGATAGCGAAATGATAGCCAAACGATTGCGAATGTTGCGAAAATCTTGAAGTGACGGATTTTGTTAAGTGTGACTTTCTCCACTATTAGTTTGCTCTGGATTATGCAATTAGATGGGCTATTGCTCTTCGTTCGGTTTTGTCCTATTACTTGCTATAACAAGAGACCGCTGTAGATACCAGAGGTTCCGTTCCGCCTTCCCTTCTATTTGCCATAATTGCGGTTATGCGCCATCGGGAAATGACCCTTGGTTTTTCAGGGCGAAGAGCCGCTCGTATGCCTGAATGGTACGGTCTTTTTCATCCAGAAGTTTCTGCATTCCCCTTACCTTTTCCTCCAGTACCGCCTTCTCTGACTGTTCGGGCGAAATGGTGCTGTTCACCGCCGCTATCGCCCTGTTGCCGTTGGCAATGGCGTGCGGTTCCGTCACCCCCTCGCCGTAGAAATAGGAGAGGGGAAGACCCAGTGCTGAGGCTAATTTTTCGATGAGCCCCGTTTTTACATCCTTAACCGACAACGCTTGACTAAGGTTAGGTCTTGATTGCCCAATAAGCCTGGCGACCTCCGCAATAGGAATGCCTGTGTCTTTGATTTTCTTCCGTAAGATTTCTCCATCCATAGTAGCCTTTCTATACTTAAAGTGTTAAAGTTATGTTAAAAAGAAAGGAATCCTTTAAGCTTTCGTAATTATTTCCTATCTTTGCACCGCATTTAGGCAATAAGCCAATGCGCATTAAAATAATTTTAGTTTGCAAAAATAACCGCAATTATGATAAAAACCAAATTTTTATCGTTAAAAACGCTTAATGCGTTGAACGAAGTCGATATTGAGCCTGTCATGAAACCCTCGGTCGGAGAAACGCTTCTGCTTATCCCGGAGGACAGCAGGGCTTATTTTTTCGACAAGGATATGGGGTATCACAATGCCTTCACGGCAGCGGAGGGGATCAACCGCAAGCTGGGGTACAAGGCCTATGTGGTGAAGACGAATGACCAGAAACGGTCGTACATGGTGTACCACTTCTCCAGGGAGACGCTGGAGAAGGGCATAAGGGAATACGAGGAGATGGTGAGAATCTGATGTCTAACCAAAATAAGGAAGCGAGGCAATTATGGAAATGAAGAAGGAAAAAGACGGCACGAGCTTCAAGGAACTCATGCTGTTAGTGAAAGAACTGCAGAACGAAGTCCAGAAATCGAGGCTGGAGCTGAAAGCCATGGCAAAAGAAGGGATGATAGCCGCCAAGCAGACACTGAACAGGAAGGAGGCGGCCGCCTACATGGGGGTGAGCGTGTCGGCGATGGACCGGTACTGCAAGAACAGGGTCATCACCTACTACATCGCCGGAGGCATGAGCTACTTCGACAAGAGCGAGCTCGACAGCTTCATGCACACCACGAGGATGGGCAAGAGCGACGAGATGAGGCAGCTGGCGGAAAAACGCTTCCGGGACTTGAGGGGGCGGCGGGAGGAGCCGAGGAGCTTCCTCGCTGCAAACGGATAGGACCGTAGTACGCAGGGCACGGCCGCAAGAGAGTGAAAGGAAAGATTAGGAACCATCTAAAAGCAAAAGGCAATGAAAAAGATATTCAGCATCATAACAAGTGAGAACTTCGTGATCATGGCGGCTGCCGCGACAGTGGTAGCGCTGATATTCTGGAGGGCATAGCCCATGAGGGTCATGGAGACGCCGATATGCAGCGTGCCCGACGGACGCTGAGAAAGAAGCAGAAAGCCCAGCCCCTGCCCCCGGCGCGACGAACTTCTCGCACAAGGGGAACCGGGAGAATATTCCCAAGGTTCCTGTATAAGCGCGCCGAGGGGGGGCACCTTCAGGGCATTCCAAGTTTTTCTTTAAATATAATGTTTACTAATCAGAACCCTCTGTTAAGAGGTATGATTTATCGGGGCTCCCGGCGGGGAGTCCGACTAATTTCAAATACTTTAAGATGAAAAAAAAACATATCCGGGGAAGCCGCCGTGAGGTTCCTTCCCCTTTTAACCAAAGCAAAGAAGATATGGAAATATGGAAATATGGAAATATGGAAATATGGAAATATCAAAATAACAAGTTAAAAGCAAGATAGAAGATTATGACAGAAATCTACGTTAAGGGACATATCACCGAGGTGATGCCCCTGCAGCAGGGAACCACGGAGAAGGGCTCCTGGGAGCGACAGGACTATGTGGTCACTCCATCAGAGGGCGGACGGCCGCTCTGCTTCTCCATCGTGGGGCACGACCGCATACAGCAGGCGGGACTGACGCAAGGACAGGAGTGTGTGCTGAGGCTCTTTGTGGAGTCGCGTCCGTACACCAACAAGGAGACGGGGCAGATATCATGGTTCACGCAGGTGACCTACGGCGGGCTGTACGGGATGCCCCACTGGCAGTTCTACAACCAGGCGATGTACTCGCTCCGCGCCCCGGGCTTCGGCACGACGCAGGGCTACGAGATACGTCCCGTGCAGCTGCAGCAGCAATCATTCCAGTATGCGGCGGTGCAGCAGCCGCCACGCCCCCAGCAGGGCTGTTATGGAAGCCCTGCCGGGGGGTACGGACAGCAGCCGGGCGGCGGTGTGTATTACCGTGACCAGCCCGGCAACGGCAACGACAGCCTTCCGTTCTGACGGAGGGAACCGGACATAGGGAAACAATCATTTTTTTTTGTTTGAATCTTTTCTACACATGATAGATGCGGGGACGGGCATTCACAAACAGTAATTCCATACAGATGCGCCCGTCCCCTCGAAGAAAGAGTGTGGGAGAAGAGGAGAACCTGAAGCTGGAAAGGAAAAAGAATCATGTGTAAGAGAATCGTACTGACAAGAAGCACGCTTGA
>CAVEIF010000094.1:6830-7793 GCA_963615835.1 Coprococcus eutactus | reverse complement strand
AAATTTGAAATGACAATTATTATTTCTATCTTTGAAAGCCTATTGGAAGGTTTTGCTTCAAGGGGCACATAAGAAATGATTGTTAAAATTAATTACTGATATGGAAATCAAGAAAACACCAAAAGCCGATCTTGAGAACAGAAGAACTCTCTACACGGAGATCGGACTCGTGGTTGCTCTTCTCGTAGTCTGGGGAGCTTTTTCCTACAGCACCAAGGAGAAGGCGGTAGCCAGTCTGGGTGAAGACACTCAGGTAGTTGAAGTCGAGGACATGGTTCCAATCACTCAGGAGACCCCTCCACCACCTCCAGAGGCTCCGAAGATTCCTGTACTCTCCGACCAGATCGACATCGTCGAGGACGACATCAAGGTTGAGGACAACTTCATGAGCCTTGAGGATGACGCCAACCTCGGAGTGGAGATTATGGACTATGTAGAGGAAGTAAAGGAGGAAGTCGTTGAGGAAGAAGCAATTCCTTTCCAGCTTGTGGAAGAGAAACCTTCATTCAACGGTGGAGACGCCAACGAATTCTCAAAGTGGGTCAATTCCAAGCTTCAGTATCCTGAAATCGCCAAGGAGAACGGTGTGCAGGGACGTGTCACACTTCAGTTCACCGTCAACCCTGACGGATCGGTAAGCAATGTGAAGGTTCTTCGCGGAGTTGATTCCTCACTTGACAAGGAGGCCGTCAGAGTCGTTTCGATGTCTCCGAAGTGGAAGCCTGGAAAGCAGCGTGACCGTGCTGTCAAGGTAACATACACTTTCCCGGTTATCTTCCAGTTGAGATAATAAAGAAACTCAATGAAATTCAAGGCCGTCCCCAACCGGATGGCCTTTTTTTGAACCAAAAGGTCGCTGAGCCTGTCGAAGCGACAGTCCCTTCGGCACGTTCAGTGACCACAGAGTGTTAGAATATTATGGAAGAATTGATGGAAAAAGCCGTTTTTGTCGGCATCATCAGG
>CAVEIF010000094.1:0-6820 GCA_963615835.1 Coprococcus eutactus | reverse complement strand
ATTCAAGGCCGTCCCCAACCGGATGGCCTTTTTTGAATAAATAGGTTGCCGGACCGATCGGTCACTGAACCTGTCGAAGTGACCGTTACACAACTGTCGCTTCGACAAGTTAAGCGAGCAACATACGAAGCACATTATTAGAAGCAATATGGAAGAATTGATGGAAAAAGCCGTTTTTGTCGGCATCATCAGGCAGAACGATGACGACAGAAAGGTGATGGAATATCTTGACGAATTGGAGTTTCTGGCTGAAACGGCGGGGGCGAAAGGCGACAAGAAGTTCATTCAGAGGCTTGACAAGCCTGAAAAGGCCACCTACATACGAAGCGGAAAACTTCAGGAGATTGCTGACTACTGCGAGGAAAACGAGATAAAGTACGTGATCTTCGACGATGAACTGACAGGAATGCAGCAAAGGAACATCGAGAAGGTAATCAGCTGCAGTTCAGTCATTGACAGGACAAGTCTGATTCTTGAGATATTCGCTCAGCGCGCAAAGACATCCTATGCCAAGATGCAGGTGGAACTGGCCCGCTACAACTACATGCTTCCGAGACTGGCCGGAATGTGGACTCACCTTGAGAGGCAGAGAGGAGGAATGGGCACCAGAGGCGGTATGGGCGAGACCCAGATAGAGATAGACCGCCGTATCGTAAAGGAACGAATAGCAAGGCTCAAGGAACAGCTGAAGAAAGTCGATAAGCAGATGGCCACGCAAAGGGGTAATAGAGGCTCTATGGTGCGACTTTCCCTTGTTGGATACACAAACGTAGGCAAGAGCACAATAATGAACTTACTGGCCAAATCTGACGTTTTTGCCGAAAACAAGTTATTTGCTACCCTTGACACAACTGTCAGAAAGGTCGTTATAGAGAACGTGCCGTTCCTCCTAAGTGACACGGTAGGATTCATCAGAAAGCTTCCGACACAGCTTGTGGAGGCCTTTAAAAGCACATTGGATGAGGTGCGCGAGGCGGACATACTTCTGCATGTCGTGGACATCTCTCATCCGGGCTTCGAGGAGCAGATGGAGGTTGTGGAGAGAACACTACAGGAAATCGGTGCGAGCAACAAGCCTGTCTATGTGATATTCAACAAGATAGATGCCTACACCTACGAGGAGTACGATGAATTCTCACTCACTCCCAAAGGAAAGGAGAACCGTTCGCTGGACGAGTTGAAAAACAGCTGGATAGCGCAGGAAAAGACTCCGTGCATCTTCATCTCCGCCATCAACAAGACCAACATCGAGAAGCTCCGAGCCGACATCTACAAGATGGTTGCCGAAATCCACGCCGGCCGCTATCCGTTCAACAACTTCCTCTGGTAATTTATCACGAAAGGATTCAGAATAGCATAAATAGCCAAAAAAAGTCTCTACTCGAAATTTTTGTAAAGTGAAAAATTTCGTGAGAGACTTTTATTGGCTTTGAAAGATTAGCAGCTATCAATAAATTATCATATACCTATATAATTACAAAAAGAATATATACATAAAGCAAAAAACATAACTATCAGCAATGTATTATGCTCCCTATATAAAGCTATATACATTTTATCGCCATCCTCTTTCGATTTCTCGAACTTAAATCAATCAATAATAACCCATACAGCACCTATCAGGAATATAATAGAATTTACTAATTGAATCATATATTAGAAGCTGTTTTGATTTGTTTGAAATGTTCTTTGAGGTGAAAAAACTTCATTTTCTTCCCGCTTCTTCAGTCAGATAGCACCGCTATCCTCCTTGGAAGAAGCGGTCGAACCTGAAGTTTTTCACACTCAAATCTTCAAACAAACAAATCAAAACAGCTTCTTAATTTTTTTTACAAAAAAACCGGTCACTTCGACACGCTCAGTGACCGGACAAGATATTCAGTAATAATATCTTACTCTGAGAACTTCGCCTTGAGGAACTCGCGGTTGAGACGGGCGATGTGGTCGATGGAGATTCCCTTCGGGCACTCCATCTCGCAGGCGCGGGTGTTGGTGCAGCTGCCGAAGCCAAGCTCCTCCATCTTCGCAACCATATTCCTTGCCCTTCTGGCAGCCTCCGGACGACCCTGAGGAAGCAGAGCGAGGGAACTTACCCTTGCGGCCACAAACAGCATCGCAGAGCCGTTCTTGCAGGTGGCCACACAAGCGCCGCAACCGACACAGGCGGCAGCGTCCATACTCTTCTCCGCATTCTCGTGAGAAATGAGAATATTGTTGGCATCCTGAGCGGAACCTGTTCTGACAGAGATGAATCCGCCGGCCTGAAGAATCTTGTCAAAAGCGCTGCGGTCAACAACCAAATCCTTTATGATAGGGAAACCGGCACTCCTGAAAGGCTCAACCGTGATGGTAGCTCCATCCTTGAAGTGACGCATGAAAAGCTGGCAGGTGGTGACGTGGTCGTCCGGACCGTGGGCCCGACCGTCAATGAAAAGCGAGCACGCTCCGCAGATGCCCTCGCGGCAATCGTGGTCAAAGGAAACAGGACCGCTGCTCTTGCAGCCTCTTTCAACGGCCACAGGATCGTTACCCTCACGGATAAGCTGCTCATTGAGGATGTCAAGCATTTCGAGGAAAGAGGCATCCTCCTCTATTCCGGAAATATGATAAGTCTCAAAATGACCTTGTTCCTTGGCGTTCTTCTGACGCCATATCTTAAGATTGAAATCCATAGCCGTTTCTAGTCTTTATAATTTCTTGTTTTAACTTCGATGAACTCGTACTTGAGAGGCTCCTTGTGAAGCTCCGGCTCCTGGCCTTCTCCCTTGTACTCCCAAGCGGCGACATACATGTAGTTGGCGTCGTCCCTCTTGGCCTCTCCTTCCTCTGTCTGGCTCTCCACACGGAAGTGACCTCCGCAGGACTCTTTCCTGTTCAAGGCGTCGCGGGCCATAAGTTCGCCAATCTCAAAGAAGTCCTCAAGCCTTAGGGCTTTCTCAAGCTCCTGGTTGAACTGATACTGCTCTCCTGGAACGCATACATCCTTGTAGAAGACAGCCTTGAGGTCGTTGATTTCCTTGATGGCCTTCTTCAGACCCTCCTCGTCGCGGGCCATACCAACATACTCCCACATGATGTTTCCAAGCTTCTTGTGGATGGAATCGACTGTCTGCTTTCCCTTGATGGAGAAGAGTTTGTCGATTCTGGACTGCACATCCTTCTCGGCCTTGTCGAAGGCAGGGTTGTTGATGTCGGTCTTAGGCTCGGCGAACTTGTGCGAAAGATAGTCGGCGATGGTGACAGGCAGCACGAAGTAACCGTCGGCCAGACCCTGCATAAGGGCTGACGCTCCAAGACGGTTTCCGCCGTGGTCGGAGAAGTTGGCCTCACCGATGGCGTAAAGTCCAGGGATGGTTGTCTGAAGATCATAGTCAACCCAGATTCCACCCATTGTGTAGTGGATCGCAGGGTAGATCATCATCGGCTCTTCCCACGGGCTTACATTATTGATTTTGAAATACATGTCGAAGAGGTTGCCGTAACGCTCCTGAACCCTCTGGTGTCCCAGACGCTTGATTGCCTCCGAGAAGTCAAGGAACACGGCGAGACCTGTCTCGTTGACTCCGTAACCGGCGTCACATCTCTCCTTGGCAGCCCTTGAGGCCACGTCACGAGGCACGAGGTTACCGAACGCAGGATAACGGCGCTCAAGGTAGTAGTCACGGTCTTCCTCAGGAATCTGAGAAGGCTTGATCTCGTGCTTGCGGAGCTTCATCACATCCTCCATCTTCTTAGGAACCCAGATACGTCCGTCGTTACGCAGGGACTCTGACATAAGGGTCAGCTTGCACTGCTGGTCTCCGTGTACCGGAATGCAGGTAGGGTGGATCTGCGCGAAGCAAGGATTTGCGAAATACGCTCCCTTCTTGTAGCACTGCCAAGCGGCCGAACCGTTGCTGTTCATGGCGTTGGTGGAGAGGAAGTAGGTGTTGCCGTAGCCGCCGGTGGCTATAACCACGGCGTGGGCGCCGAATCTCTCAAGCTTGCCGGTGACGAGGTTGCGGGCGATGATACCCTTGGCCTGACCGTCGATGATGACGAGGTCAAGCATCTCGTGGCGAGGATAGCTTGTCACTGTGCCGGCCGCAATCTGGCGGTTCAGGGCAGCGTAGGCTCCAAGAAGAAGCTGCTGACCGGTTTGTCCCCTGGCATAGAACGTACGGCTTACCTGAACGCCTCCGAAAGAACGGTTGGCGAGGTAGCCGCCGTACTCACGGGCGAAAGGAACACCCTGAGCAACGCACTGGTCGATAATGGCCGCGCTGACCTCGGCGAGACGATAGACATTCGCCTCACGGCTGCGGTAGTCGCCTCCCTTGATTGTGTCGTAGAAGAGACGATAGACGGCGTCGTTGTCATTCTGATAGTTCTTGGCTGCATTGATGCCACCCTGTGCGGCGATAGAGTGCGCGCGGCGAGGTGAGTCACTGATGCAGAAAACCTTGACATTGTAGCCAAGCTCACCGAGAGTAGCGGCTGCGGAAGCGCCGCCAAGTCCGGTACCGACAACGATGATTTCAAGCTTTCTTCTGTTGTTCGGATTGACGAGTCGGAGTTCCGACTTACGTTTGGTCCATTTCTCGGCCAAAGGACCGTCAGGAATCTTTGAGATTAATTTATCGGCCATATTCTGAATATGTTATTTATAAAATTCCAAATGAAATCGCAATAAGTCTGCAATTTTAGTCATTTTTCTCGTAATCAGCAATTCTATGAGCCATTTTCAGCTGTTTACCCACACAAATTTTCTGATAACGGCGGTAAATCCTCTTCGTGAAGCGGTCATAACTCCGGAGCGGCATTTCATTTGAAAAATGACTGTCAACGAATTTCTCAACCTCACGGCAGTTCTCCTCGCAGCCATGCTCAAAACCGAATGATTCCTTCAAGGCGAGCGCGGCGTCACAGATGGCGGCGTTCACGCTTTCGCCAGACTTTTTCATATAGTTAGGAATATGATCGCTCCCGAATACCTTCAGAGGCACATAGACGGATGTCGTCGGATTGCCAAGAAGCGTCCACATAACAGTCCCGTCAGGATTCTCCCCCGGAGCCACACCCTCAAAGACTACGGCGGCGGAAGTGATGTCGCGCATGACAGGCTTCCCTGTGCGTGAAATCCCATTGAAAAGGAACTTGTGATCAACAGTCAAAATGTCAGCGGAAGCCATTATGCATGAAGCCTTTTCAAATCTGTCAACTCCTTTGCGGTCTTCCTTGCGGCCGCGGCGCGTGAAGTTCGTCACCACCATATACCCGCCAGGCTGGTCGGCCACAATGTACTTTACCCAGGAATGGTTGTTCACCTCATAATAGGCGGCCTCTCCGAGAGCGTCGATTATCCCGAAATTCGCCTCCACTCCCCAAGGTTTAGGAAGAGAATCAAGCATATTCTCAAAATCCTGAAGGCTTGAGCATATTCCCAAAGCCTTGTACATCACCTCCCCTTCCCTGTCCATCTCGGATGAAGGGACATCGTCATCCTTTAGGTCATAGGTTGCGGTGTTCATGATGCAGAAGCCGGCGGAGTTGACTCCGGACCACACTTCCCCACCCTCCGACGGCGAGTTCACAAGACCGATGAATGAATATTCAGACCCTCTGAACCACTCCATCCTGTTGTTCAGCTCTCCGGTGTCGCGGTGCTTGTACATCACGGGGCGGCCATCGGCCCTCACTCCCCCGGAAACAATGACAGACGTGCAGCAAAGCGCCTTGAATGAAATGAACATCAGCGCGGAAGCTACGATTGATGTTCTAAAAAAGCGTACCATTGTCATCTTTTCTTGATTCTAGTTCATTATCCAGTCCGAGATGATGGTAGGCCATCTCGGTAGCAATCCTTCCTCTTTGGGTGCGCACGATGAATCCTTCCTTTATAAGGAAAGGCTCATACACCTCCTCGAATGTGCCCTGGTCCTCGCTGATTGCCGTGGCTATGGTGTTGGCTCCGACAGGACCTCCCTTGAACGTCGTGATTATGGTCTTGAGGATTTTGTTGTCAATCGAGTCCAGTCCCCTCTTGTCAATCTTCAGCTTGTCGAGGGCGTAACGGGAAATGTTCAGGTCGATGTGGCCGTCACCAATCACCTGCGCGAAGTCGCGGACACGCTTCAGGAGCGCGTTGGCGATACGAGGCGTCCCGCGGCTCCTCAAAGCTACTTCCTTGGAAGCCTCGTCATCGATGGTGACATTCAGTATACTGGCGCTCCTGCACACGATACGGATAAGGTCTGAAGTGTCGTAATATTCAAGGGCACAGTTTATTCCGAACCTTTCGCGGAGAGGAGCGGTAAGCAGTCCGCTCCGTGTCGTGGCTCCGACAAGGGTGAACGGGTTGAGGGAAATCCTGACCGACCTCGCACCGGGACCTTTGTCTATCATTATGTCAATCACATAGTCCTCCATCGCAGAGTAGAGATATTCCTCTACCTCGGGAGACAGCCGGTGAATCTCGTCGATGAAGAGCACGTCACCTGTCTCCAGCGATGTCAGAAGACCGGCAAGGTCTCCGGGCTTGTCAAGCACCGGACCTGACGTCACCTTCATGTTAACCCCCATCTCGTTTGCTATGATGTGCGCAAGGGTGGTCTTTCCAAGACCGGGAGGCCCGTGAAAGAGCACATGGTCAAGGGCTTCGCCCCTCATCTTTGCCGCCTTTATGTAGATGTTCAGATTTGAGACTATCTCCTTCTGTCCGGTGAAATCTTCCAGCCCTTGCGGGCGGATTATTCCGTCCAAATCCTTATCTTTGCCGACGTTTGCACTGTGCGGATCAAATTCTGTCATCAGAAAGTGTTTTAATCAGTACAAAGATAGT
>CAVEIF010000093.1:0-7793 GCA_963615835.1 Coprococcus eutactus | reverse complement strand
TGGATCATCCCTCCCTTCTGCCCAAGGTGGGCGTGTTACTCAGCCGCAATGGGCTGAAAAAAGGAAGCCAGTGGATGTCGCTCCATCAGCTCCCGTGATCGTTTCATGTTTTTCTGTTTTAGTGCTTCTGCTTTTCGGAGGAACGTCTCCGACACAGGCTTTTGCCTGATAAGGCTTCGCATCTTCTTATACTCTGCGATGTCTTCTCGCAATCTACTGTCCGTTGCGCACACCGGATAAACCTCACCGCACGATGGACAGCGAAGAAAGGTAAGCTCTACCTCGCCTTCCAGATAGGTCTCCGGCATCGCCGCATCCGACACAGCGGAGCATTTTTCGCATTTTATCTGCATGATATTCTCCTTCTTTTTCTGCATAATGAAGCCGCTTATCTGCATATAAAACGGTCGTTCTTTATGCAGATAAGCGGCGTTTGGGCATGAAAATACCCCATCGGCGGTGAAACCGACAGGGTAATTTCTGATTTGACTTTTGTGCTTGTATTGTTTGCGAGATTAGCACGAAAGTTTAATTTCCTGTTCTTACATACCGAATTCCTCGTCCCGTACCAACTTTGCAAATCTGCCCTTCACTGACCAGTTTTCCCAGAACAGCCTCAACTGTTGTTGCACTGACATCGGGCAAGATCTTACAGATATCGGATTTTGAAATAGGCGTAAGCGAATTCAGCACCGTTGCCTCAACTCTTGCCTGCTTTGTGACCTTTCGGCTTCCAATGACAGCAAACCGCTTGTCCAATTCCTTATAACACATGTACAGTGTTGTCAGAAATTCCATAATGAATGCCGAATAATCATTCTGCCCCTCATGCCAGCCTTCAGATGACTGTTTCAGTGCGTCGTAATAGTTGCCCTTCCGATCATTAATCTGCTCTTCAAAAGAGATGTATTTTCCGGCATCAAAGCCGTTCTTATACAGCAAGAGCAGCGACAAAAGTCTCGATATTCTGCCGTTTCCGTCTCGGAAAGGATGAATGCAGAGGAAATCGATAATCACGCAGGGGATCAGCAGAAGCTGATTGATGTTCGGATCGTCCCGTGCTTCTTGGTAAGCCAGCACAAGCTGCTCCATCGCATCTGGTGTGTCCTTCGCAGAAGTCGGATGAAAACGTACTCTCCTGCGTCCATCCTTATCTTCTTCTATGATGTCATTGTCGAAATCTTTATACTTGCCTGCAAAGGTATAGCCCGCAATGTTCATCATGATTGCATGAAGTCTGAGGATGTCAGCCTGCCTGAAATCCATATCCTGATAGCCCGTGTGAACTTCTGCCAGGGCATCTCTATATCCCGCAATCTCCTGCTCACTGTGATTCATAGGAGCACTGCTCCCATTTACAATTTCATTGATACGCTCATCGGTCGTAACGATGCCCTCGATTGCGTTGGAACTCTTAACTGACTGAACCTTGGCCACATGCTCCAATTCCGTAAACACATCAGCGAATTCGTCTTTTCGATTCCATGCTAAGGCACGGAGTGAATAGATGTCGGTTGTGACATTCAATAGCCCTGCCGGAAGCATTCCGTTGTGCAGGAAGGAATAATCAAATCTGCGCATGGTTTCAACTCCTTTCTGCATAATATTGTACCGCTTTTTATGCAGAAAGTCAAGATGTTACTGCATAATAAGTCTTTCTTTTTTATGCATATAGGTTTTCTTTTCTGCATAAGCTTCAAATGTTTTATATGCAGATGGCACTCATATGCGATCCATATCGCTCTGGGATGCCTCTTTCCTCCACTCAATTTTGTCTCTGCCACTTTCATTGAACATTTCGTTCACGAGACCGATGGTCAAAAGCTCCAGATCCGCAATACTAAGCCCCAGCTGAACACACCTTAGCATAAACAGAGCAGTCGTCATAGGCCGCTCTGTCTTTCTCAGTTTTTTCTTGCAGGCACCGTAGTCTTGGTGTTGATGCCCCACAGGTCGATCAGTTCCGGGAGCACCTGATAGATGCTGAATGTGTTAAACTGCTCCAGGAATTCATCCACAGAGTCTGGTACACCTTCCGGATCATAGTGCTTTGCCATCACCCAGGCAAGGGACTCGAACATCTCCAGAGAAAAGGTATCCAGCGTTGACGCTTCCTCGGTACTTTCCTTGATAGCGTCATTTAATACCATGAGATCCTTGTATACATCTCTCCCGAACTTGTTTCTGTAAAGACGCGGCACCGCTGCGCTCGCCCTAAAGCCGACTTCCTTGCCGTCAATTTCAATCTTCTTCGTTACTGCCATGGTGGTAAATCCTCCTAATTTTTAATCATGTAATGTTGGCGGGGATATTGCACCCCGCCGTAGTGTGCTTAGGTCAGCCGTTAGCCCTGTGCATCGTCTGTGGTCTCGGCGGTATCCGCAGTATCGTTCGTACTATCCGCAGGCGGCATATACACCTCGGTGTACCACTTATCGTAGGCTTCCTTGCTGGTGTTGGAGCTGGTCTTAGCCTTCACATAGCCGTTGGCAAGAGCAGAAGCCGTGATGGACAGCTCCTCGGTCTTGACTTCCTTCTCGTCCTCTTTGGTGTCGCCTTCCTGGGACGGGCGCGATGCCGAGCAACAGTAGAACACATGACGGATTGCCTTCTTGTCGCCGGTGAACTCGAACAGCAATGCGAAGCGCTCAAACTCCGCGTCCGCGTTTTCAAGCAGCACACCGTTTGCATCCTCTTCCTCATGGAGGATGTCCTTTGAAAATTCCTCCGGAATCAGGGCAAGCTCCAGATCGCCCTCATAGCCTGCGTTGTTGTTAAGGACGGCGTATACTATATCATCCGCATAAAAATTCTCGGTTTCGCCCTCCGGATCCAGGGACAGGGAGACTGCACCGGGCAGTCGTACCGGTGCGGCATAGCTTACGTTTCCGTCCTCGTCAAAGGTCGCCTTTGCGTAGTAGCAATTCTTCAGACCGAAGCGGATCTTGTTTTTCTTATTCATTCGGTTACCTCTCCTTCCGGCTCGTCTGAGCCTTGTTCATCCTCGCTTGTTTCATCCTCATACTGAAGGTCAACCGTGACCTCGTAGAGAACCTCATACATTTTTTCATCCTCGATCCACACCTCGGACTTGTGAAAGAACAACTCGTGCTCCGTGAGCAGCTTTTCCACACGTGCCTCAAGAGGCGGGTCTTTCTTATCCGTGTACAGCTCAATGTCCAGCTCGTGGAGCTGATAATAGAGCGTATCGTCCGCTCCGAAGGTGATGTTCTTCGGATACAGAAAACAGATAAAGGGCGGGTCCGGTGCATCGCCCTCTGTAAAATGATCATAAGCGATGGGAAGCGTCAGCTCCTCCAACAGCTCAAATACTTCATTATGGGTCATAGTCTTCTTACTCCTTCAGTGCCTTTTCGATAAGCCCCTCAAACATCTCAATGCCCATCGCCTCTGCCGGCGCGATATGCGGGATAGCGCGTACTCTGCCGCCGCCCCGCTTGGCGTGTCCTTTTTCAAGGAGGTGCGAGAGCATATATCTTGTCGGGGAATGCACCGTCTGCTCCAGCGAATTGGAGCTTTCTGCCGTTGTCTTTACCCTCCAGCTTTTTGCGTAGCGTCCGCTCTTCACCGGCGCTGTTCCGCTGATCTGTTTTTTGACCGCACTGGCAGATTTCTTCACGGCGGACTTTACCTCATCGTTTGCGAGGTCTGCGTATTCCTGTAAGCCTTCGTTTATCACATCGGCAAGCTCATCCACGGTGATATTTCTGCTCATGACGCACCGCCTTTCTTTGACGCACTGATCTTAGCCGCGTCCTTTTTCTCAAGCTTACACACGATGCGGATGCTCTTTCTCTGGTAGTTCATAAAATCCACCGAGACGATATCATAGACGCTGCTGCGGAACACCACACGATGCCTCGTGCTGGAAAGGCTCTCAAGCTCCGGACACCAGCGCACCTCAAAGTTAATGGTCTGCTCCTCACTGGTTACAGCCGATGCGCGCTCCTTATCGTACTGATAGGTGGATGCGTAGGTGAAGCACTCATAGTAATCCTTCCAGCTTGCGGTGTGATTTCCGTACTTATCTACTTCAGTGAAATTGATCTGCACTAGGATGCGCTCGTTGAATCTTGCGATTTCTCTCTCCATCAGAAAGCCCCCTCACGCACGGAGGACAAAAGATTTCTGAGGGTCATCATCATGTCGTGGTGGTCTGCTTCCTCCCGGTGCTCATAGAGATAACCGAGCGCATACAGCACGGCGGTTTTTAAGAGATTTCGTAGCTGCAAGATTTCACCTACTAAAAGGTCATTATCCCGGATAGTCATCTCCTCCGTAGTCTCATCACTGAGCCTCTCCCACTCCTCTGCACTCATACGCGCCACATCCGCCGTGACCTTTTCGGCAGCGTTTAAGAGGCTCTTTATCAGCTGCTCATCCATGGAGCTGTCCACTCGAAGATAGAGCTTCGCCTCCTCCATTGTTATCATGCTCATAGCGTTATGCCTCCAAGTTAATCAAATGTAGAGAGCGGGAGGTTTCGTTCCCGCCCTCTTTCGGTCATCAGCCCTGTGCGGTATCATCGTCAGCGGTCGTAGTGGCCGCCTTCGTGCCGGACATCTTCAGTACCTTCACAGACTCAGGAAGGATCAGACGACCGTCCACACGCTGGGTGGTCATAAAGCCCACCTGATCGGTGCGGGCGTACAGCTCGTTGAGACGGCGGAAGGTGCGGTTCTGGCGGTCTGCCACCCAGTAGTTCTTCATGTCGCCGAACAGAAGGACTCGCTCGCCCTTGGCGATACCCGGCATGAAGGAGCTGGTGCGGATGGGACGACCCAGAATGGTATCCGGCTTTGCATCATCCAGCGATGCCTTCCAGATATAGTTACCGTTCTTATCCTTGAGCTTCATCAGCTGAAGGAGCAGCGTCTCGTTGCAGATGAACTGTGCATTGCTGCGATACGGGCTCTTGAGGCTGTAGTAAAGGTCAAAGATCTCATCAAAGGTGACGATGTCCTCGGAGGCGGCAGTCACACCCAGCTCCGCGCCGCCGGTTTCGGCAAGAATACCCAGAGGCTTCTTATCCCCATCGCCCGTAAAGAAGGCGCGTTCCTCGGCGTTGCCCATCGCCTTACCGAAGCGGGTGGCGATATAGCTTGCGAGGTCAAAAGCGGAGTCATGAAGAAGCTCGTTGCTGATCTTGATCATGGTACCCAGCTTATACGCAGAGAGCGTGGTCTGACCGAACTTGGTGTTGGTCTCAGAGATTTCCTCACCCTCATCGATCCACTGCGCCTCCATGATATCGGTTGCGATGGGGATCTTGCGGGCACCGCTGTTCGTGCGGATAACGGTAGCAAGCTGACGGAAGATGTTGTTCTCCTCCAGTGCCTGTACCAGACGGCGCTCAAACTCGTCCGGCACGGTATAGCCGCCCTCGGTGTCCTCACCGATACGCAGGGCATTGCGCACGGCAAACTGGTCTCCCTGGTTGCGGATCATGTCCCAGAATGCGTCCTTGTACTCATCGGACGCAGTACCCTCTGCCCTGGGCGCAGCATGGCTCTGAGGCTTATTGGTCACGGGGCGGGTGGTCGGTGCAGAGAGCGCAGTATCGAATGCCTCCTGCTGCTCCAGACGCTCGATCTCCTTGCCAAGTGCCAGCACATCGGACGCCATCTTGTCGTACTGCTCAACGGCGGATGCCTCTACGAGACCGTTTTCTCCGCGGTGCTCTTCGAGGAAGTTTTTTGTCTGCTCCCAAAGGGAAGCACGCTTGTTGCGAAGTTCAAGAATCTTGCTCATTTGAATACCTCATCTTTCTCCGGAGAGGATGCTCCGGTCATATGGTTGTTTAGGGTTTTGTGTGTATAAGAAAAGCCGGGGCGGATCATCTCATCCACTCCAGCTTATCTTTTAGGATCTCATACGGCATTGCGCCGTCTTTGGTTTTGCCGTCCATGCCGATGACGATGTGGTTCTCGGTAGGTGGCTGTTCAGGCTCTTCAACCGTTGATTTCGGCTCATCTGCCACAGGTGGAGTTACCCCTGCCTCGGGCTGTTCCGGCGTTTCGGTATCGGTCTGCGGTTTACCATCCTCGGCTTTGTCATAGAAACCGCAGCGGTTGAGAATCGTCTCTCCCATGATCCTCGTGGAGTATTGCCAAACGGCATCGCTCCCTTCGAGCTTGAACGGCTTCTTTTCCGTTTCTTCACTTCCGTTTTCCTCCTTATCGGGTTCATCAGGTTCTTCTTCAGGCTCATCCGGCTCAGGCTTCGACTTATCCTCAAAGAGGATTTCATCCGCAAAGCCCAGCTCCACCGCCTTCTTTGCCGGAAGCCATGTCACATCGCTCATGAGCTTTGAAAGGCGGTTGTGACTAAGCCCTGTCTTAAAGGCATAGGCTGTGATAATGCTCTCCTTCACCTTATCCAGCGTGTCGATGACCTTCTCCATATCCTTGGCATTGCCCATGGCGATGGTGGAAGGGTCATGCAGCATCAGAAGCGCCGTGGGTGACATCTGCACCACATCACCTGCCATAGCGACCACAGAAGCCGCCGAAGCTGCGATGGATGCAATCCTTACCGTTACGCTGCCGGGATAGTCACGGATCATGGTGTAAATCTCCGCAGCGGCGAAGACATTTCCTCCTGGGGAATTGATCCACAGGGTAATGTCTCCCTCTTCGGCATACAGCTCATCACGGAACATCTGTGGTGTGATTTCCGTTCCCCAGAAGGACTCCGAATCGATAGGTCCTTCTAAGCGCAGCACCCTGCCGCCGCTGTCATCGTGAATCCAGTTCCAAAATTTCTTCAATTTCCTTACCTCCGTTTCCGGGGCTGTGTGCCCCTTCTCTCAGCCTTGCGCTGTTCATGACGCTCGGCATGGTTTTTGCTTTCGGTTTTTTCCGGTTGTTCCTCATCCGGCTCTTGTGTCTCTTCTTCCTCAGGCTCCTCCTCGGACGCTTGCTTTTCCTGTGCCGCTACCAGATTTGCGCCATAGGCGCTTCCTGCATTTTTAAGCTTTGTATAGCTGCCGTTGAGGTAGTAGTCGTCCCCTCCATCCTCCTCCGGGATGAGATCCATATTCTCGAGCCTGCGGATATCGTTTGGAGAGAGAAAGCCGTTCGAGAAGCCCACTGCGTAGCCGTCCATGCGGGATTTGTAATCTCCTCGCATCAGACCGTCCACGTTGAACTTGGGGAAATACTGATCCTGTTCTTCTTCAAGAAGCACATCCTTGATGATCCCCTGCTCGATGCGCACCAGCCACGGCATGACCGTATGCTGTACAAACGAAATGCCCTGGTGCTCGATATTGTTGAAGGTCGCCCTTTTAAGATCCTGCACCATATGGGGCGGCACTCTGAAGATACGGCAGATTTCCTCCACACCAAATTCTCTGGTGGATAGAAACTGGCTGTCCTCGGGCGGGAGGGAAATCGGTTTATACGACATGCCCTCCTCCAAAACTGCCACCTTATGGGCGTTGCTTGCGCCGCCGTAGGCGTTCATCCAGTTGTCACGGATTTTCTCAGGATATTTGAGCGTACCCGGATGTTCCAACACACCGGCAGGCTGTGCGCCGTTTTTAAAGAAGGCGCTGCCGTATCTTTCTACGGCAAGTGTCGTACCGAGGCTGTTCTTCATCATGGCAATAGGCGAAAATCCCACCAGACCGTTAAAGCCAAGCCCCGGAATGTGCAGCACCTCATCCCTTTTAAAGATGATGTCCTTGTCGTGCTCGCCGGGAACCTCATCGGTGTAGGCGTGGTAGATGTAGTACAGCTCTCCGTTTTCGGCACGGTCTATCTCCACGT
>CAVEIF010000092.1:0-13329 GCA_963615835.1 Coprococcus eutactus | reverse complement strand
TCAGCCCATTCTCTGGCTGTCTCGCTCCACGTTTTAGCTGACCTCGTGCCTTCGCCCGTCGGCGGCTGATCGCTTGTCGCCCAAGCTTCTGCCATGGCCTGCGCATCTTTGGCACTTTGGGCATAAATCTTTGCTTGCTCGGCGTATTCTTTTGCCGTCTCGCCGTCGTACAAGGCGGCCGATAAATCTCCCGAGACCGCGTTATTCGAGGCACTTACGGTGATGCTTACTTCATCAATCGACATTATGCGCTACCCCCTTAATCATGAAATACGCCGCCCATATCAGCGTCGTGATTTTTCCTTCAGTTTTATTGATGAGTGCCACGTCATACACATAGGTATCCGGCGGTAACTCATCCAGTTCTCCTTTTTCAATGGATAAGTCCACATAGCTTTGTCCTGCGTTGTAGACGTCCTTTGAAAAAACCACATCCGAGGAATTGGATGTGGCCTTAATGGAGAATCTGAATTTGTCGTCTTCCGTAAGGACGTAATCTTTGAATTGGAATCTTACGGTGTACGTATCGTACTGAGACGCCTCTATATTGAAATTGCTGTCAATGGATATCAATTGGAACCTCCGTCGTCTACGCAATCGCAATTACAATCGCAGTTGCAGTTGTACTTACGCTTGCTTTGGATAAACTCAAAGGTCTGGCTCTGATTGACCAGCTGTTGCAGTGCCTGTTTCAGCGTATACGTCCCGGCAGGAAGTCCTGTATGTTGCTTAACGATTACGGTAGAAGATGTAATATTTCCAGACCCGCTTTCCTGATAGCTATCATATGCCGATGACGTCCCGCTTGCCGTAAAGTTTCGTTCCCGCTGCGTCGAGCTTGTGACGGATACCGTCGCTTGGTCGGGAAGCCTGTTATCTACGAGCGTTCCTATCCCGTAATACGAAACAACCACTTTCTTTCCGGCATCAGCCGCATTAAACAGCAGCGTTCCTGTATTCCAATCGGGGATACCGTGCGCCGTTGTGTTGTAATCCGGCCAATATTGACCTTGCGACGGCGTTGCCGCAACTTCCGTCAAGACCGTCCCGTTCTCGTACTTCACAACGAGCGTCGAGGGATCGGCTTTCTGCGGTACTTCTATGAGCCTTATCGTATACGGGCTCTGCGACGGTACCTGATGCCACTCGCCCGATATCTTCTTGGCGTCTATCACGTTTAGGAACGGGTCCAATCTGTAATCGACTATCGCCATGTACTTTCTCCTTCCTATGTCTTAAGCTGCTTTATTGCAGATGCCTGGCTCTGCTCGATATTCTTGGCGTTTCGCTCGACGTTGGCCAAATACGTATCCAAAGCAAAGACCGGCTCTCCAAGAGTCATGTCAGCTGTGATTCCCGTTGATGCCGAAATGGTATATTTCACCTTGGTGATGGGATATTCATGCGTATCTCCGTCAAGCGTTCGGATTTGCGCCTGGCCTGTTGTCGTTAAATGCCGTACATTAAACGTCCCATCAACCAGCGGATACTCCAAGCGAACGCCAGACACCTTCGCCGAGCGTATCGGCTCTTTGTACTGCGCGACTTGGTTCTCGCCCCAACGCTTGGCATCGGCGACCTCATAGGCAGAGGGAAGCGTCAGCACTTTGTCGCGCTTCCCGTATTTGGCAATGCTCTCGCTGTCTTGCACAACGCAGAGCCATTGTTCGCCTTCGTCATCGATATTCCCGCCTTTGACCCTTGCCCAGTTGTATATCTTCTCCGTATTCCACGAGGGCACGTATTTGTTGATGTGCTTTCCGACCGTAAGTCGTGCCTGTTCGTTGATGCTTCGCTCTCTGGCTCTGAAATACAAACTTCGATACTCATCAACGCCGTAGACGTAATCCACGGCAAAGTCGGATAACGTCGAGAGTGCTTCTTTTGCTGTCACGCCGTCGAATACGAGCTTCGTTACGGTATACCCGACATCGGCTACCTTTGTTGCGTTATACACTAAGCCATGGTTCTTTTCGGCTTTCAGGGCGATATCTCTCACGATTTCGCCGACGTCCATGTTCTCGTAAGTCTCAAAGAGTACGAGCGTCTCCAGCCGATTGTAGTACCCGTGTGCCGTGAATTTATATTCCGTCTCCGTTGTTCCCTCGACCGGTCTTGTTATGATGTATCCCGAATACCACGGCGCAGCATCTCCGAAAAGGTGAATATCTATCCGCTGCATGTAATTAAGTTCCGAAGGAGAGGGAAGTACCTTGAAGGTGAGTTCGCAGTTCCCACACCCCGTTGAGCTGATTTCAAAGGTCACTTTATTGAGCGGATTTTTCTCAATTCCGCTTCCGAAGAATGCCGTTTTGGTACCGTCAGGCGCATAGGCGATAACGGTGAACTGGCCTTCATAATATTTCCTTGTCTCGCCGTAATTATCCCCGGCGTCTCCCGCACTTCGCCGTTTTCCTTTGAATAGGAACTGGCCAAAGAGACCAACGCCAAATAAGCTGTTCATATGAACCACCTATTCGTAAATGAAATCTCGAGCCGTCCGGCACCGCCTGTGTAAAACAGTGTATTTTTACCCGGAACGGCAGATAAGAACTGACCGCTGAAGGTGTTGATCGCATTGGCGGTATCTCGCCAGACCGTTCCTTCTTTGGTATTTACGACCGACGTTTTGGGGGATATGAGCTGGGCATCACTTAGCCGAAATTGCTTCTTCGTTTCCTTCTGCCATATTGTGATGGAGCTCATGGAGCTCTTGGGAATGAAACGAAAAGTCAGGGGAGTATCGACACTCCCCAAATTATGCACCGCCATCTCGGCACGGCTCTGTGCTATATCGTAGTCAAAGATAACTTCCGTCTCCTGACCTTGGTAGCGAAACGGATCGGCCAAAAGTAGCGTCACCTTGACCTCGCTCATTCGCTGCCTGAATCCCTTGATATATTCGTGGGAAAACTTACTGACACCTGCCACGTTAAAGCATCTGTCCTGCCGTCCGCAGTAAAGTTTGTAATCCGTCTGGTAGAAATATCTGTAAGCCCGATTCAAGAGTTCGTCATGGTCGGCTTCGGTATCGCTTTGCATGATAAACTCCACCTTGATGGTATGGCCTTTGACGAGCCCGTCACCTACAATATCCCCGCCGTGGGCAAAGGCTCTGTCTTCCACTTTGTTATTGAAAGTATAGCTTCCGGCGTCGTCTAAGGCCCACGTGACCGGAAGTGTATATTCGTAGCCGTCTTTTACTATCTTGAGCGTATTTTCCGTCTCTTCTCGCTCTGCAAACTTCATTACACACCCCTTAATCCCGCAGCCACCATGCCGGACAGTTCATCGAACAAATCGTCGACATCTGCGCCGCTGTTAATATCTCCGTAAATGTTCTGTGTTACCGTCTGAGAAGATGTGTTTCCGGCATTCACAATTCCTTCGGCGATATTGCTGAATACCGCCCGATTCAAAGGAAGGGCGACTTCGTTATCCGCGCCTTCCCCGATAATCCCGATAGATGGCTTGGTAAAATACCCGCCTTTGGCGTACTGGGGAACTTTGCCGCCCGTATTTCCGGCGGCACTTCCGGCAGACGATACAGCCAAAAGGGAAGCCCCGATAGCCGCAGCCGACGTTACAATTCCCGTCACCGAGCCAAGGGCTCTTGCCGCAGCTCCCGGATGGAGCGTCTCATAGGCAACCGCCGGAGGGAGCCATTCAGCCAGAGCGGCCGATGCTTGCGCCGCCGACGTTGCCGCTTCTTTCCGTTGCAACGATTGTCCCATGGCGTGGCTTACCAGCATACCCGCCGCTTGTTTGGCAAAGTACTGGGCGATGACCTTTATCATGGTTTTCCCAAGGTCGGCAAACGCCTCGCCGGCACTCTTGGCACCGGTTAGAATATTTGTGAAAGCATCCGACAGGCCTCCGAGTGCCGTGCTGTAGAGGTCGGCCACCAGCTGGGCCGTTGTCATGTGCGCCTCAAGAAACGCCTCTTGGAATGTCTCCATCATGGTCTGCTGCGCTTCAAGGTCATTGAGCCGCATCGCCGCCTCTTCCGTCAGCACTTCTTGGAGCCGTTCCAGATCCAGCGTTCGATACGCCTCGTCCATATCCGCTTTGATGTCTTTGCACTGCGTGTAATATTCAAGCCGTGCGTCTTCATAGGCTTTATCGGCGTTGAGCTTGTCTTCCAGAATCTGTTTATGGAAATCCAGCTCGCCCGATTCCGTCTCTTCAAACGCTATTTGCTGTTCCTTCAAAGCCGATAGGAACGATTCTTTTTGCTCGGCGTTAAGGGACATGAATGTATCCGACAAACTCTTCCAGCGGTCCTCGATCGCCGCAACTGTGTTCTCGTGCTCGCGCTCCATTTTAAGAAGCTCGGCTGATGACGCATCACCGTTCACTGCCATCTCTGACAATTTTGATGCGTCAGCCGCCTCCAGAATAGATTTATACAAATCTCTGGATTTCTTCGCTTCCTCTTGCATGGCATCGATACGTTTAGCCGCATAGAGTTCGGCGAGTCTTGCTTTGTCTCGCTCGTAGTTCTCGTTTGCCGCCTTGGATTTTTCGAGTTCATCGGATTCTTCCTTATACCAGCGCTCAACGGTCTCCGTTTTGGTGCTAAACCGTCTCGTCCATTCATCCTCGATGGATTTAGACGTTGCCATGGCTTTTGTAAGCGCACTGTCACCTTTGGAAGAGCCGACGGAACCACCACCGCCACCGCCGCCGCCTTCTTCTCCGCTTTCGTCTTTACTCGAAAAGTTCTTAAAGTCCGGCATCTGCCATTTCTTAAGCCCGCTGTTTTCTTTGCTCCCGTCACCTTCGGCTTTTCCGGCTTCCTCACTCATACTTCCCAGCGCTTGATTCGTCTGAAAGATTTTAGAGATAAGTTTAGAGAGCCAGCCTACGGCTTTGTCCACGAAGTCCGAAATGACCCTAAGGCCATTTGACGCCCAATCGGGCAAAACGGCTTCTGCCATATTCATGAATACGCCTCCGATGTAGTCGAAGACACTTCCGACGTATTCACCCATAGCAGAAATTGTCGTGCAGACGATATTGACCGCCCAAGCAACACTCGAAACCATCTGGGCAAAGCCGTTAATGACAACCCCCAGTAGTTTCATAAGGCCCATGAACACAACGCCTGCAATTGTGCCAAATGCCATAAACGCCGGTTTCATCAATTGGAATCCTGAAATCAGGACATCTCCGAAAGAGGAAAACGCCGCTTTGACGTTATCCCACGTCGTAGCAAGAAGCTTCGCATCAACGCCCATGAGGCTGAATAGGTCCTCAACCGTAAGTCCGCTCCGATAGAACGCATACAGAGCCGTTGCCGCCAAGGTGATCGCCGCTATAAACGGCGCAAACGCAGTAACAGCTGCTGCAATGGCTGTTACAAACGGAGCCGCCATGGCAACAAGGGAAGCGCCCATCGCATAGACGGCCGGAATGGCAATAGCAGTGAGTGCCGTCCCGAATGCAACAATCGCAAGCTGCGCTTCGGGTGGTATGCACGTGGCTATCGCCCCGCCTATACCGCTTTGCTCGATGGCAACGGCAAAGTCAGCCAGCCAATCGCCAACCGAACTGAAGATTTCCGGCAAATTCAAAGCATCGGCTATCTTAAGCCCCGCCTGTGACGTGACCTGACCGATACCGTCCATGAGATTTGACCATGTCCCCAGTATCGTGCTACTTTGCTGCGCCATCATGCCGCCGTAGTTTGCTTCCATGCCGGAAACCAGTGCTTCGAGCGCCATTTTACTGTCGACCATGCGTTTGGTGACCATGTCCTGGGCACCTGCAACGTCGGTCCCTAGTTTATCTGCCAGAAGCTGCCATGCCGGTATCCCAAGTTCGGTAATCTGCATCATTTCCTGACTGGCCAGTTTGCCTTTGGCGGCAATCTGACCCAAGGCAATAGTCAGGCGATTGACCCCGTCTTGACCGGCACCGACACCGGCTGCGGCGTCACCTACAGCGGTAAGCGTCGGGATAATCTGCTCGGCGGTAAATCCGAATGCCAGAAATTTCTGGCTGGCCTTTGTGACGTCGTTAAACTCGAAAGGGGTGTGTGCGGCAAAATTCTGCAGTTCTTTGATGAATGCATCGGCTTTCCCGGCACTTCCCAGAAGGTTCGTCATGGCAACTTGCACATTCTGAAGTTCGCCACCGGCTTTAACGGCATACATCCCAAGCCCGGCCAAAGCTACGCTGATGCCGCCGATGGCTTTGACAGCCGCCTGTGACATGGCCATGCCTTCGCTTCCGAATGCGGTCTTGAGCTGACGCTTCGTCGCATTGATTTCTTTTCTAAGGTCAGATGTATCAGCCCCGATACGAACTAAGAGTTCCGCAACCGTCGCCACTCCGTTTCCTCCTTTCGTTTGGAATAAAAATCTTTGAAAAACTGCTCTTTCTCCGCTTCTTTGTCCTCTTTGGATTTTTGAGGGAGAAACGGCTTCATGAGCTTTTCGGGCGAGATATTCTTTATCTGCGTTCCCATGAGATTGGCCGCATAGTACGACACGATCCAAAGAATATCCCGCCTGCGCCGCTCATAGCCTTCCAGCATTTTGATGAGCTCGGCGGGCGATAGCTTATAGAACTCTTGCGGTTTTAGTCCCAAGACCCCATAAGCTATGCTCTCGGCCCATTCAACCCACTCACGAAAAGAGGGAGCTTCGGCCCCCTCTATCCGTTTTTTCTCTCTTTGGCGACTTCTTTCTTTGCCTTATCTGTCAGCTCTTCCGGGAACAGCTTGTAGTACACGGCTTTTCCCAAAATGCCGGAACCTGCAATGCACTTCACGACAGGCATCTGGATATCCGTTTCGATATCCAAGCCTTCATCGACAAGCTCTTGCATCTTCTCGGCGTACCACTGAGGATTGCGCATCTTGTGATGCCGAAGCGCGACGGAGAGAATCACGGTCAAAAGACCCAAATCAAGGTTCTGACTCCGGATGATTTCACCCGCAGATTTCCCCGTGAGCCGCTCGATATCTATCAGCCGCCCGATATTGAGATACATATATTCGTTCTCGCCAAAAAGCGGAAATTCAATCTTTTTCATTATGCCTCCTGCACATCAGACAAAGGACCGGCACCCGAGAGCGTCCCTTTAAGAGTTGCCACGTCGTCGTGCGGCGTTGAGATACTGCATTCCGTAAGCGACGCCCAGCCCGTCACGTAGCTCTTGTCAGGATACTCGAATTTGATATTGACCTGTTTACCGGCAAGAAATGCCGCTTCGAGGAATTTAGCGCCTTCGTCGCCTGCAAGATACACACTCTCCAAATCCAAAGACCAGCTGCGAAGACCGGGAAGTGATACCTTCCAGCCGCCGCTTGTTTTCTCAGACGCGTCGATTTCGTCAGCCTTACGAGACAAATCACCGCTGCGCTGACCGCCTACAATCGTCCACGTCGGCTCGGTTTCGGTCGCGCCGGTGTTGACGTAAATGAGATAATCTTTGCCGGCTGTCGCGTTCGTCTGCGCCGCCGGTTCAGCAAAAGTAGTAAAAGCCATTATTCATCGCTCCTTATATTCTGTACCAATAACTCGAAAGTAATTACTCCGTTGTACCCGCTTTCTTCTTCGGGATACGTTTCGTAAAAATCCACGCCCTGGGCATTGGAGTAGAAATCTTCGTCGGATAAATCCAGCTGATTTGCCGAAAGACTGTTGATAATCTTCTCGGCCAGGCTGTTGATTTCATACCGCCCTTTGTAATTGCTCCAGATGTGGATCTGCACCGTCATGTGCACAATATCCTCGGATTTCGTCGATTTATCCTCGGCGTTGATATTCCCAAGCGTAATAAAGGGAAGCTCCGCGTCCTCGGGAACGTAATCGTAGACCTTGCACGTTACCTCCCGCCGAAGGAACGCAATCAAAGCCTTGTGCACGCAGTTATTCGGAAGCCTTCTCACGGTTTCCTCACCACCCGTCTGATATTTTTCACGATATCCGGCGCATGGTAGTCGTAGGCAGGTTTGAGATATGGTTTTGCCGTGTATTTGGGAATCTTGACCTTTTTGGCAAATACAGTTTCATTCCCGGCGGCAAACCGCATCGCCTTCTTGTTCTTCGGCACCACAACGTGCGCTTTGGCTCCGTATTCCACGATATGCGCATAGGGGAGCTTGGTATACACCTCTCCTTGGCATTTTGACGCCTTAAACCTCGTTTTCAAAGATTTCTTCAAAGCTCCGCTCCGGATAGCGACGCGACTTGACGCATCACGCCGGATGTCTTTCGTCCCTTTCTTCAAAACGTCCTCAACGCCAAGTCTGGCTTTTCCGTCCCATGCATTGATGTGTTTTAGGGCATTCGTCATATCTGCCGAATCCACCTTCATCTGTATTTTCATCTCAGACTCCTTGTTCATAGCGCTTAACTATCAAGACGGTATTGTCTCGGTAGGTTTGGTCAACGACATCGACCACATACCGCTCTCCTTGGTAAACAAGGAGCCAGCCCCGTTGAATGTCATAGCGCGGACGAAGTTTGAAACGCAGCTGCGCCCGGTTCATCGGTGTCCCTTGCGCTTCTTGTGCGGCGTAATCCGTGCGCATAACCTGCGCCCAAACGAACCCTTCCGAGACGTAATTGGTGCTCATGCCGCCGTACCTGTCATCTTCCACAACGGGCCGCAAGAGTTCGAGCCGTTTATCCAGCTTGGCTATTTTCATCAAAACTTCGCCTTTCTTTCGCCCATAAGAAGGGAGCGTAGGGAGGTTAAGAGCTCGGTATGGTCGGCTTCCTCCCTGTGCTCATACAAATACGCCGTGGCAAAGAGTATCCCCATTTGGAAGTCTGCCGACTCCTTATCTGTATCTTCGTCTCTTCTTGCCACATTCTCGCAAAGCAAGACGGCTGTTTTCATAAGGTGTTCTATGAGCTTGTCCTCTTCGTTGCCGTCCACACGAAGGTAGTGTTTCATCTCCTCAAGACTCACCACAGCCGTCACTCCTTCCTTTTGAATCAAGTCGTGGTTTTGCTCTTAGTGCCGGTGATGGAGAGAATCTGGACGGCTTCCTCCAAAATAAGCTTTCCGTCCACACGTTCCTTGGCAAGATAGGCAACCATGCCGTTTCCGGCGAAGAGTTCACGCAGTTCCTGCCAGCTCCGAATCCCACGGTCACCGATGTTGTAATAGCCGTAATCCCCAAAGGAAATGGCATTCTCCGGCGCGAACTGGCTGGTATGGAGGCTGTACCCCAAGAGGCGATCAGGTTCGTTTGCCTGAACACTCGGCTGCCACATGTACGCTCCGTTGTTATCCTTCAAAGTCCGAAGGACCGCGATGTTCTTGTCGTTAATAATAAACGACGCATTCTTGCGATACGGACGTCTCAGGGAATAGATGAGATTCAAAATGTCATCGGTCTTCAAAGCCGAAGTCGTGCCGCTCACGTGGCCGCCGCCCGTTGTCGCGAAAAGTCCCAGCGGCTTTCCGATGCCGTCCCCGTTCAAGAACGCATCCTCTTCGGCATTGGCGATGGCTTTCCCAAACTCTCGCACGATATACCCTTCGAGATTAAAGGCGTTATCGTAGAGAAGTTCTTCCGTGATTTTGATGGCCACATGGAGCTTGTGAGCGTCCAACAGAATCTGGCCAAACGTTGCGTCAGAGAACTGAATCGCGCCGCCTTCTTCAATCCAGGCCGCCGCCGGTTTCGTTGCCGCCACGTTGATTTTATGCTCGCCGGACGTGGTGATTATTTTATGCTCGCCGGACGTCGTGATTTTGTGCCCGAGTTTTCGCATGATGTTCTCTTCATTTAGAATATCCACGATACGGGAATCGTACTCTTCCGGTACCAAATAGCCGCCGTCGGCATCGACTCCTTCCTGCAAAACGTCACTCACGCGGGTGAATTTGCAGCGAAGAGCGTCCATCATAGCCATTTTGTAAGCGTTACTCGCACGGCCTTTCTTTTCCTCTACAACCGTATTTCCCGGCTTTTCCGTAATGGGAGCACTGGTCGCTTTGGCCATTTCTTTTTCATACGCATCGAGCTTTTCCTGGCGCGTAATTTCGCGCCCCAGATTGTCCAGCTCCTGCTCCATCAAGCCGTAAGCCGCATCGTCTTCGGCCGATAAAACTCCGTCTTCCCTGTGGCTGTCCAAGAACGCCTTCGCTTTTTCCCAGACCCCGGCTCTTTTTTCTCTCAGTTCATTCAAGTTCATATACATACCTCCGTTAAAACAACTTTCCCGTCAAAGTTAAATCTCGCATGAGTTCCTTGACGTTTCGGCCTTTTGGCTCTTCTTTGTATTTTTCAGCAAGCTTATTCCAGAGCTTGCGACTGACCACATTCTCCGAATACAAAACGCTTGTTTTCTCCGTGTCCGTCGGCGCGTCTCTCGACAGCACCTCGTCGGCAAACCCAAGCTCGACGGCTTTCCCGGCATCCATCCACGTTTCGGCATCCATAAGACGCGAAATCTTGGCGCGGCTAAGCCCCGTCTTGAGTTCATAGGCATTGACGATGCTGTTTTTGATTTCACCCAGCATGGCGATGGCCTTTTCCATCTCGCCTGTATCTCCGCATGCCATTGTCATCGGATTATGTATCATCATCATGGAAACCGGTGACATCACAACCTTCGTGCCAGCCATTGCGATGACAGAGGCAGCTGATGCCGCTATGCCGTCAATCTTTACCGTGACGTTTCCCTTGTAATCCAAGAGCATATTGTAGATTTGCGCCGCCGCAATACAATCACCGCCAGGGCTGTTTATCCAGACGGTGATGTCACCTTCGCCGCTTGTGAGTTCGTCTCTGAAAAGCTTCGGCGTGACTTCATCATCAAACCACGACTCCTCGGCGATCACGCCGGATAGCGTCAGTATCCTCTCCGGAGTCTCCTCCGTCTGCTCCTTGAAGTTCCAGAACTTCGTCATCCGTTCCCTCCTTTCCGTCGTCATAGGCAACACCCGCATTCTTAAGCGGTGTCATTGACCCGTTGACCAAATACAAATCTCCACCTTCCTCAGCCGAGATTCTGTCCATATTCTCCAGTTCTCGGATGTCATTGGCACTCATCCAGCCGTTCTGGCGTGCCGTCGCATATCCGTTCATTCGGCTTTCGTAATCTCCCCGTAGCAGCCCGTCCAGATTGAATTTGATGAGATACTTCGTGCGCTCGGATTCCGTAAGAAGCCGCCGTGCCAGCGACTGCTCCCAGCGCATGACCCAAGGCCCCACGGTGTACTTTACAAACTCAAGCGACTGCTGCTCGATATTGGAAAAACTCGAACGCTCGAGGTCACCGATCATATGTGGCGGTATCCGAAAAATACGGGCGATTTCATCTATCTGGAATTTCCGCGTCTCCAGAAACTGCGCTTCGTTTGGCGAAATGGAGATAGGCGTATATTTCATTCCTTCTTCCAAGACCGCCACTTTATTGGCGTTCCCGCTTCCTCCGAACGTCGCATTCCAGCTTTCCCGTACCCTTGCCGGGTCCTTTAAGATGCCCGGATGTTCCAAAACACCGCCGGGAGCTGCGCCGTTTGCAAAGAACTTCGAGCCGAACTCCTCGCAGGCCATTGCCATTCCAATTGCGTTCTTGGCCATGGCGATGGGTGAGTATCCCACAAGCCCGTCAAACCCAAGCCCCGGTATGTGCAAGACATCCTCAGGTTTTAATTTGACGGTCTCACACGTTCGTTTTCCGGCTTCATCCCCGTAGCAGGTGTATTCATAGTAAAGCCGTCCGTTATCATCTCGGTCAACCCGCATACGGTTTGCCATAAGGGGATACAAAGCCGCAACGGCACCTCGACCGTTTCGTATCACCTGTGCATAGGCATTTCCCCAGAGCAGCAGATGAGTCATCATCGTTTCACGAAAGACAAAACTCGTCATTTCGGGATTCGGCTCATCGTGCAAAAGGAAAAACAGCGGGTGTTCCGCTGCTTTCTCTTTACCGCCTTTGGAATTGTATCTGTACAAATGAAGGGGGAGACCGGCTATCGATTCAGCCAGAATGCGAACGCACGCATAAACCGCCGTCATCTGCATTGCGCTTCGTTCCGTGACGGTCTTCCCAGAGCTGCTCCCTCCGAAGAACGGTCTGAAGTTGCTTCCGGCCGTTCGGTTCTGCGGTTTGTCCCTCGAACGGAAAAATGAAAAGAAATTCATTCATAACTCCTTTATGCAAAATACCGATTTTTCTGCATATCTTTCCCTGTTCTATATGCAGATTAAATGAATAAAAGCCCCCGTTCGTCATAAACGGAAGCTCCGGTATCGTTCCCACAGCGTATCGCTCGGTCAAGCGCCATAATGGTCGCTATCGCACCGTCGATTTTCTCTGTGGATTTTTCTTTGTCTGCTTTGATGTTCCCGGCGGGATCATGTCGGATAAAGATGTTATCCATATTCCAACGCAAGACCGGATGCCCTCCGTGGGCTATCCTTTGCTCAAGCGTCAGTTTCATGAGCTCCTTTGTCGGCGGGCTCATATCCTTAAAACCCTGCCCAAAAGGAACAACGGTAAATCCCATCCCTTCGAGATTTTGCACCATTTGCACCGCTCCCCAACGGTCAAAGGCAATCTCCCGAATGTTGTACCTTTCGCCGAGCTTTTCGATGAATTTCTCGATAAAGCCGTAATGTACGACGTTACCTTCCGTCATCTTCAAGAAACCCTGTCGCTCCCAAACGTCGTAGGGGACATGGTCGCGTCTGACACGCAAGTCCAATGTATCCTCAGGTATCCAGAAATAGGGAAGAACACTGAACTTGTCTACCTCGTTAATTGGTGGGAATACCAATACAAACGCCGTCATATCCGTTGTACTTGAAAGGTCTAGGCCACCGTAGCAAACCCGTCCGTAGAGCGCATCTGTATCGACAGGAAAGGCGCATTTGTCCCATTTATCCATGGGCATCCAACGGACAGCCTGTTTGACCCATTGATTCAAGCGTAGCTGCCGGAATGCGTTCTCTTCACCCGGATTCTGTTTTGCCGAATCGCACGCCGCCTCAACTTTATCTATCCCAACCGTTATTCCAAGCGAGGGATTGGCTTTCTTCCAGACCTTTGGATCCGTCCAATCGTCACTTTCATCCGCTCCGTAAATCACGGGATAGAAGGTTTTGTCGATTTTCCGTCCTTCCAGTATGTCCTTTGCCTTCTCATGCGTTTCGTAGCAGATACTTTGCGTATCCGTTCCGGCTGTCGTGATAAGGAAATACAAGGGCTGCATACGGGCATCGCCCGAGCCCTTCGTCATGACGTCAAAGAGTTTTCTGTTGGGCTGCGTATGAAGCTCATCGAACACAACACCGTGTATATTAAAGCCGTGTTTCGAGTACGCTTCGGCTGACAGCACTTGGTAAAA
>CAVEIF010000091.1:0-2090 GCA_963615835.1 Coprococcus eutactus | reverse complement strand
TGAGTGGTGGGGTCGAGCGGAGCGAGACGGTCTCCGAAAAGAAACTGCCTTCTGTGATTCCCGGATAGGGTCGCGAAGCGACTGCGTAGAAAAACCTCTGCCGTGGCTGAATAAAATCCTCGGCATCGGAAGAGGGGGGACCACGAGCTTGTGAGTGGTGAGTTCAAGAAGCGAAACGGTCGTCCCAATGGAGCCGCTATGCCAATTCCTTCTTCGCTCTTTCAAGAGCCGGAATTATGTGCGGCTGTATGCATCCGTCGGACAGAATGTCATCTATCCCGAATTTGTGAAGCGTCTCCTTCACGTTATCATTGACTCCCGAAAGAATAATCTTGATATTTCTCTTATGATTTCTCTCAATCAAGTTACGCAGGTTATTGACCCCCGTTGAATCCATGAACGGCACGTGCCTCATGCGAATGATGCGCACCTTGACATTTTCTCCCTTCTTCTCATCGAACTCCTCGAAACGGTTGGCAAGACCAAAGAAGAACGGCCCGCTGATCTCATAGACGGCGACGCCTTCGGGAATGTCGAGCATAGGAGTATCCTCAGGAGAGAGCACTTCATCATTTTCACGCACACATATTTTGTCTGAATTGGCAATGCTTATGGAAGAGGTTTTCATCACGCGGCGCACGAACAGAACCACAGCCAGCAGCAGCCCCACTTCTATGGCCACGGTAAGGTCCACTATCACCGTAAGGAAAAAGGTTATGAGCAGCACGGAAACGTCTGATTTCTCGGCTCTCAGAAGATATTTGAAGCTTTTCCACTCGCTCATGTTATATGCCACCATAACCAATATGGCTGCCAATGTCGAAAGAGGTATATACACGGCATAAGGCATGAGAAGGAGATATATGAGCAGCAGCACGAATGCGTGTATTATGCCCGTAACGGGCGTTTTGCCACCGTTGTTTATGCTTGCCATGGTACGCGCTATCGCCCCTGTGGCAGGGATGCCCCCGAAAAGCGGCGTTATCATATTGGCAATGCCCTGACCGATAAGTTCAGTATTGGCATTATGATGCTTGCCCGTAACGCCGTCAGCCACCATGGCGGCCATAAGAGATTCTATGGCGCAGAGAACGGCTATCGTGAATGCCGGAGACACCAGCCCGCGAATGGTCTGAAAATCCACTTTAGGCGCCGAGGGCGTGGGAATGGAGAGCCCTTCTGCCAATTCCGGGAATTTGCTTCCTATGGTGGCGAATTCCAGGCCTGCGCATTTGCTTAGAATGACAGACGCCGCCGTGCCGAGTACGAGCGCAATCAGGGACCCCGGAATCTTCCTGTTGATTTTTCCCCATAGGATTATGATGATTAGCGCTGATATGCTTGCCAATGCTTCTGTCCAGTTGATTTCCCCCAAATGAGAGAGATAGTAACCCCATTCCGGAATGAATGAAGATGGAACGCTTCCGGAGAATCCGAAAAAATCCTTCATCTGGGTCGAGAAAATGGTAACGGCTATGCCGCTGGTGAACCCTACTATGATAGGATAGGGAATGAACTTGAATATCCCGCCCAGGCGGCAGAGACCCATTGCCACGAGAATCACTCCTGCCATAATGGTGGCGACTATGAGTCCGCTCAGCCCGTATTGGCTTATGATGCCGGCCACAATCACGATAAAGGCGCCGGTAGGCCCGCCTATAAGAAAGTCTGAGCCTCCGAACAGGCTGATGAGAAAACCTGCCACTATGGCGGTTATAAGACCTTGCTCCGGACTGACTCCACTGGCTATTCCGAATGCGATCGCAAGCGGAAGTGCAATGACTCCCACTATTATTCCTGCAATGAGGTCTGAAACGAATGTCTGCTTGTTATAATGGCCTTTTTTGAAAAGGCGGAAAAATTTAGGCCTGAAAACGGGCGAAAGCACGTCTTTCATAGGATTCAAAAACTACTGACTAATTAAAATAATCTTTTATGCCGTCTCAAAAATCCGGCGTTCATTTCAAAATATCTAAACCCTGTAAGGGAAATAGGGTGCAAATGTAATATAATAATTTTAATAAATAATTAAAAATTTTAAGTTTTGCATTAATGTTATGATGCAGTGGTGAAAATCAAATAGTTAACAG
>CAVEIF010000090.1:0-2266 GCA_963615835.1 Coprococcus eutactus | reverse complement strand
CGCAGGAAGGGATAGAGGAGAAATTGGCACTGCGGGAACAGCTGGAGGGAACGCTCCGAGAGGTGAACGCCCTTTCGGAAGGTCAGCGTAAAGTCTTGCTTAAAAGCGCCGTGGACGGATGCAGTTACGAAGAAATCTCTTCGCAGACGGGCATGAAACCTCAGACGGTACGCACGCAGATGAGCCTGGCCAGAAAAAATCTGAGGGCACGCACCGCCTGGCTTTTCGCGGCGGCCGCTTTCGTGGCGGGAGTTTTCGTGTGGGCTTTGCGGGATGGCGGTGCTCCGAGGGAACTTGAGGATACGTATTCGGATCCGTATATGGCTTATGCTCAGATAGAAAAATCATTCAGAAAAATAGGGGACAGTATGGAAAAGGGTTCACAGAAAGCGCGCGAGAGTGAACAGCGATTCCGGACGCTCCGAAATATATATGAGGATAAAAAATTAAATTTGTAAGATTATGAAAAAAATTGTTTTAGCAGTATCGTTGATCTTGTTTGCTTTTACTTCGTGGGCACAGACAGCAGGACAGGGCATTTATAAAAAATTCGCTAACGAGAAGAATGTTTCCGGAGTATATATCTCTCCCGCTATGTTTTCCATAGTGAAAAGACTTCCGGACATGGACGATGAGGATATAAAGGCGATAAAATCGCTTTCCGGCTTTTATGTGATGGAGATAACAAACAACTCAGTGGCTGCAAAGGTGAAGAATGAAGTGAATTCCCTCGTGTCGAAAAAGGGCTATGAACTTTATATGGAGGCGGTGGAAGAGGACGAGAAGATGCAGATATATTGTTACCGGGAAGCAGATTTGATAAGGAGCATCATTCTTTTGAGCGAAGAGCCGGATGAGACGGATTTCATCTGCATAGAAGGGGAGATGTCGGAGGAGATGCTCCAGTCGATTATGGACGATAAGGATTAAAGATGAAAAAGTTAGTGTGTATCTGCGCCTTGGCTGTGCTCTGCGTGTTAAGCGCGGCGGCCAGGGATAATTATCAGGTGTTCAGTCAGTTGTGTAAGGCGGCGAAGGAAGCGGACAGGATAGAGGGGGTGGAGTCGGTGAAGATAGGCGGCTTGCTGATGAAATTGGCAAAAGCCGCCGCTATGAACGAGGCGAAAATGGAGAAGTCTGCCAAAGAAGACGACGATGATCTGGAGATGAGCGCCGAGATGCTAAAGAATCTTTCCGCCATATTGATGGTGGATTATGAAGAAGCATCCGCCCGGGATAAGGCTGAGATTACTCGCCGCTTCGAGGAGATCCTTTCAGGACACGACCTTATAATGGAGGCTAATGATGAGGGAGAAAGGGTCAGAATGTACGGCAAGGTGGACGAGCAGAACGGTACAGTGGAAGATATGGTGTTTTTCGAAGCGGCTGATGGAGCGCTTGTTGCGTTCTGTGGCAAGATGGCCTTGGCCGAAGCTATGAATATGGCAAATGATTAAGTTCGAAGACCGGCTCTTTTGGTAAAGTGCATCGCCCCTCGGCAGGTGCACTTTTTTTAATAAATTTGCGCACATGAAGAGATTTTGGCTTATCAATTTTTTGTAAATTTGGGGCGAATGTCATTATAAAGCATCAGTCGTATGTTATACCCTATAGGAATACAGACTTTTTCGGATATCCGCAGAGACGGATATGTCTATGTCGATAAGACTGCGCATATTTATAAGCTTGCCAGCACGGGGAAGTATTATTTCCTGAGCCGTCCGCGCAGGTTCGGCAAGAGCCTTCTCGTATCCACTATGGAGGCGTATTTCAGCGGAAAGAAAGAACTTTTCAAAGGTTTGGCGGTGGATGCTCTCGAAAAGGAGTGGAAGGAATATCCGGTGCTGCATTTTGATTTCAGCGGAAAATCGTATTCGAGTCCTGATGCTCTTGATGATATTCTCAATGTGCATCTGAAGAAGATGGAGAATGACTATGACGCGGAAGTAGTGAGTGAAGCCTGTGATTCCCGTTTAAAGGGAATAATAGAGGCCGCATATAAAAAGACCGGGCGCCAGGTGGTAATTCTCGTGGATGAATACGACAAGCCTATCGTGGATAACCTGACCCGTGCGGAACTAAGGGAATCTTTCCGCGAGACCCTGCAGGGCTTCTACAGCGTGATGAAGGCGAAGGATGCGTACATCAAGTTCGGGTTCCTGACGGGAGTTACGAAGATAGGCCGTATGAGCGTGTTCAGCGGATTGAACAACATCCAGGACATATCGATGGACGAGCGCTATATCGACATCTGCGGCATCACGGA
>CAVEIF010000089.1:0-2346 GCA_963615835.1 Coprococcus eutactus | reverse complement strand
AAGCCGCCGTTGGCGGTGCGGCGAAGGGAAGAGAGGAAAGCGCCGCTTCCGAGCGCTTCGCCCAGATCGCGTGCGAGGGCGCGGATGTAAGTTCCTTTGGAACAGTCTATTGAAAGTATGGCTGTGGGGAGGTGTTCTCCGCTAAGATCCGCCACATTGATTTTTCCACGGGCGTCGCGCTGCCCGGAAGGTTCGGGTTCCGGAAGCCAGTCTTCAAGACGTATGTCGTAAATATTTATCCTGGCCGACTGGATGATGCCGGTGTCATCGAGCGGAAGACCTGCTTTGAGGCGTTTGCGGGCCAATTCATATACTCTTACTCCGTCCACGGACTTGGCGCTGAAAAGCGGGGCTATCTGTTCCTGTTCGCCTATGAACTGCGGTAATATGCTCTCAAGGGCCTGCCTGCTCACTCCGTCCAGAGAGCATCTGCGGTCAATTTCTTTTTCTCTGTCGTAGGATGCTGTGGTAGCGCCGAAGCTCACGCCCGCACGATACTGTTTGGCCGAACGCTGAAGCTCTTCCGCCTTGCGGGTTGCAGGACCTATGCATACCAGAAGTATCCCTGTGGCAAGCGGGTCGAGCGTCCCCGCGTGTCCTACTTTCAGGTTCTTCTTCCCGAAATGGCGACAGGCGGCCCACTTGATCTTTCTTATCACGTCGGCCGATGTCCAGCAGTAGGGCTTGTCTATCGGAAGAATAATCCCTTCAGGATAGTCTTCTATATTATTTGAGAATGGGGATTTTTTCAATTCTTCTGAGGTGTCTTCCGCCTTCGAATGTGCTGTCCAGCCAAGCGTCGGTTATGGCGCCGGCTTTCCGGTATGAGATGAACCTGGCGGGAAGCACGAGCACGTTGGCATTGTTATGCTGTTTTACGAGTTTGCCTATTTCTGTCTCCCAGGCCAATCCGGCACGGATGGCGGGGTGGTGGTTGAGCGTCATGGCCATTCCGTTTCCGGTACCGCAGAGCGCTATTCCCTTTTCCACTTCGCCTGCTTCCATGCCACGTGCGAGGGTGTGCGCATAGTCACAATAGTCGCAGCTTTCTGTGCTGTTTGTCCCGTAATCAACCACTTCAAAGCCTCTTTTTGTGAGCTTTTTGATGAGCTTCGCCTTGTATTCCACCCCGGCGTGGTCGCTGCATATTCCTATTTTCATTTCTCTCTATTGTTTTTAAGCGGCCAATCTTTCCTTGATCCAATGCAGACGCTCAAGCGTCTCGTCTTTGCCTATGAGGTTCATTATGTCGTGAATGCCCAGTCCGCTGGCGGAGCCGGTGAGTGCAAGTCTTATGCAGTTCATCACTTTGCCCATAGGCATCCCTTCAGCGCGGATATAGTCCTCAAGTGAATTGGCATCGGAATTCTCCACTGCGCGAAGGGCATCAGCGTAGATGTCTTCTTTCCAGAACTTCTCCACGTCCTTCGCGAGGAATGGGGCCGTAAGACTGTCGTCATAGACCTTGGCGCGCGGGTCAACTGGTCTGTCGGACGGCTTTTCCGTCGCCGCACCGGCCTTTATACCGTACTTGGCATATTCTTTCGGAGCTACGAAGAGATAAGGCGCTATGGTCCAGAAATCTGAAACGAATGTGGCTCTGTCCTTGATTATGCTTACAACCTTCTGTACATAAGCCAAGTCTGTTTCCACTCCATGCGTTTTGAGAATTGGCAGGTAAAGCGATGCGAGGGCCTCGTCGCTCTTCATGCGGAGGTATTCCTTGTTATACCATCTGGCCTTTTCAGGGTTGAATTTGGCGCCGCTCTTGCTTACTTTATCGAGAGAAAAACTCTCTGTCAGCTCTTTCATCGAGAAGAGTTCCTGTTCCGTGCCCGGATTCCATCCCAGCATGGCGAGCATGTTGACGAAAGCCTCAGGGAAGTATCCGTCTTCACGGTATCCGTGGTATTGCTCTCCTTCTGAATTGGTCCACACGAGTGGGAAAACGGGGAATCCCATCTTGTCACCGTCGCGCTTCGAAAGCTTGCCGTTGCCTACAGGCTTGAGAAGAAGCGGCAGGTGGGCGAAGCGAGGCTGCGTGTCTGTCCATCCGAAGGCCTCGTAAAGGAGGTAATGCAGTGGAAGTGACGGAAGCCACTCTTCTCCTCGTATCACTTCAGTGATTTCCATGAGATGGTCGTCCACGATATTGGCCAGGTGGTAGGTAGGAAGCAGGTCTGCGCGTTTCCAGAGCACCTTGTCATCGAGTGTGGAGGAGTTGACTTCCACGTGACCGCGTATGAGGTCATCCATCTTGACGATGCGGTCTTCCGGCATCTTGAAGCGGATGGTCCAGTCGGTGGTCTCTTCCAGAAGCCGTTTCACTTCTTCTTCCGGCAGGGT
>CAVEIF010000088.1:0-2784 GCA_963615835.1 Coprococcus eutactus | reverse complement strand
CCCTCGGCATCGGAAGAGGGGGGACCACGAACTTGTGAGTGGTGGGGTCGAGCGAAGCGAGACGGTCAACGAAAAGAAGCTGCTTCTGCGATTCCCGTACAGGGTCGCGAAGCGACTGCGAAGAAAAGACTCTATCCTATCTGACTATTCCTGCCGCACGTAATCTGTGAACGGAAAGTAAGACCCGTGCCGCCCTCGGTAAAGTTTTTGAGTAATCGGTAAAAATAACTAAGGATTTTTGAGGATAGACAATCAACGATTACTACCTTTGCATTTATGGAAAACAGAAGATTGGAAAGTCTGGATGCCTTCAGGGGCTTTCTCTATTTCCTGTATAAAAAGAAAGTGTTCCTCAAGGTGTAAGGCGCGGGAGGCTACCTCTCCAGGACGTTGGTTCTTATCCAGATCTGATTACCGGTGAACTGTTCCCAACGTACAAACTGCAGGTACCAGTTGTACATGGAGCCTTTGACTTCGAAATAACCGCGTCCGACTGACTTCGGCCCGACCTCGGAAGATAATTTCGCGTAGTAGTCGACAGAATTGTCCAGACCCACGACTGCCTTGTCGGCGGAGTACGGCTTACTTTGAAGCGTGACGATAAGCTCCTGCCCGGGCAAAGTGGCTATATTTATCTTGCAACCGGCTTTCGTCCTGAGTATCTGTGCCAATGTAAGATCCGTACCGGCGTAATAGTCAAGAATCTTCTTCACTTCGTCCGGAGTGAGCGACTTGTTGTAGCACTCGATCTTGTTCGGCCCATAGATGAAGTCCAAGTCATCATCGTATTCTATCCATTTACGCGGAATAGGAGACCATGACGGGTTCTGATACAGACCTGCGGTTACGATAGAGAAATTGGCGATGTCCATCACAAAATGATTCCCGGCAATCTGGCATATCACCTTGTCATCATGATGCTCGACAGGATTTTTCTTGATATACTCGGAGAACTGCTCGAACTTCTTGATGTTGTTGTCCAGAATCTTAGACTTCGAAACATCATCCACATCCGTCCTGAGCGTCTGGTAAAGCTGCGTGAGGTACAGGTTCTGGGCTGCCACCGCTATATCGCTGGCGCGGAGAGCCTCCCTGACGGCATAACCCTCGCCTTCCCACGCGGTAGTGTTGAAAGTGTAGAGGTCATACATATTGTATATGTCTCTCTGCTCTATCACGGTGTTGAGCAGAAAATCTATGAAGTTGAGGCCTTGGACATACACCGGGTTACCTCCCACACTGTGTGAAGCCCAGTCCTTTATGATAGTAGCGACGTCCGCCTCTGTCTTGGCATTGCCCAGGCGGATATAATATTCGGAGTTATAGTTGGTAAGCTCGCTGACATATTTGCTGCGCTCGTTGAGCTTGGCTTCATAGGTGGTGTTCTTGTAAAGAAGAGTCATCTGGTTAAGCTGCTCGGTGATGGAGTTCATCTTGTCCAGCAGATCGTCCAGAGTGGTCGTCGAACCTGAAGGCGGGAAAAGCATGTCCAGGAGCACGCCCACACCCTTGCCCCAGGCCGTAGTGGCGGCCGTCTTGCCTGCCCATTCGAGAAACTCCAGCCAGTTGAAATCGGCGGAGAAGGATTCTACGGCCATAAGAGGCAGGGCCGAATAAGCGGACGGACCGACATATTCTTTGTCCGCAGAAAGCAGGGACTGACCGTAACTTAATGACCTGTAATAATCCATAGTATTGGAAGTGAGGACATATTGGCTCTGGCCGTCAAGAGAATAGATGACGGAACCGCCGTCCGAGGCGAATGTGCGTTCTTCTCCGTCCAGAGTGACTGTGAAATTTCCCAAGTCGGCACCGCCGTCAACAAAATTCACTTCGCCGACCTGCTTTGATTTAACGCTGTATCCTTCAGTCAATGAGTACGCCATCTCGTAAAATTCGGCGGTGGAGCCTGTCATATTGACGAGTTTCACCGTAGTGCCCATCTTTGAGACCGTCATCGGACCCTCCCATACTCCCTTGAATGGGGATGGAGATTCTGTGTTATGGCGCTTGCACCCCATAACAGCGGCAATTCCCAAAAGAATGGAAACACCTTTAAGAAAAGTTTTGTTCATAATTAACCTTCGTTAAAAAATTTCGCTAAAATAAGCATTTTCCGGAATTATGAAACGACTTTTCCTTCTTATTCATATACAGGGCGGACAGGAAGCAGACACCCGTCTGGCGAAAGTGTGCGCAAAGAAAGATTATCAAGGTACGTCGTCTTACCGTCGGAGATCGTCGAACTCCAATAGTAGCAGGAGCGTCCGACATACCTGTCGCGGCCATTGTCCTTCATCCCGGCACAAGGCAGGAAAATGGCATTCAAGGTGCTTCCGACCACCACATATCCTGTCACGCCATTGCGCTCCGTGCGAGTCCAAGTGCAGTTTTCAAGAAGCTCGGTAAACTCATCTGAGGTCGGCAGCCTGCCCTGCGTCGAAGAAAAACCGTCATAAGTCAGATAGTCTCCATATTCTTCCGGAGATGCGGCACCGGCATTGCAGGACGCCCATTTTACCGAAAGGCCCAAATCAACTGCTCCAGAGGGGAAATTATAGCTATAGGTAAAACTCTTCATCTCGCCACGGCTCACGATCTCGCCGTTTACCTTCACACACAATACATACCAGCACTGCGCGCCGCTATCAATCGGAACCTGCACGAAGACTTCCGGAATCCCGTATGTCCAGGCCGCCTCGTACTGCTCCCCATACTCCAAGACTGCTTTCAGAAACTCGGCGTCGGAGATGCCTTCCGCTACAGAAAAATTGGAGCTTGACA
>CAVEIF010000087.1:0-2823 GCA_963615835.1 Coprococcus eutactus | reverse complement strand
ATCAAGTAGGTCCAGTTATGGGTGCCAGTGTCATAGAGAAAGGCACTAATAACGGCACTATGACCGACATGGACGGTCATTTTTCTCTTTCCGTACAGAAGGGGGCAGTCATTGAAATCTCATCCATAGGTTATGCCACCAAGACTATAACCGTAGGTAATGACACCGTTTTCAATGTCCGTCTTGAGGACGATACGGAATTCCTCGATGAAGTGGTGGTCGTAGGTTACGGTTCCATGAAGAAGAGCGACCTTGCGGGCGCATCCGTCTCCATGAAGGAATCCGACCTCAAGGGCTCCATCATCTCATCTTTGGACCAGAGTCTTCAGGGACGTGTGGCCGGTGTCACGGCAGTCACCACATCCGGTGCTCCGGGCTCATCATCATCCATCCGCGTGCGCGGTCAGGCTACCATCAATGCCAATGCTGAACCTCTCTACGTCATAGACGGTGTTATAGTTCAGGGAGGCGGTAATTCCGGTGCGGACTTCGGTTTGGGAGACGCTCTGGGTAATGGTAAAGTTTCCACCATATCACCTCTTTCTACGCTCAACCCTGCCGATATCGTCAGCATGGAGATCCTCAAGGACGCTTCAGCCACCGCGATTTATGGTGCGCAGGGCGCCAACGGTGTAGTTCTCATCACCACCAAGCACGGTAAGGCCGGTGAGGCCCGCTTCACTTATGACGGCATGACGGCCATTTCGCGTCAGACGGTGCGTCTTGACATGATGAATCTCCGCCAGTTCGCTCAGTACTACAATGAGATGGTGGAAGAGGGAGATATCTATGAATCCAATCCTTATTATGCCAATCCTTCTCTTCTTGGCAAGGGTACCAATTGGCAGGACGAGATTTTCCGCACAGCATTCCAGCATCAGCACCAGTTGAGCGCACAGGGCGGTACTGAAAAGGTACAATACTACGTGTCAGGTTCTTATATGGATCAGGAGGGAACTATCATAGGTTCCAACTTCGACCGTTTCTCTGTCCGTACCAATGTAGATGCGCAGCTTAAGAGCTGGCTCAAGCTCGGTGTCAACGCCACCTATGCCGTTACAAACGATAATCTTAAGCTCGCGGACTCGCAGGAGGGTCTCATCTATTACTCTCTCACCACTCTTCCTGACATTCCTGTCTATGATGTCAACGGCAACTATTCTTCTACTATACGCGAAGGATATACGAATCCTAACCCTGTGGCTCTGGCCATGATGGACGAGATTCTTCTCAAGAGGCAGAAACTCTCGGGTAACGTCTATCTTGAGGCTACTCCTGTAAAGCATCTCGTATGGAGAACGGAAGTTGGTTTCGACGTGAACAATTCGGACGCTAACCGTTACAAGCCTATGGTTGACCTCGGAGGTTGGGTTCGCAGTCAGAATACCGCCAGTTTCCAGAAGAACTCAAGCACGTTCTGGCAGCTCAAGAACTATCTCACCTATTCCAATCAATGGGGCAAGCATTCCGTAACGGCCATGCTCGGACAGGAGTGCTGGGAGTCAAGGTATAACTATCTGAGCGGTAGCAACACCGACCTTCCTTCAGACGAGGTGCACAACGTTGCGCTCGGTTCCGGCACTCCTTCCATAAGTTCAGGATTCGGTTCATCCGCCATGGCGTCGTTCTTCACCCGTGAGACGTATAACTATGATGACCGTTATCTCGCCACTTATACCTACCGTTACGACGGTTCGTCGAACTTCGGTCCGCAGAACCGCTGGGCAGGATTCCATTCAGTGGCAGCGGCATGGAGATTCTCCAACGAATCCTTCCTTAAAGATTCCGACAGCGTGCTCAATAACGGTAAGCTCCGTCTCGGATGGGGTCAGACCGGTAATGCCAATATAGGCGCTTACGCATGGGGTGCTTCCATCTCCCGTATGCCTTCGGCTCTGGGAATGGGATATCGTCCTTCGAACATCCCTAACACGGCCATCCGTTGGGAAAGTCAGGAGCAGGTGAACCTTGGTCTCGATCTCGGTTTCCTGGACAGCCGCGTCAATTTCGTAGTGGACGCTTATTATAAGAAGTCTGACGATATGCTCATGTCCCTCCAGCTTCCTTCATATATGGGTACCCAGGGTAACGGCTCATCCAAGCTGAACGCTCCTAAGGGTAACTACGGAAGCATAGAGAACAAGGGTCTTGAGTTCACTCTCGACGTTCATCCTGTGAAGACATCGAACTTCAGCTGGGACAGCAATTTCCAGATCTCCTTCAACCGTAACAAACTCCTCAGCCTGTCAGATACCGAGAACGCTTCTCTGGTGGGTTACGGACAGTGGAGCGACGTGGTATGCGTATCCGAGATAGGCAAGTCGCTGTATAACTTCTATGGCTACAAGGTAGTGGGCGTATATAAGGATCTCGACGACATAGAGAATTCTCCTAAGGCGGCCAAATATCCTTCAGACGGCGTTTACAGCCGCGGCAATACCGTATGGGTCGGTGACCTCAAATATGCGGACATCAACGGAGACGGCGTCATCAACGATTCCGACCGCACCGATCTGGGTTCACCTCTTCCTAAATTCACTTTCGGATGGACCAACACATTTGCATACAAGAACTTCGACCTCAGCATATTCTTCAACGGTTCGTATGGTAACAAGGTCTTCAACTATAACGCGATCACTCTTACCCATATGAACAGCACTTGGACGAACCAGCTCAATGTGGTAAACAACCGTGCAAGGCTGGAGCCTATAGATGCAAGCATCGTCTATGCTGACGGCAGCAAGTGGTATGACCATATCGACAACGTCCGCGTGAAGAATGCCGACACCAAGATACCTCATACTTCCATACAGGACCCTAACG
>CAVEIF010000086.1:0-2939 GCA_963615835.1 Coprococcus eutactus | reverse complement strand
CAATTTCCATAACTCAGTCCGACTTCCACTTTCAAAAACGCCCTATCCGCACCTTCGCGCCCGACAAAATGCAAAGTTAAGGCTTACTGACCAGAAATCCTATCGGCGTCCCCGATTTCTGTTGAACCATAATATAGTGTTTTTACAGAATAACACTGCTTCAATGCCGTCTGAACTGCTGAGTATCTCCATTTTATGGCATTTCATACTGATTTGTTCGGCAAAAGTCTGTACCTTTATAGGATTCATAATGGACCGTTTCTATGGCGAAAGATATTTATAAGAGCATACAGAGGTCTGTCGGCGACCATCTTGAGGGATGTGGAAATCAATTATTTAATGTTTGGAGAAATGGAAAATCTCAGTGTCCGTAAAGCAGCGGGGGCGGATCTGGAGCGGATAATGCAGATATTCGGAATCGCGAAGCGCTTTATGCGTTCGCACGGCAACCCAGAGCAATGGAACGGTCCCTATCCCGGACTGGAACTGATGCGCAGCGAGATAGACTGTGGACATTGTTTCGTCATCTGCGTCGGTGAAGCGGTCGTGGGGACGTTCTGCCTGATTTTCGGAGACGAACCCACTTACAGCCGGATCGAGAACGGACACTGGCCGAACGATGCGCCGTACGGCACAATTCACCGCCTCGCTTCCGCCGGCAACGTCAAGGGAACCGGCCACTGCTGCATAGAATTCTGTTACAACCTGATAGAGAACCTCCGTGCCGACACCCACCGCAACAACATCCCTATGCAGAGGCTGCTTGAGAAGGAGGGGTTCGAGCGGTGCGGGATCATCCATCTTGCAGACGGCTCCCAACGCATCGCGTATCAGAAGTCCAATCCACTGAAAAACAAGCTTCAGGAACTTGTCTGTCCCCGATTTCTGAACGAAGACAGATACCGCAGCGGACACATAAGGATAATCAACGCATTGCCTGGCACAAGGATTCTCGGCGTACATATCCCGGAACTGAAGACATTGGCCAAGGCTCTGCGCAAAGACGGCAAAGCGGAGGCGGCTCTCGAGTTTTTTGCACGGCAGGCGTCGACATCCCGCAGGCCGGATGCGGCGGACAGACTCTGCTACGAGGAAAAACTCCTGTGGGGGCTTCTGCTCGGCACCCTCAAAGCTTCTCCCGAAGAAATATTCAGGCAAGTGTCGGTATTCATTCCATACATCTCCAATTGGGCGGAATGCGACACGTTCTGCTGCAACGCTAAATGGAAAATGGACAGCGGGATTCTATGGGGATTCATATCCCCATATTTCGGCAGCGGCAGAGAGTTCGAGGTGAGGTTTGCCCTGATAATGGCGATGACCCGGTTTCTCGACGCCGGGCATATGGACAGGACGTTCCGTGAGATTGCGAACATACGGTACGAAAGTATCGCCAGCGCCTACACAAAGATGAAAGTCAGACCCTACTATGTCAAGATGGGGGTCGCCTGGCTGCTGGCGACGGCATTGGCGACCGACCCGGGGAAGACGCGCACCTTTGTGGGCGACTTCGGCGGAAAAGGCAAACCCTTGCCTGAAGATGTGGTGAAGCTCTATGTCCGCAAGGCCCGCGAATCGTTCAGAACCAGAAATATCAGCAGTCTCTGAGTAAAACAAAAGCGGAATATTTCATCTCCCCGAAACTTTACCAGTTAAGGGGCTCTTGGAGAATGTTGCCGTCAGTCATAGGATTGTCGTCCGTGCCGAAAGAATTTGCCTTGTATTGGATACAGAGCATTGTGAGGTTCTCTGTTCCATTGTTGCGGATGCAACGCTTGCCATCGGGAGAGACGCGGATGACGCTGCCCTCGCAGATGGGGAACACCTCACCGTCAACCTGATATTCGCCTTCGCCCCGGAGGATGAAGTAAAGTTCTTCGTGGGTTTTGTGGCTGTGGAGGAAACCGCCGTCCTGACCGGGAACGAGGGTTTGGAATGAGAATTCGCTTCCGGTGGCACCGACTACCTGCCCGCCGAATACCTTGCCTTTCAGGACATCCGGTCCCATGGGAAGTTCATAATCAATGAGTTTTTCGATGCTGCCGAAATCCACAGCTTTGAAGTTTCTGTCTTCTTTGATAGTGTCCATAATACTATAAGTTATTGTTTCTTAATTTTGTTTCTTTTGGAAACATTGTTATTTTTACGGGAGCAAAGGTAGTGGGTTTGATGTATAGAAACAAGATGTTACCGGATGGTTGCATAGTTACGCCGGGGTAACAATTATTGAGTATCAAAGAATTTAAAGATGAAAAAATTTGAAGGTTTTTGTCCTGTAAGGGATATTCTGGCGCAGATAGGCGACAAATGGTCCGTTCTGTGCTTTGTTGCGCTCCAGAAGTATGGCATTTGTCGGTTTAGGGATTTCGAGAAAGATCTGCCGGATATCTCCCGAAAAGTACTCTCGCAGACATTGAAGAAACTGGAGTGCCATCACCTCGTCACCCGCACAGCTTACCCCGAAGTTCCGCCTCGGGTGGAATATAAGCTCACCGAACTTGGCAAGTCGTTCCTTCCGGCTATGAACGGAATCATCGACTGGGCACTGGAAAACAGTGAAGCACTAACTCCCGATGCGTGAGTGTCTGAAGCCGTCACTGTCGCTTTGTCTGTGCGTCCGCCTCGATGTTCATCCCGAATATCGCCAGCATAATCAGTAACTTTTTCATTGCTTTTTGTTTTCATGCTGCAAAGTACGTTCAAGAGTTCCGCATCGCTCAGTCTCGAAGATTTCGGCCCTGAACGGCTGCTGCGGAGGCTGCTCCGCCGAACCGAACAGGGTATCCTGGGATTCCGCTCCGGAAGAAAGGTATGATGCCGATCTCACGGATTGCCGCCGTCATCCTTTCGGGGGGAATCGACGGTAATGTGTTTTTCAGCTTGGAAGTGCATACGACAAAAGTCAGGCACCGGTCGTCAATATTTGATTCTGAAGTAGT
>CAVEIF010000085.1:0-2952 GCA_963615835.1 Coprococcus eutactus | reverse complement strand
GCATCTGGTATCCGAAGACGCTTTTGGTCCCCACACCTGTGCGGTCGGTCTTGACTGTGCCGTTATCAAGAATATATTGAAGGAGATCAAGGTACTGTTTCATGGCGATGGTGTTTGTCTTTGCAAATGTAATAATTGATATGAAAAAAACGGGTCGCTTCTCGTCAACGATTGCTATATTTGCGAAAAATATATGAATATGAGAAAAATCGGTCTGTCGGCAGTGTTCTTGCTTGTCTTTGCGGTCTCGTCATGGGCGCAGTTTTCCGTGAACGGTAACGAAAGCACTTCTGTGAAGTGGAACACGTTCAATACCGCTTCGTATCAGTTCATATATCCTGAAGGTTGCGATTCTCTGGCCCGCGTCTATGCTCTTGAGTGGGAGAAATATAAGTTGAGCGTAGGCTATGACAGGCTTACGCGAACCCCGCTTCCTGTAGTGCTGCATCCTTATTCCGCCACGTCGAACGGTTTCGTGGTGTGGACTCCGAGCCGTATGGAGATGTACACTGCTCCCGATATGTATAGTCCCGAAGCTCTTCCGTGGCATACTCTTCTCGCCATCCATGAGAACAGGCATGTGGCCCAGATGCAGTTTCTTTATCGTAATCCTTTCAAGGTGTTCAATATCTTCGGCGAGCTTCTGGCGGGCCCATTCTGTCTGCTGTATTCCACGTCCATGTACATGGAGGGCGATGCCGTAGCCACCGAGACGGCATTGAGCGGGTCAGGTCGCGGTCGGTCGGCGGATTTCCTGGAATATATCAGGGCAAGTTTCGAAGAAGGGGATACGAGAAATATTTTCAGATGGCGTTACGGTTCGCAGAAGCTTTATACGCCCGATTATTATAAGATAGGTTATCTGGCTGCCGGGGGCATGGGAATAGGACCGCACGATGAGTTCTTCTGCAATACCTTGAAAAGAAATTTTTCGGAGTTCGCGGAGAGACTTAAAAATGACTGGAATACCGACACGCAAAGCCGGGCACCTTTTCAGAAATATACGCAATTGACTGAAAATGAACCATACTATCTGTCATATTCGGGACTTGCCGGGATGGATGGTAAGATATATGCCGTTCAGGCCGGATTGGCCCGAAACACCTCTCTGGTATCTTTCGATACGCAGGCTGGCTTTAAGAAGAAAGTGCTGCGGCATGTGGGAGCGGATTCGGCGCTTGAAGGGTGCGACGGGAAGCTTTATTGGACGGAGCAGCTTCCTGATTTGCGTTGGGAGATGCATTCGACGTCGGCTTTGCGATCTTTCGACGGGAAGCGCATTCGCACGGAAGTGGGAGGCAAAAGGCTTTATAATCCTGCGGCTGGCGGCGGGACGATAGCGGTGGTGGAGAATCCTTCGGAAGGAGGATCGGTGGTAAGAGTTTATCGGACAGGTGCGAAACTGCAGGGGGTGGAGTCTTATCGCGCGCCGTCGGGATTACAGCCGCTTGAACCGGTCCGGGCAGGCGGGCATCTTTATGCGAGCGGTCTTTCTGACCGTGGACAAGGCATTTATGACGTGGAGAACGGATTTGAGGAAGTTCTCGAAGCTTCTCCGGTGAAGATCAACCACTTGTTTTCGGAAAACGGCCGCCTGTGCTTCACTTCCGACCGTACCGGAGTCAATGAACTTTATGCTTTGGATCCTCAGACCGGTGATGTATGCCAATTGACCAATCTTCCTCGCGGAGGCAAGGATTTCGTCTTTATGGGGGACAGCCTTTATTTCACGCTTCTTTCCACAGGGGGAAGGAATATTTGTGTTACCGCAAAAGAAGATTTGCCCGTAAGGAAGGTGGATTTCGCGCAGAGGCATGCTTATGCATTGGCCGATTCGCTCTCAGCGCTCTCTCATGTGGACCCTGTCCCGGATGAAATGATAAATACAGGTGAGGTAAAAAGATATGACAGGCTGAAAAACGCCTTCCGTTTCCATTCATGGGTGCCGCTGTATCTGGAATCCGACGAGATGCTCACTTTAAGTTCCGAGCAGTTGCGGGGGGACGGACATCTCGGTGCCACGGCTTATTTTCAGAATAATCTCAGCACCCTTTACGGGGACATGGGTGTCGGGTATAATCTGACGGATGAGGGCAAAATGGCACCGAAAGCGTCGGCAAACATAACTTACAGAGGACTTTATCCTGTATTTCAGGCCAAGGCGACAGTCAGTTCCGAAGAAAAATATTTCAGGTTGCGTTCTTATGTGCCGCTGAATTTTTCGAGAGATGGTTGGAGCGCAGGAGTCATTCCCAATCTGATGTATGAACAGGTCCCGAACATAGGCGCACTTACATATGGGGTCCGGGCCTATAAGACTTTGCCGGTAACTTCGAGCGCGATATTCCCACGGCTCGGAATAGGTGCTAGCATCTCTGCGGTCAATTATTTCACCGGAGTTTCGGCAGTTGATTCTCAGATTTATCCTTCAGCCACGCTATATGGCTATCTTCCCGGCCTTTATGCAGGACATAGCGTTGCATTGAGGGCCGCATATGAGAGCAGTTTTTCCCCTGATGCCGATTCGTATATGACGGGCAGCTTTTCGGCGTCCATACGTTACGGCTTGCCTTTCCTGTCTATAGACTGCTCCAGATTCTCTCCGCTGGTTTATATAAGAAATTTCGAACTGATACCTTTCTGTGAGTATAATCGGACGCCTTGGGCGGAAAAGACGCGCTGGTGCGTGATAGGAAGTTATTTTGATGTGGTATTGGCCAATATCTGGTTCATCCCTTACGATATCACGGCAGGAATCAAGGCCGGGTATAATACTGATACGAAAAAAGTTGAATGTAATATTGTGCTGAGTTATGATTTGTAGCAAGTGTGGTGCGGCCTTTTCTTCGGGCCAAGCGGGAAGCGTGGATGTGGCCGGGAAGACCTCTTTGAAGGACAAGATAAAGGACGGAACGTTTTTTCTTCACGCCTGTCCGCATTGCGGGGCGGTGA
>CAVEIF010000084.1:0-3040 GCA_963615835.1 Coprococcus eutactus | reverse complement strand
GGCGCGGACGCTCCGTAACTTACGACGAGGCCATGGAGATTCTCCGCAGGGCCGAGGCCAACGGATATGTGCATCAGATTACGAACATAGACGGAGAGGGGAAGATCTTCGCCATCTGCAACTGTAACGTAAAGATATGCAATGCTCTCCGCACATCGCAGCTTTTCAATACACCTAACATGTCCCGAAGCGCCTACGTGGCGGAAGTCGACAAATCCGCCTGCGTAGCCTGCGGAAGGTGTGTGGAATACTGCCCTGCCGGTGCCGTCAAACTCGGTCAGAAACTATGTACATCTGCAGGGGAAAAGCAGTATCCTCACCAAGTGCTTCCTGACGCCACCCGTTGGGGCAGGCATATGTGGAGCGAAGACTACCGCGACCGTAACAGGATCAACTGTTACCCGAGCGGTACTTCTCCTTGCAAGACAGCGTGTCCGGCTCATATAGCAGTGCAAGGTTACCTTAAAAAGGCCGCTGAGGGCAAATATACCGAAGCGCTTGAACTCATCAAACGCGAAAATCCGTTCCCTGCGGTGTGCGGAAGGATATGCAACCGCAGATGTGAAAGCGCCTGCACACGCGGCACCATAGACGAGCCGGTGGCGATAGACGCGGTAAAGAAATTCATAGCCGAGCAGGATATGAACAAGGAGCGGCGCTTCATTCCGGAAATCGTAGTGGCATCCAACAGGGGACGTTGGAAGGAGAAGATAGCCATCATAGGCGGCGGGCCTTCGGGTCTGAGCTGTGCATACTACCTGGCCACGATGGGATACTACCCTACCGTTTTCGAAAAGAACCCTCAGCCTGGCGGTATGCTCCGCTATGGAATTCCTTCGTATAAATTGGCCAAGGACGTGATAGACGCCGAGATAGACATAATGCGGGAGATTGGCGTGGAGATACGCACCGGCGTCGAGGTCGGGAAAGACGTCACCCTGGATGAGCTTCGCGCACAGGGTTACAAGGCCTTCTATGTGGCCATAGGATGTCAAGCAGGACGTCTTCCAGGTGTTCCCGGACAGGAGTTGGACGGAGTCAGTACAGCGATAGATTTTCTGCACGATGCGAACACCGGCGACAAGACCCTTACGGGCCGAGTGGTCGTAGTGGGCGGCGGCAACGTGGCTATAGACGCGGCGCGGGTGGCCAAACGCAGCGGAGCGAGTGAAGTGACCATGCTTTCTCTTGAAACCGAGGATATTATGCCCGCTTCTGCGGAAGAAAGGGCTGAGGCTCGTGAAGACGGAGTGGCGATCAATCCGGGGTGGGGGCCTGCAGAGGTTTTGGGACAGGACGGAAAGGTCTGCGGCATCAGATTTAAGAGATGCCTGTCCGTTTTCGATGAGCAGAAGCGTTTTTCACCTGAATTTGACGAGGCTCAGTCTCTTAGTCTTGATGCCGACATGGTTATCTTCGCCATTGGCCAGACCGTTCAGAGCAATGGTCTGTTCGAAGGGAGTAAAGTCGAATTCTTCAGAGGAGTTTACCCTGTGGGAGACAAACTTACGCTTCAGACGGCGCAGGAGGACATATTCGTGGGCGGAGACTGCCTGACGGGGCCTAAGTTCGCCATCGATGCCATAGCCACGGGTAAGGAAGCGGCTGAGTCGCTGCACCGTTACGTTCAGCACGGTCATATGACCATAGGGCGTAACCGCAGGGACTTCATAGAACTCGACAAGAATGACATCCGCGTGGAATCCTACGACAATTCATCACGTCAGACGGCTGGAAACGCCGAAGGTCGGAAGCCGTTCGAAGAATATCACCTGACGCTTAGCGAAGAGCAAGTCCGCAAGGAGACTGCCAGGTGCCTTGGATGCGGCGCTTCCGTGGTGGATCCTAACAGATGCATAGGGTGTGGCATCTGCACTACCAAGTGTGCATTTGACGCCATACATCTGCATAGGAGCAAGCCTGAGTGCAGCACTATGGTTCAGGCGGAGAAGAAAGCCGGAGCGATTCTCCCTTATGCGCTCAAGCGCGGAGTGAAGATTCTCCTGAAAAAAGGAGTGAAGCGGAGTTAAGCTGAGATGCACGAACTCGGAATAGTTTTCCATATCATCCGCGAGGTGAAGAAGACCGCCGTGGAAAACGGATGCACCAAGGTCAGCAAGGTCATTATGGATATAGGGGAAGTCTCCACCGTAGTGCCTTACTACCTGGAGGACTGTTGGAAATGGGCCGTGGCCAAAGACGAGGCGATGCTGCATGGCTGCGCGCTTGAGGTCAACACCGTCAAGGCCATTACCCTATGTCAAGACTGCGGGGAGCAGTATCCGACTGTGGAATTTGCCAAGGTATGTCCGCACTGCGGAAGTGAAAACACGGTTCTTCTTCGAGGTAATGAAGTGGAAATAAGACAAATGGAAGCAGAATAGATAAAAAGAGAATATATGGCTTGTTTTTTAGTTCCTATGGTTCAGGCGATAGCCACCACCATTTATCGCCGCACACATAAAGAGGCTGTCGATAATGGGAACGCCTCCATTCTGAAGCGCAACATCCCGTCTTTGGAGAAGATGCTTTGGGGTGGCACCGTCATGCTTATAGTAGACCATATCATCAATGGCGAACTCACGTGGCGATTCCCGTTCTTCACGGCCTTCACGGAAGTGGACGGTGCGAGCGTGTTCTTCAAGGAACTTCTCACAGTAGGAGTGCCCATGTCGCTTGCACTTACCGCTTTCTGGGTCCTTTGGGCGCTTTGTGAGAGCAGAGAGCATCGTGTCCGTCCAAGTGCGAGGTAAGAGGGGATCAAACATCTGGGAAGGCAGTTTCTTTTCGGCGACCGTCTCGCTCCGCTCGACCCCACCACTCATAAATTCGTGGTCCCCCCTCTTCCGATGCCGAGGGCGGCACGGGTCCCGAAAAGAACTGCCTCTGCATATTCGTAATCGGATTCGCCGTGTCTGAATCTTAATGACGTGAGATACTGATGATATGTCTTAATCTTGTAGTGTCGCGTCCCTTTGTCAAAGCGCTGAACAGCAATTTCAATAAACCAGAATCGAATGTGTCAACATTTCGGGTAATT
>CAVEIF010000083.1:0-3200 GCA_963615835.1 Coprococcus eutactus | reverse complement strand
CTTAACGGCAAACTTACCGGTATGTCACTTCGCGTGCCTACATCTGACGTTTCATTCGTTGACCTCACCTGCGAGCTCAAGACTCCTGCAACATACGCTGAGATCTGCGAGGCTATGAAGGCTGCTTCAGAAGGCGAGCTCAAGGGTGTACTCGGATACACTAACGAGGCTGTCGTTTCTACAGACTTCCGTAACGACGCTCACACCTCTATCTTCGACGAGAAGGCAGGTATCCAGCTCGATCCTACATTCGTAAAGGTTTGCGCTTGGTACGACAACGAGTGGGGTTACTCTAACAAGGTTTGTGAAATGGCCAAGGTCATCACAAAATAATTTGTGAATCCAAATAAGAAAATCGGGCCCCCGCAAGGGTCCGATTTTTTTGTGCCGCGCGCGAGCTTGTTCAAGTAATCGTTAAAAACTTCGGAAAAATCTTATTGTGTTTGCACAGTAAAAATTTAAGTGTAACTTCACATCAGAAATTTACGTATAACATTACAAACATATGGCCGCCTTGGACACGATGAAAGTTCATATTTTTCATACCGGTGAAGTCCACGTCTCACCCTATCTGCCATTCGGAGGGGATGATTGCTGCCTTATCAAGGCTTCCGGCATTACGACCCCAAAGAAAGATTGGCTGTGGCTGCCGGTCAGTTCATATCTAGTAGAACATCCGAAAGGGCTGATTCTCGTCGATACGGGTTGGCACCGTGAGATGAGTCCGGACGGAGTTTATGACAGGAAGGCGCAAATCCGTTCCCTCGGCTCCGTACTCCTTTATAACGTCAACCAAGGACGTATCGCAAAGAGGCAGGCTATAGATGAGCAACTCGCCGTTCTTGGCATAAAGCCATCCGGGCTTGACTATGTTCTTTTGACCCACCTCGACTGTGACCACGCCAACGGATTGAGACAGGTGTCTGATGCAAAGAAGATTCTCGTGGCAAACGATGAGCTGAGTCCGCGCAACCTTCGCAAAGGCCTTGCGGAGCGCATCCGCTATCAGAGCCGTTGGTGGGATGGAACGCATCTGGAAGGCTTCGACTGGAACGGCGGCGAAGGTCCTGCGGGCAAATCATTCGATCTCTTTGGGGACGGCTCGGTTGTGATGGTGAATATTCCCGGACACAGTGCGGGTCAGTGTGCCGTAAAGATTACGAATGCGGATGGCAAGTTCGTGCTGCTCTTCGCAGATGGCGGATATGCGAGGAAGTCTTGGGAAGAACTCATAACTTCAGGAATATCACAGGACAAGGCTCTGCAGAAAAAGTCTCTTCTATGGATACGGGAGCAAAGCCTGTCGACCGGCTGCATCGAATCCATCGCCAACCATGACCCTGATGTTAAACCACATATCATAGAACTATGAACACCGCTATAATCATAGGTGCGACATCCGGCATAGGCAGGGAAATCGCATCCCGCTTGGCCGCTGAAGGATGGCGCGTGGGGATTGCCGGCAGACGAGCCGAAGCCTTGGAAGAGTTCCGCTCAAAGTATGGAGCAGAACGTGTGAGCATTGCGCAGTTGGACGTAACCGATGAAAATTCAACAGCCGCCCTCGAAACTCTTTTGGCGGAAACCGGCGCACCCGACCTGTTTTTCTATGTCTCCGGCGTTGGCTACCAAAACAGAGAGTTGGCCCTCGACCAGGAAATCCGCACAGTTCGGACCAACTGCGAGGGAATGGTAAGGATGGTGGATTATTTTATGGGCTATGTGCGCAGCCATCCCGAATCGTACGATAAAAACCACAAGGCGCACATTGCCGTCATCACCTCCATAGCAGGCACAGCGGGAATGGGGACAGCCCCTGCATATTCGGCCACGAAAAAGATGCAACAGACCTACATCTCCGCACTTGTTCAGCTTTCCCGAATGGAAAAAATACCCGTGCAATTCACCGACATCCGTCCGGGTTTCGTAGCCACGAACCTACTTAATCCCGTCAAGCGTTACCCGATGACGCTTTCTAAGGAGAAGGCTGCGTCATGCGTGATGAAAGCGCTCCGCCGACGGAAAAGGGTCTGTGTATTTGACTGGCGCTGGAGCGTCGTAGTTTTCTTCTGGCGGCTCATTCCACGCTGCCTTTGGGAAAAGCTCACCTTTGTAAAAAACTGATATTGAATTGGAAATGTCCTGAAGCGCGCCATAGATTATGGTCCACCGTTTCATTGATGCCAATAGCGGGATAAATGTACCTTTTGTAGCGGTTTGAAATGTACCACTTCAGAAGTGGTTGCGATGAAGTACTGCTAAGGTAAGTTAATTTTTGATTTTTCCGACGCAAGGATTCACCTTTCAGTTCGATTCTGTGTACACCCCTCGGCCGTGAGTCTGCCCATTATCGCATCAACATAAAGTCTTCGTTTATCCACATCGACGTGTAGATCTCCATTCCAGACCGCACCACGTGTCCTGCCCAGATGCCCGTCAGAGCCATGTGGACTTGCAAGGTAGGGAACTTTATGACCGTATATGTCCTCACCTGGATGCGGTGGATGCCCCGGAAGGCCTCCAGAGGTAGGTAGGCCTGTCAGGTGAGGAACTTCGTGGCCGTTTTTGTCCTCACCTGAACGATGCAGGTGCCACAGAGGGCCGTCAGAGACAGGTGGGCCTGCCAGGTAGGGAACTTTATGACCGCTTATATCCTCACCTGAACTGCCAGACAACTGTAAATCTGTTTCAGTAGGCAGCGTGAAAGGCGCCGCGAAACCTGACAGCCGAACTTCTCCTTCTCTTTATCGGAGAGTTGGCCATAAGTCCTTTCCCCTCAACAATACCCGTCCAGTCACGTCAATGGGGCACCAATTGCCGCAATTCTAGCCGGCATTGCGGAACTGGGCTAAATCGACGATTTTCTTCGATTTAGCCCAAATTCTTTACGCCGCATCAACGAAAAACTTTGGAAAGAAAGCGAGAACATTTATCTTCCTGCGTCGGGGCGTATTTGCGCTTTGCATCATAAAAGCTCCATGCGCTCACGCCAAGCTCTTTCTGGCGCTGTTTGTAGCTGATCTTGTTTGCCTCGCAATAGTCTATCACCTCTGTGACCTCGTCCTTTGTCATCATAGCTATGTCTTTTTGATGTAAAGGTATGGTTGAAGGGACACCTTAAAAGACGTACTTCATCGAAGGCTTACAGTCTTCCGAAGCAAGACTCTTGACAAGGAGTCTGCAAAGCCCAAGTTCGAAGA
>CAVEIF010000082.1:0-3300 GCA_963615835.1 Coprococcus eutactus | reverse complement strand
ACTGACACTGAGAGGGCGTATTTGTAATCTTTCAGATTAGCCTTGCCGTCTGCATATTTGAGTCCGGCAGGAACGTTGGCTGCCTCTTCTTCGGTAAGAAGGAAAGGACGGATGGCAGCGTGAGGGCAGACGAATACACAGCTGTTGCACTGGATACATTTGGCCGCATCCCATACAGGCACGTTCACGGCCACACCACGTTTCTCGTAAGCGGCTGTTCCGTTAGGCATGGTACCGTCCATATAAGGAACGAAAGCGCTTACCGGAAGTGAATCGCCCTCCTGAGAGTTGACTTTGTCCGCGATCTCCTTGACGAATGCCGGAGCCAGACGCTCTGCGTTGTGGTTGACGAATTTAGCCGAGATCTTAGCCCATTCGGCAGGTACTTCCACAGTATGGAATTCACCGCCGCGGTCGATGGCGGCATAGTTCATGTTGACCACGTTCTCGCCCTTTTTGCCGTAGCTCTTCAGTGCTGCGGCTTTCATATAAGAAACTGCGTCAGCGACAGGGATTATGCCTGTGATTCTGAAGAATGCACTCTGAAGGATGGTGTTGGTTCTTCCTCCAAGTCCTATCTCCGCGGCAATCTTGGTGGCGTTGATGATATAGAATTTGATATGTTTGCGTCCGATGACGGCCTTTACGTGATCAGGAAGTCTTTCGATGGTCTCTTTCTCGTCCCAGAGAGAGTTGAGAAGGAATGAACCGCCGTCCTTGATGCCTTTGAGCACGTCGTATTTCTCAAGGTATGAAGGAACGTGGCAGGCTACGAAGTCAGGGGTGTTGACCAGATAAGGTGCGTGTATAGGCTTCTCACCGAAACGAAGGTGTGAGCAAGTGTATCCGCCGGATTTCTTGGAATCGTAGTCGAAGTAAGCCTGGCTGTAGAGGTCGGTGTGTGAGCCGATGATCTTGATGGTGTTCTTGTTGGCACCTACGGTACCGTCGGATCCGAGTCCATAGAATTTGCATTCGGTGGTGCCGGGTTTGACGATGCTTACCTCACTCTTAATAGGAAGGCTCTTGAATGTTACGTCATCCACTATGCCTATGGTGAAGCCGTTTTTCGGCTCTTTCTGCTCGAGGTTGTCGAATACTGCTATGATCTGTGCAGGTGTAGTGTCCTTGCTTGAAAGACCATAACGTCCGCCTATGATAAGAGGAGCATTGGCCTCACCCTGGAATACAGTCTTGATATCGAGGTAAAGAGGTTCTCCAAGTGAGCCAGGCTCTTTTGTGCGGTCGAGCACAGCGATCTTCTTGACGCTCTTAGGAAGAACTTTGAGGAGATATTTCGTGCTGAAAGGACGATAGAGGTGAACAGAGATGACACCGTATTTGCGTCCGCGTTCGCGGAGGTAGTCGATAGTCTCGCAGATGGTCTCGGTAACTGAGCCCATGGCGATGATGATATTCTCTGCGTCCGGAGCACCGTAATAGTCGAACGGACGGTATTGTCTTCCGGAGATTTCTCCGATCTCGCCCATATAGCGTGCCACTATGTCAGGAACGGCTTCATAAGCCTGATTTCTGGACTCTACAGCCTGGAAATAAACATCTCCGTTCTGAGCTGTACCGCGTGTTACGGGAGCCTCCGGATTGAGGGCGCGGTCGCGGAAATTCTGAAGCGCCTTTTCGCTTACAAGTCCCTTGAGGTCTTCCTCATCGAGCAGTTCGATTTTCTGAATCTCGTGCGATGTCCTGAATCCGTCGAAGAAGTGAAGGAAAGGAATGCTGCTCTTGATGGTCGAGAGGTGTGCTACGGCAGCCATGTCCTGTGCTTCCTGAACTGATCCGGAAGCCAGAAGCGCGAATCCCGTCTGACGGCATGCCATAACGTCCTGATGATCTCCGAAGATGGAGAGGGCGTGGCTGGCAAGTGCACGTGCGGATACGTGGAATACTGTAGGAAGCATCTCACCTGCAATCTTGTACATATTTGGAATCATCAGAAGCAGACCCTGGGAAGCGGTGAAAGTGCTGGTAAGAGCACCTGCCTGAAGAGATCCGTGAACGGCACCGGCGGCACCTGCTTCACTCTGCATCTCGGTAACCTTTACGGTCTCGCCCCAAAGGTTCTTCTTTCCTGCAGCTGACCACTCGTCCACGTTTTCTGCCATCGTGGATGATGGTGTGATAGGGTAGATGGCTGCATTCTCGCTGAAAAGGTAGGCGATGTTGCTGGCAGCCTGATTACCATCACAGGTAATGAATTTCTTTTCTTTTGACATAGTGTTGTGTTATGTATTAAATTTATTGAATTCCGTTTATTATAAGGTCTGCTCCGCCTGTTCTGGAGACAAGTCCTTGAAGAACCTTGCCCGGCCCGAACTCGGTGAACTCGAGGGCTCCGTCCTTGATCATGTTCTGCACGCTCTCTGTCCATCTTACAGGGCTGGTGAGCTGACAGAGAAGATTCTCCTTGATTCTTTCCGGTTCCGTTTCCGCCTTCGCGCTTACATTCTGATAGATAGGACACTGCGGTTTATGGAATGTGCATTGCTCTATGGCCTTGGCCAATTCTTCCCTCGCATCTGCCATGAGAGGGGAGTGGAAGGCTCCGCTTACAGGCAGGGGAAGCGCTCTTTTCGCGCCGCGCTCCTTAAGGACATCGCAGGCTTTCAATATAGCTTCCTGTCCTCCGGAAATCACGATCTGCCCCGGGCAGTTATAATTGGCAGCGACCAGCGGCGTATGTGTTTCGTCGCTTATCTCTTTGCATACTTGTTCTATGACATCGCTCTCAAGGCCAATAATGGCGGCCATACCTCCCGGGTGACTTTCGCAGCATTTCTGCATGGCCTCTGCGCGTGCGGCGACGAGCCTTATTCCGTCTTCAAGGCTGAGGGCGTGACAGGCCACCAGCGCGGACAGTTCTCCAAGAGAGTGTCCTGCCACCATATCCGGAGCCGGAGCGTCAAAACTGAGCTCTGCGGCGAGTGAGTGTATGAACACTGCGCTCTGCGTCACTTTTGTCTGTTTGAGTTGCTCGGCAGTACCCTCGAACATAATGTCCGTGAGGCGGAATCCGAGGATTTCGTCTGATTTTTCCATTACGGAGCGGGCTATGGGATTGTTCTCGTAGAGAGCTTTGCCCATCCCTGTGAACTGTGAGCCTTGGCCCGGAAAAACGTATGCTTTTTTGCTCATTGGTGTATAGTGGATAAAACCGAGCAAATTTACTAAATTTCTCGGTCTAATCCTATATTATTTCTTAGCGCTTACTGAAAAACGACATTGTCCACGATGAAATCGTAGTGCCCCTTGCTCGGGTAGCCGCTCGCCGGGTCAAGTTCT
>CAVEIF010000081.1:0-3549 GCA_963615835.1 Coprococcus eutactus | reverse complement strand
ATAACTGAGCGACTCTATGGTAACCTTGCTGCTGACCATAAAGGCCGAATAGAAGCCAAGTCCGAAATGGCCGATTATGCCGGCAGCCTGGTCCTTATACTTCTCAAGAAACTCTCCTGCCGAAGAAAAAGCTATCTGGTTAATATACTTCTCCACCTCCTCGGCAGTCATGCCTATACCTCGGTCTATGATTTTCAGGGTCTTGGCCTTCTCGTCGAGTTCGACCTTGACTTTCAGTTCGCCAAGTTCCCCTTTCCATTCGCCCGTAGAGGCGAGAGTCTGTATCTTTTTGGTGGCGTCAACAGCATTGGCCACTATCTCACGAAGGAAAATCTCGTGATCGCTGTAAAGAAACTGTTTGATGACCGGAAATATGTTCTCGGTGGTTACTCCTATCTGTCCTTTCATATCTTCAAATCCCGCGGGATATTTTTCAGCCGCGCACGTCTCCCACGAGCTAATTTCTCACGCACACGCCTATATTTGTTCTCATTTGCACGGCGCTTCACCCATAAAGACAAAAAGCGCCTTCCGCGAATGGGAAAGCGCAATTTCTATTCCATTGACAATTTGTCAGATGACAGATTACTTATACATAAACCTCTTGATGCTCATCTTGGGAGTCTTGGCAAACGGCTCAAGAACCACCTCGACTTTAGTCAGTTTACTGTAATTCGGCATGCTCTTGTTTACATTTACGATTATGCTCTCGGGGATGTCTGAGACAGCCTCCTCGTCGAGCCCGGCCTTTTTAATGCCGTCCTGATCCAGATAGACGAGAGCCACGAGTTTGGAACCTCTGTCCACCACCACGGACTCTGACACGTAAGGCTGAGAATTTACCACAGCTTCTATCTCCTCCGGATAGACGTTTTGTCCTGAAGAGCTGAGAATCATATTCTTAGACCTACCTCTAATATAGATGTTACCGGCTTTGTCCATAGTCCCGAGGTCTCCGGTGCGAAGGAACCCGTCATCCGTGAATGCAGCGGCAGTGGCTTCCTCGTTCTTATAATATCCCATGCACACATTGTCGCCCTTAGCCTGAATCTCACCAGCTATCTTATGCTGATCTTCAGAATCGATACGCATCTGCGCGCAGTCCACCTTTTTCCCGCATGAACCGAACGCATACCTGCTCCAGTTCTCATACGCCAGCAGCGGGGCCGCCTCCGTCATTCCATAGCCGACCGTATAATGCAGGCCAATCTTACGGAAACACTTCTCCACTTCCGGATTGAGCGCGGCGCCGCCCATGATATATTCCTGGACATTGCCTCCGAACGCGGCATCGAGAGTCTCGCGCACCTTCTTATAGATAAGTTTATTGACTCCCGGAATATGTGTAAGGACCTTAACCGCAGGCTTGCTGAGGGCAGGCTTTACGGATGACTTGTAGATCTTCTCCATCACCAGGGGCACCGTTATCAGCAGATACGGCTTTACGCTTTTCATCGCCTTCAGGAGAAGGGACGGAGCCGGGGATTTGCCCAGATAATAGACACACACTCCTCCCGAGAGAGGGTAGATGAATTCAAATACAAGTCCGTAGATATGCGCCATAGGCAGCATGGATACGATGGTCTGCCCGGGATGACACGGGATGTGGTTATGGGCGAATTCCACGGAAGCGCTCACATTTTTGTACGAAAGCATCACGCCCTTCGGCGCGCTGGTGGTGCCGGATGTATAGTTTATGATGGCAAGATCGTTCAGGTTACTGTCATCAACTTTGAATTTGGCGTCCTCTCTGCCGAAGCCTTGAGGATATTTTTCATTGAAGCTATCGTCCAAGCCATTGAATATGGCGGTGAAATTCTCGTCCGATGAATACAGCAGAGAGAAGTCGTCCACATTGATCGCCGCCTTGATTTTCGGCATCTTGCCGGGGTCGAGCTTATTCCATATCTCCTTGTCCGTAAAAAGAATGACACTGTCCGAATGGTCAACAAGGGAATTGACGCTTTCAGGAAGAAAATCTGAAAGGATAGGAACTATTACAGTTCCATACGTATTGACGGCAAGAAAAGAAACAGCCCATCTGTTAGTGTTTTTTGCGCAGATGGCTATCTTGTCCCCTTTTTCAATACCGGCTTTTTCAAAAAGGATGTGGAAACGTGCGATATGTTTAGCCAATCCTTCGTAAGTAATTTGCTCTCCGTTAAAGAAGCATAGCGCCGGACTCTCCCAGTTCTCTTTAACGGTCTTGTTCAATAAATTCAGATAATTGTGCATAATCCTGTGTCTGATGATCAACTTTGGGTCTTTCAAGTCCCGCAAGTAGAAAAAAAACAGTCAAATATAGGATGCACGGGCTCTTAAAAAAGCGCCATTGGCATAAATGTGGCGAAAAATATGCATATTTGTGGCAAAAGAAAACAATAAGTGGTGAAAACAAGTTAGATTTTCAATCATGAGAAAACCAATAGTAGCACTGATTTACGATTTTGACGGAACTCTGGCGCCCGGGAACATGCAGGAATTCGGGTTCATACAAGCCGTGGGATCCACTCCGGACGAGTTTTGGGACAAGAGTAACCGTATAGCTGTAGGACAGGACGCTTCCAACGTGCTCTCCTATATGAAACTGATGTATGATGACGCGCGTGAGAAAGGCATTAAGCTTCGCCATCAGCAGTTTAAGGAGTTCGGCAAATCCGTGGAGTTTTTCGAAGGGGTTCAGGAATGGTTCTCTCTCGTCAATGAGTATGGCAGAAAGCGTGGCCTTCAGGTCGAGCATTATATCAATTCGAGCGGCCTGAAAGAAATCATAGAGGGGACAGCGATAGCGGACAAGTTCAGATATGTATTCGCGAGCAGCTTCATATATGACGAGAACGGGGAAGCCGCATGGCCGGGCATAGCCGTCGATTCCACAAACAAGACGCAGTTCATTTTCAAGATAAATAAGGGGATATTCAGCGCCAGGGACAGCGTGAGGCTTAATTCGTCGATGGCGGATGAGAAAAAACGGATTCCTTTCCCCAATATGATATATTTTGGTGACGGGGATACCGACGTGCCTTGCATGAAAATAGTAGGCATGTTCGGAGGACACTCCATAGCGGTCTATAAGCAAGGAGATGAGGAAAAGCGTGCGACGGCGCGTAAATTAAAGCGTCAGGGACGCGTACAATTCGCGGTTCCGGCAGTTTACACTAAAGACAGTGAGGCTTTCAAGGTCGTCTGCGCCATCATAGACAAGATCAAGGCTGACACTGAGCTTCAGCGACTTATCTAAGTCTCGCCACGCTCGAGTTCACCGCTCATAAATTCGCGGTCCCCCCTCTTCCGATGCCGAGGGCGGTAGGAATAGGCAGATAGGGCAGAGCCTTTTCTGCGCAGTCGCTTCGCGACCCTATACGGGAATCGCAGAAGGCAGTTTCTTTTCGGAGACCGTCTCGCTACGCTCGACCCCACCACTCACAAGTTCGTGGTCCCCCCTCTTCCGATGCCGAGGGCGGTAGGAATAGGCAGATAGGGCAGAGCCTTTTCTGCGCAGTCGCTTCGCGACCCTATCCGGGCAAATGCTTCGAAAAGGCTCTATCC
>CAVEIF010000080.1:0-3573 GCA_963615835.1 Coprococcus eutactus | reverse complement strand
GATCTTGACAGTGGACAATTCGCGCCAGGACCCTTCAGAAGGATATAATCTGATGGGGGGGGGTGTAACCGCTTCCAATATAGCGCTTTAGACGCTTTTCCCTATAAAGAGACACATTTATTTTCCCCGATGACTTTTGTTATTCGGGAGGTTTTGTCGTGTAATAACATAACAGAGGAAGCTGAAAATCTGTAACAGAGTAGGCGTCATTTAATCATCATTATTATTATGAAAATACAAGTAGAATGTTCTTGTTGTAAAAGAAAAACAAGCGTTGATTTGGATGAGTCACATTTTGAGGAGATAGCAAGGTATGTTCGTCCAAGCGGACAAGAAATCCAGTATAGCGTTTATGATGGTTGGGTATGTCCCAGTTGCGGTCATTTTTATGATCATATTAGGATACATAAATACCAAGAGGTGGGAGAATACTTTGCGATAGCTGAAGATTAAAAACTAACTACTAGTTAATTATGAAAAAAAAGTTATTCTTTATATGCGTTTTCTGCATCGTGTTTTTACCGGCAATGGCAAAAACTAAAACCATTAAATATTCTCAGAATATAATCTACAAAGGGTCGGTGCAAAAAACAGGAAAAAAGGCATATATTCCAGATCAATATGGGACGATATATATTGTTCAAGGTGAAGGTTGGAGTTTATCCTCTTTTCTTGGTAGTTATATAAGCAGTTATACGCCATCTTCCACTTCTGATTGGGGTGAAGACGAGTATGGACGACAACGTTCATCTGATTTTACTCCGCATGGATACGCTTGTGAAATATCTGGGTTCTTCCTCGGAAACAAAATTAGTCAGGGAGAGATATGTATAAAATGGTATTCGCAGAGAAAAGCTCGTTATCACACAATGTCTTATAGTGGAGAATTTGAGTATAATATGTGCGATGGACTCCTAACAATAACATGTTTTTCAGATTTAAAACAGAGCGTAGAAATTGCTAGGCTTACAGTAGGTAACGAAAGCATCAGTGGCAATTTGATAATGTAGCCTTCCCCAAAAGTGTGAGCTTCCCCTTTTTAGGACAGCCCGCAATTAGACTGCGAATATAGTGTTTTTAAATTTACGCGCCATATGTTGCGGTTCTTGATTGATTTCAGATAGGCCACTCCCAGCGTGAGCCGGAGAGGTATGCAAGGCCGGCCGCAGGCCGCTTGTCTTGGCCTTGCAGAGCTCGTAGGCGGAGCTATATTTGCCTTTCTGAACATTCAATCATCTCGCTTTTCTTTCAAAGCCCTGTATGTTATGGGCGGTATGTTTCCCAAGGTCTCGTGAGGCCTTTCGGTGTTGTAGTATTTTCTCCATTCCTCTGTCTTGTCTCGCACTTCGGACAGTGTCCTGAAGATATATGCGTCAAGTACTGCTCTGCGGTAGCTGCCGTTGAAGCGTTCAATATAGCTGTTTTGCGTCGGGCATCCCGGCTGCGTGAACAACAATCTGATGTCGTTGCCTGCACACCATTCCTGAAACTCCTTCGCTATGAACTCCGGGCCGTTGTCACATCTTATGTTTCTCGGCTTGCCGCCCAGCCATACCACCTTCTCAAGCACCTTGATCACTCTCTGCGCCGGGAATGACATCGAGACTTCCTGCGCCACTGCCACTCGGTCACTGTCGTCAATCACGTTCAGCACCCGGAACTTTCTTCCACATTCGAGAACATCACTCACGAAGTCTATCGACCATGTCGTATTCGGCTCCAAAGGCTGTTCCAGTGGATTTTTTGTCCTGGCCGGCAGCCGCTTCTTCAGCTTCGCCCTTTTCTCATAATGCATCGCCTTATATACGCGGTACACTTTCTTATGATTCCAGCCCTTGCCCTGAAGACGCAGTATCTCAAAGATTTTCCAGAACCCTTCCCCGTGCTTGGCAGCTTCCCGGATGGCATCCTCTATCTCGCTGTCATCCTTGGTGCTCTCATAGTAGAAGTAGGATCTGTGGATATCCATCAGCTTGCACGCCCGAGAGATGCTCACCTCATACTCTTCTGATATCTCGTTCGCCAGTGCCTTCCTGACCTCGGGCTCTAAAGTTTTTTTTCAATGACCTCTTTCAGTATCCTATTGTCCAGAGCCAGATCTGCGTACATCTGCTTGAGCTTACGGTTCTCATCCTCGAGTTCCTTCAACCGTTTGACCTGACTGACCTCCATCCCGCTGTACTTCGACTTCCAGTTGTAGAGTGTCGCCTTTGAGATATTGTGGTCTCTGGCTACTGTCTCGGCATCTATGCCGCTTTCGAGTTCCTGAACGGCCTTTACCATCTCTGACTCGCTGTGGATCTTCTTTTTCATCTTGTTCCTCCTTTGACAAAGTTAATGCTTTTGTCTAACTCGGAACTGTCCTACTTTTGGGGAAGGCTACACTTTTGGGGAAGGCTACATTTGGGCGTCTTCAGTGGCTCGCAAGTATGCAAGCGATGAAAATGATGGAGCCTATAATACAGACAAGATCGTTGAAATTTCTCCTGCCGCGCAGTGGTGCAGAGAAAAAGGAAAAGATTGGTATCTGCCGGCCAAGAGTGAACTATCCACGATATATAAAAACAAGAGCACGTTGAATGCGCGTCTGTCTGCTATCGGAGGCACCACATTTGACACCGGTTATTATTGGTCGTCTACTGAGGACGATAGACGCCACGCGTACTACATCGATTTCGATAGTGGAAATGTTTACAGTAGCTATAAGGATAGTTCCTACTATGTTCGTGCAGTGCGTGCTTTGTAATTCTTTATCTATTTGTCTATTATCCGTCGAAGGCATCGAGGCTTCTATACTACCTTCCAGCCGTCCACGCAGCGGGTCGCAGATGAGAAGTTGATGCCGAGCTTGATAATCTGCTTTCCTGAGGCGAGGAAAGGCTTGTCGTAGCCCTTCTCCTCTATCTGCTTAAGGGCCTCTTCCGCAGAGCCGTCGCGCTTGAGCTCGATTATATAGACATAATCCGCCGTGTCCATCACGATGTCTATCCTTCCTCGCGATGTCTGGTATTCGGTCTTCACATAGAGTCCCATCATCTTGAACATCACGGACATAGTGTTCTGGAAATACAGCTCCAGGTCTCCCTGAACGTCATAACCGTTACCCGCAAGGAAAGCCGTGAAGCGGTTCATAAAATCCTCAACATTACCGCTTCGAAGAGCACGCACAAAACGCGAGACCGCGAACTCCCCTTCGTTCAACCGCGGTGTGAACATCTGGCTGAGAGATTTCAGAAAGCCGCTCTTGACCTCTTCGTTCGGATAGTCAAGATAATATGAACGGAACTCTTGGTCGTATCCCTTTATGGTCAGGTATCCGCTTTGGTACATAAGCGTTATAGGCTGAGGATCAGCATAATTGACTCCGCTCAACTCCTCGGGCGACACGTCATTTTTCGATATGTTGTCCAGATTATAATTTCCCTCCTTAAGGTATTTCACCAGGAACGACGGCGTTCCGGTCTCGAACCAGTACTCGCCGAATTTCATCTTACTGAAGGTATTCAGCATGCTGAACGGGTTATAGATCCCCGCAGTGTTCTCGCAGAAGTGATACCCGTCGTACATCTTGGC
>CAVEIF010000079.1:0-3778 GCA_963615835.1 Coprococcus eutactus | reverse complement strand
GTGATGAAGGCGAAGGATGCGTACATCAAGTTCGGGTTCCTGACGGGAGTTACGAAGATAGGCCGCATGAGCGTGTTCAGCGGATTGAACAACATCCAGGACATCTCGATGGACGAGCGTTATATCGACATCTGCGGCATCACGGAGAAGGAACTGCGGCAGTATTTCGACGGGAGCGTGCAGGAACTCGCCGAGGCGAGCAGTCTCAGCAAGGATGAATGCTATGCCAAACTCGCCAGAATGTACGACGGGTATCACTTCTGCGAGAACACTGCGGGGATCTATAATCCGTTCAGCATTCTGAATACCTTCAGCAAGATGAAATTCGGCGAATACTGGTTTGAGACCGGCACGCCGTCGTTCTTGGTGAAATACCTGAAGGAGGGAAATTATAATCTGGACAACATATCGAAAAACGATGTGTCGCCCGAGGAGTTGAGCGGAGTCAATTACGCTGATCCTCAGCCTATAACGCTGATGTACCAAAGCGGATACCTGACCATCAAGGGATATGATGGGGAGTTCCGTTCATATTATCTTGACTATCCTAACGAGGAGGTCAAGAGCGGATTTCTGAAATCTCTCAGCCAGATGTTCACTCCGCGGTTGAACGAAGGTGAGTTCGCGGTGTCGCGCTTCGTAAGAGCGCTTCGAAGCGGTAATGTGGAGGATTTCATGAACCGTTTCACGGCTTTCCTCGCGGGTAACGGTTACGACGTTCAGGGAGACCTGGAGCTGTATTTCCAGAACACCATGTCCGTGATGTTCAAGATGATGGGACTCTATGTGAAGACCGAATACCAGACATCGCGAGGAAGGATAGATATAGTGATGGACACGGCGGATTATGTCTATATCATCGAACTCAAGCGCGACGGCTCTGCGGAAGAGGCACTTAAGCAGATAGAGGAGAAGGGTTACGACAAGCCTTTCCTCGCCTCAGGAAAGCAGATTATCAAGCTCGGCATCAATTTCTCTTCTGCGACCCGCTGCGTGGACGGCTGGACGGCCGTTTAAAGAAGATACCTCCTATTGTGCAGAAGGTATCTGTTGCGTTCTATGTGTACAGAGAGCCCAGACGGCCCAGAAAACGGTGAGGGTAAGTGACATAGGAACACCCACTGTGAGAAGTTCCTTAAAGAATACGCTTACTCCGTCCGCTTCTGTGAAGGCCGTGAAGAACGGGAATCGCCACGTGAGTTCGCCATTGATGATATGGTCTACTATGAGCATGACGGTGCCACCCCAGAGCATTTTTTCCAGCGACGGGATATTGCGTTTCAGTACAGAAGACTTTCCGTCATAGATGGAGTCTTTATGTGTGTGGCGATAAATTGTGGTGGCTATCGCCTGAGCCATAGGAACTAAAAAACAAGCCATATATTTTCTTTTTATTTATTCTGCTTCCATTTGTCTTATTTCCACTTCGTTACCTCTAAGAAGAACTGTGTTTTCACTGCCGCAGTGCGGGCATATCTTGGCAAATTCCACGGTAGGGTATTCTTCTCCGCAATCCTGACATAAGGTTACGGCTTTTATTGTGTTCACTTCAAGGGAACAACCGTGCAGGATCTCTTCATCCTTGGCCACCGCCCATTTCCAGCAGTCTTCAAGGTAGTAAGGCACTACGGTGGACACTTCTCCTATATCCATAATGACCTTACTGACCTTTTTACAATGGTTTTCTGCGGCGGTTTTCTTGACCTCGCGGATAATGTGAAACACTATTCCCAGTTCGTGCATTCTGCTTAGCTTTGGTGCTCGCCTTTCTTAAGAAGTATTTTTACCCCACGCTTGAGGGCATACGGTAGAAGCGCCCCGACTTTGTCTTCGGATTGTACCATCTTGCTGCACTCAGGATGCTCCCTGTGCAGGTGTATGGCGTCGAATGCGCATTTGGTAGTACAGAGTCCGCACCCTATGCATTTGTTAGGATCGACTACAGACGCGCCGCATCCAAGGCACCTTGCTGTCTCTTTACGAACCTGCTCTTCAGTAAGAGTCAGGTGATACTCTTCGAAAGGTTTCCGACCTTCGGCGTTTCCAGCAGTCTGACGTGATGAATTGTCGTAGGATTCCACGCGGATGTCAGTCTTGTCAAGTTCTATGAAGTCCCTGCGGTTACGGCCGATAGTCATATGCCCGTGCTGTACGTAACGGTGCAGCGATTCTGCCGCTTCTTTACCTGTAGCTATGGCATCAATGGCGAACTTAGGCCCCGTCAGGCAGTCTCCTCCCACGAATATATCTTCTTGTGCAGTCTGGAGGGTGAATTTGTCCCCGACTGGATATACTCCTCTGAAGAATTCGACTTTGCTGCCATTGAAAAGTTCTTTAGGCTCCACGCTCTGGCCTATGGCGAATATCACCATATCGGCATCAAGACTAAGAGACTGAGCCTCGTCGAATTTAGGTGAAAAACGTTTCTGCTCATCGAAAACGGACAGACATTTGGTGAATCTGATTCCGGTGACCTTTCCATCCTGGCCCAAAACCTCTGCGGGCCCCCATCCCGGATTGATTGTTACTCCGTCTTCACGAGCTTCAGCCCTTTCTTCCGGTGAAGCGGGCATGATGTCCTCGGTTTCAAGGGAAAGCATGGTCACTTCACTTGCTCCGCTGCGTTTTGCTACACGGGCCGCGTCTATAGCCACGTTACCACCGCCCACTACGACTACACGGCCCGAAAGGGTCTTGCCGCCGGTGTTCGCATCGTGAAGAAAGTTGATGGCTGTACTGACTCCGTCCAGTTCCTGTCCCGGGATTCCCGGAAGACGTCCTGCCTGGCATCCTATGGCCACATAGAATGCCTTGTAACCCTGTGCGCGAAGTTCATCGAGAGTAATGTCCTTTCCGACTTCCACCCCTGTCTTAATCTCCACGCCTATCTCCCGCATTATGTCTATCTCGGCGTCTATCACGTCCTTGGCCAATTTATAAGAAGGAATTCCGTATCGTAGCATTCCGCCAGGCTGAGGGTTCTTTTCGAAAACGGTAGGGTAGTATCCCATCGTGGCCAGGTAATATGCGCAGCTAAGTCCCGACGGACCGCCGCCGATGATGGCTATCTTCTCTTTCCAGCGTCCTCTGTTGGATGCAACTACGATCTCGGGTACAAAGCGGCGCTCCTGATTCATATCCTGCTCGGCTATGAATTTCTTTACCGCATCTATTGCCACCGGCTCATCTATGGTGCCGCGTGTACAGGCGCTTTCGCATCTGCGGTTGCATATTCTTCCGCACACCGCAGGGAACGGATTTTCGCGTTTGATAAGTTCAAGCGCTTCTCTGTATTTGCCTTCAGCCGCCTTTTTCAGATATCCTTGCACGGCGATATGGGCAGGACATGCCGTTTTGCAAGGAGAAGTACCGCTCGGGTAGCAGTTGATTCTGTTGCGGTCGCGATAATCTTCGCTCCACATATGTTTGCCCCAACGGGTAGCGTCAGGAAGCACTTGCCTTGGATACTGCTTTTCTCCTGTAGAGGTACATAGTTTCTGGCCAAGTTTTACGGCTCCGGCAGGGCAGTACTCCACGCATCTTCCGCAAGCCACGCAGGCAGATTTGTCCACTTCAGCCACATATGCGCTGCGGGACATGTTAGGCGTATTGAAAAGCTGCGAAGTACGAAGCGCGTTGCAGATTTTCACGTTACAGTTGCAGATGGCAAAGATCTTCCCCTCTCCGTCTATGTTCGTAATCTGATGTACATATCCATTGGCTTCGGCCCTGCGGAGAATCTCCATGGCCTCGTCGTAAGTTACGGAGCGTCCGCGCC
>CAVEIF010000078.1:0-4033 GCA_963615835.1 Coprococcus eutactus | reverse complement strand
TCGCATGCAGCGCCCAAATGCAATACGGAGCCCTTGTCGGGGCTGTCGTCTTCTGCTTCGGCCTTCTTACCGTAGTCGAATATAAATTGAAGCTCTTCACGGGTACGGCCGGCTTCATCAGGAAAAATGAAATCGGAGACCTGCTTCTGATTCTGCTGGGAAATATCATCGGCACCCTGCTGGTGTCCCTGCTCAGCCGTGTCAGTCCGCTTGGGATAGTGGAAGGAGCGGAAAAAGTGCTCAGCGCCCGTCTTTCATGCGGCCCGCTGAAGTGCGGCGCACTTGCCATAGGATGCGGATTTATGATGACCACGGCCGTAACATTCGCGAGAAAAGGCAGATTCCTGCCTCTTCTTTTCGCCGTGCCGCTGTTCATCGTATGCGGTTTCCCGCACTGCATAGCCGACGCATTCTATTATCTCAGCGCTCCGTGGAGTTTCCTGAAAGCACACCTGTGGCCGATTCTGGTGCTATACGCCTGCATCGTCGCCGGCAACACCTTAGGGTGCAATCTCTACCGGCTGATAGCAGGAAAAGAGGATTAAACTCTATTTGCGGCCTACAGCTGTCAGAGCTTTCTGCACGACAGCCTCGGCATTCAGGCCGTAGGCATCCATCAGCTGTGACGGAGTGCCGGATTGGCCGAAACGGTCAGCCCCGTTGACAAACTCCACAGGACAGGGAAGATGCGCAGCCAGGACTCCGCTTACCGCCTCTCCCAGTCCGCCTGCCATATTGTGCTCTTCAGCCACTACTGCGCAGCGGGTCTTTCCCAGACTCTCAAGCAAAGCCTTCTCGTCGAGCGGCTTTATGGTGGCCACGTTCAGCACTTCTGCGCTGAGGCCCTTCTGCTCCTCCAGAATCTGAGCCGCCTGCAAGGCTTCCCATACCATATAACCGCAGGCGATAAGCGTTACGTCGCAGCCCTCGTTAAGCTTATATATCTTGCCTACCTCGAACTTTTCGTCCTCCGGCGTGAAATTCGGAACGGACGGACGGCCGAAACGAAGATAAACGGGGCCTTCATACAGCGCGGCCGCCACTGTGGCGTTCTTCGTCTGATTATAATCGCACGGAACCACGACAGCCATACCCGGAAGCGCGCGCATAAGGGCTATATCTTCCATAGTCTGATGAGTGGCGCCGTCTTCCCCCAAAGTCAGCCCGGCGTGTGATGAGGCTATCTTCACATTGGTATGCCCATAAGCGACTTCCTGGCGAAGCTGATCATAGACCCTTCCCGTTACAAACTCGGCGAAAGAGCCGGCAAAAGGTATCTTCCCCGTTATGGCCAATCCGGCCGCCACGCCTATCATATTGGCCTCGGCTATACCGCACTGGATGAATCTGTCAGGGAATTCCGCCGCAAAAGCATCCATTTTAACTGAGCCTTTAAGGTCGGCTGTAAGGGCTACCACCCTGCTTTCTATCTTGCCGGCCTCCAAAAGTCCTGCTCCAAAACCGCTGCGCGTATCTTTATTGCCTGTATTGATATATTTCTTCATACTAAAAATCTCCTAAAGTTTCTTCGAGTTGGGCAAGCGCGGCCTCACATTCCTGTTCACTTGGAGCCTTGCCGTGCCATTTGTGATTACCTTCCATAAAATCCACCCCACGACCCATCGTCGTATGGAAAAGAATCATCTTAGGCTTGCCGTTTTGAGCGTGGGCCAGTTCAAAGGCCTTAAGGATGGACTCGAAGTCGTTACCATCCGCGTCTATCACTTCCCAGCCGAAGGAAAGCCATTTGTCCGACAAGTCATTGATACCCGTTATGCTCTCCGTGGGCCCATCTATCTGAAGGCCGTTAAGGTCAGTGAATGCTATCAGATTATCCAGCTTTTTATGCGGCGCCCACATGGCGGCCTCCCATATCTGACCTTCCTCACTCTCTCCGTCGCCGCAGAGCACATACACCCTTGAGGAGTCTCCGGAGAGTTTCTTGCCGAGAGCCATACCGGCGGCCACTGAAAGTCCCTGTCCGAGTGACCCGGATGGCTTGAATACACCTGGAAGATGGTCTGTTACACAAGGATGCCCTTGAAGGCGGGAACCGAATTGGCGTAAAGTACCCAGCTCACTGACAGGAAAATATCCGCTTCGTGCAAGCACACTATAATACACCGGCGCCAAATGCCCCGCGGAAAGCACGAACATATCCTGCCCTGTCCCCTCCCGCGTCCATGTCTTGGGATCATGATGCATCTCGTTAAAATAAAGCGCGGTCATCACATCCGTAATGCCAAGCGCGCCGCCCGGATGTCCGGATTTGGCCTTGCATACCATACGCACGATATCCCTTCGTACCTGGGATGCTGTCCTTTGAAGTTCCTTTATCTCCATATTCTTCTGTATAAACTATTTAGACTGCCTTATATTCAGCTTGTCCGCTATGTGTTGCCGCCTCGTGGAAGACGATTGTCCTACAAATTTAGCAAGTAATCCCTAATCTTTATGCCTTTTCATTTGAGGCTTATTAAAAAAGGCTCCATCAAAGCGCGATATTGCGCAGTATAGCTACCGCTTTCCATCATCACCAGCTCTTTTTTCTGCCAATCCTTCTTCACTTTTGAAAAACTTATCACCATTCTTTTCGCCGCCTTCCCGGATGTGGTCCTGACCTCCACCTCCTCATACGGAAAAAGAGAAAAACTCGCCGCGACCCGCAGCAGATCCTTTTCCACTTCCTTGGGCAGTACCATGCATAGCGTTCCCGAGCACGACAAATGGGAGGATGCAAAAGCGCACAAATCCCGATAAGACAGAGTAAGAGTGTGTCTTGCAGCACTTTGTCTACTGTCCGGGTTAAGCAGCGAATCGTCAAAAAACGGAGGGTTGCTTACTATCAGATCATACTCTTTCCCGGGCCAATTCGAAAGCGGGCATCTTTCTGCCGACAGATGCCCGGCCCATGGGCTATCTGCAAAATTCTCCGACGCCTCTATGACTGAAGGCTCATCGATGTCTATTCCTTCTATCTTGAAATCTTCTCCGTATGCTGACAGACGCTGAGCTGCCATAAGGGCCACCACTCCCGTGCCTGTCCCCACATCCAGAACCTTTTTCACGCAAGATCCGACAGGAGCGCAGGAGCCGAGCAGGACTGAATCCGTGCCAAGTTTCATGGCAGAGCGGAAGTTGCTCACATCGAATCTCTTGAATCTGAATACGCTCATCCCAAAAGCCGTCCGTCTTTCATGACAAGCTTCCGGTCGCACATGTCGGCAAGCGCCGGATCGTGCGTAACTATTATGACAGTTTGCTCTAAACTATCTCTCAAAGAAAACAAAAGCTTGTGGATTTCCTCCTTCGTCGCGGAATCAAGATTCCCCGTAGGCTCATCTGCAAGAAGAACTTCAGGACTGTTAGCCAATGCACGGGCGATAGCCACCCTCTGCTGTTCTCCTCCGGAAAGTTCGCCGGGCCTATGCTCCGCACGCTGCGAAAGTCCCACCATATCAAGGAGACAAGTTGCCCGCTTCTTAGCATCAGACTCTTTAGTTCCGGCTATGAGAAGCGGAATGCAGACATTTTCAAGGGCTGTAAACTCCGGCAGAAGATGATGCGACTGAAATACAAAGCCCAGATGATGGCATCTGAAATCGGCCAATTGCTTTTCATTCCCTTCGGCAGAAATGCCCGCTATGCGGAGAGTTCCGCTGTCAGGGCTCAGCAAAGTGCCAAGTATCTGAAGAAATGTGGTCTTTCCGGCTCCGGAGGCGCCCATTATGGCGACCACTTCACCTTTGTCCGCCGTAAAATCCACGTCTTTAAGGACTTTAAGGTCCCCGTAAGATTTACATATTTTCTCCGCCTTAATTATCATATCCGTAATCGTAAAACAAGCGAAGATAAGTAACTTTTAGTAATCGTCAAGCGCAACTCTGTATTATTTGCATCTGCCATGCCGGACGCACCCGACTGATGATAAAAATAATCACTTGCCGATGACGGAATTGTCCGGATTGTAAAAATTACTAAATTTGCAGACGCTATCGGGGATGTTTTGGTTTTGACAGCATCGTAGACGGTA
>CAVEIF010000077.1:0-4129 GCA_963615835.1 Coprococcus eutactus | reverse complement strand
CGAGGGCGGTAAGGAATTTTCACTTATCGAGAATGTAGCCGGACAGAAGACCTTCTACGGAGCAAATCTTACTGAGGTCAACTATGGTCTCGGAACCGAGGAGAATCCTGGCAAGAACTTCGATAACAACCCTAACATGAACATCCTTCAGGGTCAGCTTATTGTAGGCGAAAACGCTCCTGCTCTTAAAGTGGAGGAAAGCGGACTTTATCATATCGTTCTTGACAACAACACGAACAAGGACCTCGCTCAGGGAGCCCAGATTATTATCCAGAAGGCTATCTGGGGTGTTCGTGGCGGATGCAACAGTTGGGGATTCACCGAAGGAAAGGCTTCTGCAGTAGCTGCTGACGGTTCCATCACTTATACTTGGACGGATCTTGACTTTTCTGCCAAGGGAGTATTCAAATTCGCTTCTTGCCATGGATGGAAGATCAATCTTGACGAGGAAGGCGTAGTAAAGGCTGAGGTTGGTCTCGGTCTTACGGACGGTATACTTTCCAATACCGGTGGCGACATCGTTATCGGTGACAAGGCGGGTCTTTATAAAGTTACTCTTACCTACACTCCTAAGGCAGGTGCCGTGGCAGCCCCGTTCTCTTATAGCATAGAGCTTACCAAGGAATCCGATATTCCTACAGAGTGCTATCTTATAGGTGAAGGTATAGCAGGTTGGGATCTTCCTGGTAATGAAGTAGCCATGATTCCTGCTCATTCTGAGCCGGGCGTATTCTGGGCTATCCGTTATATCGAAGCAGGCAAGAAATTCAAGTTCTCTCAGATTTCTACCGGATGGGATAAGGGTTTCTACAGCCTTGGAAACGATACCGGATTTGAAATTGATGGAAAAGACTGTGTCATGAAAGAGACAGGTCTTTATATGATCGAAGTCAGCTATAAGGACAACATCATCAACATCCACAATGCAGAACTTTACGGATGCGACACGCCTTTCAATAACCCTAAATGGGGTGCAGTCGATGAAGCTAAGTACACCATCAACGAAGACGGAACCGCAAGCTATGTTCTTAAGGCTGACGGAAAGCACCTCCGTTCATTCGTCAAGTCTGTATTTGATCCTGAGTTTGCCAACTGGTGGCATCGTGAGTTTACTCTTGACAATGACGGAAAGATTGCTTATCGCGGTACAGGTGGCGACAGCGCTGACACAGACGGTGTTGTTTCAGGTAAGACAGTTACTCTCGATTTCAACGCCGGAACAGGTACCATCAAGTAATATGCTGTCAGTTATTGAATTTACAGTAATCTGATAATTTTGGCCAGCGGCTCTTGATCGGGCTGCTGGCTACAAGTATAATGACACGAACGAATCTGAATCATGAAAGATAAATCCCTGATTTTCGTGGTCTCCGCGGTCGTGGTTATCCTGTGTTCTTGCGGCAAGCAGAACAGCAGCGAGACGCCAGATGACAGGAAGGACGAATTGGACAGATTGGCCTATGGCCTGTCAGTGCTCCCGGAAAACCCGTCTGCGGACGCTTCCTGCACCCTTTATTATAAGGCCGGTGGCGGATTTCCGTTTGGAGGATACGCAGGAGATTTATATGCTCATATAGGGACAGTTAATCTGCAGTGGGAACATATTCAGGCGCAGTGGAATGAGAATACGGACCGATGCCGCTGGCAAAAAACGGAGGTGGAGAACCTTTGGGCTCTTCCTATAGGGCCGTCGATTCGGGAGTGGTTCGGCGTCGGGGAAGACGAGGCCATAACCAAGATAGGCGTGGTGGTCCGCAGTGCTGACGGAAAAAAGCAGACGGCGGACCTGTTCTGCGCCGTGCGGGATTCGGAGCATGGTTTCAAACCGGGCGATGTGGTTCTGGAAAGCCTGCCTGAAGGAATGCAATGCGGAATCAATTATATCTCTCCTACCGAGGTGACATTGGCCCTGTATGAAAAAGACAAGAATGGAGACCGCTATGCGCATGCTCTGGTGGTGGGAGATTTCAATGGCTGGGCCCTTTCGCATCCTTACGAGATGAAGCGCGACGAACAGACCGGTTGCTGGTGGATTACTCTCACTGGTCTTCAGGAGGGAAAAGAGTACCGTTTTCAGTATCATCTGCTTTCGTCCGAAGGTGAAGCGGTGCGCATTTCAGATCCATATTCGCAGATAGTATATAGCACTGATGATAAGTGGATATCATCGTCCGTATATCCTGAGCTTCCTTCATACCCGAGCGGAGCGGCAGGTCTGGTTTCTGCCTTTCAGACTTCCCGCACGCAGTATGATTGGAAGGTCACGGATTATAAGATAGAGGATCCTGATGATTTGATCATTTATGAGATGCATCTGCGTGATTTCTCTTCCAGTGGGGATCTGTCAGGTGCTATGGAGCATCTTGACTACATTCAGAACCTGGGGGTGAATGCGGTGGAGCTTATGCCGGTTCAGGAGTTCGACGGTAATGACAGCTGGGGCTACAGTCCTTGCAGTTATTTCGCCTTGGACAAGGCCTATGGTACGCGCGAAAAGTATAAGGAGTTCGTGGACGAGTGTCACAGCCGCGGCCTTGCCGTTCTCTTGGATGTGGTCTATAATCACGCTACCGGAGCACATCCTATGGCCGCGATGTATTGGGATGCTTCAGCCAACAAGACTGCGGAGAATAATCCGTTTTTCAATGTGGACGCCCCTCATCCGTATTCGGTATTCCACGATTGGAACCACGAGAATACGCTTGTCCGTGAGCATATAAAGCGGAGTTTGAAGTTTCTTGTCGAGCAGTATCATATCGACGGGTTCCGTTTCGATCTTACAAAGGGATTTACTCAGAAGAAGAGCACGGAGGCTACGTCCGCCGCTTATGACGCATCGAGAATAGCCATATTGAGGGATTATGCGTCTTGCGTGTTTGAGGCGAAAAGTGACGCGGTGGTGATTTTCGAGCATTTCTGCGACACCCGCGAAGAGAAGGAATTGGCCGGGAGCGGGATAAAATTATGGCGGAATCTCAATAACGCATATTGCCAGACAGCTATGGGCTGGCTTTCGGACGGAGATGATCTGTCGGGGATGTGGACCGGAGGTTCGATGCCTTTCGGCTCGCTGGTGGGTTTTCAGGAGAGCCACGATGAGGAGCGCACTGCCTATAAGTCCCTCAGGTGGGGTAACGGTATCACGGCTGATCTGGGGGCGAGGATGCAGCGGGAAGCACTGAATGCTGCGTTTTCCCTTTTGATTCCGGGACCTAAGATGATCTGGCAGTTCCAGGAGTTGGGCTATGACGTCTCCATAGAGGAAAACGGACGGACCGGAGCCAAGCCGTTGCACTGGGATTATCTGCAGGTTCCTGAGCGGAGGGCTCTTTATGACGGGTATTCAAGGATTTTGTCATGGCGCAGGTCTAATCCGGAATTTTTCCGCAGCGACGCCACTTATTCCGCTTCTTTGTCGAGCGGTAAGAAGATAAGGCATATAAGCGTTTCTTCTTCGGAGGGAGGAACTTTTTATCTTGTGGGTAATTTTGACGTGGAGGGCAATTCTCAGGTGAGCGTAACACTTCCTTCTTCAGGGCTTTGGAAAGATGCTTTCAGCGGGGAGGAATTCACCGTCCCTTCCGGCGGGGAACTTGTCCTCTCTCTTGACGCCGGAGAGTATATATTGCTTGAAAATAATAATAAGTAGTGCAGATGAAAAGGTTGAATGTATTGTTTCTGGCTTTTCTGCTGGTAGCCCAGGGCTTTTTTCCTTCGTGTGCGCGGCAGAAGGCTTCTCACGCGGAGTGGACTTATGACAGCGTGGTGTATGAGATGAACGTACGCCAATACACTCCCGAGGGTACTTTTGCAGCAGCCGCGAAGGAATTGCCACGTCTTAAGAGGCTTGGCGTGGATATCATTTGGCTTATGCCAATATATCCTATAGGAGAGGAGCAGCGCAAGGGAACGCTGGGCTCGTATTATGCCGTGAGGGATTATTGTGCAGTCAATCCGGAATTCGGGGATATGAAGGATTTCGAGAATTTCCTCGCAGCCGCCAAAAAACAGGGCTTTCGCGTCATTCTTGACTGGGTGGCCAATCATACTTCGCCTGACGCCGTGTGGATAAAAAATGAGCCTGCGGACTGGTATGAGAGGGATTCGCTTGGCAGAACCATAGTCCAGT
>CAVEIF010000076.1:0-4492 GCA_963615835.1 Coprococcus eutactus | reverse complement strand
CGGCGAAGAAACTTTTATCTCTTGGAGATCCTATTGAAAAGATCTCAATTGTTACAGGACTCTCTCATGAAGAAATCCAGTGCCTTTAAGATCGCCTTATCATATTGAAATAAAACGGCCGGGAATTACCCGGAAATAGTTATATTTACAGACGAAAAGCACAATTCATCTATGAAAAAAATCAGCATCGCACTCGTAGCTCACGACGGACGCAAGGCGGAACTCCTATCGTGGGTTAAATTCAACGCCGAGACCCTTTCCAAATATAATCTCTATGCCACAGGGACTACCGGCAGGCTAATCGAAGAACTTGAAATAGAGGAGAACGGGAAAAAGACTTACCCTTTCAAAGGAAAAGTATGCCGTCTTCTGTCAGGCCCGCTCGGTGGAGACCAGCAGATAGGCTCTCTAATCGCAGAACAGAAAATCGAAATGCTTATCTTCTTCTGCGACAACCTCATAGTTCAAGGACACCAGAACGACGTGTCCGCCCTTTCCCGCCTGGCCGCCCTGTATAACATAGCTTTCGCCATGAACAGGACCACAGCCGACATGCTGCTCACCTCGCCTCTGCTCACTGACGATAACTACGAGATAGTGCTCCCGGACTGCATAAACGGCTATGCCCACAGGAAATTGAAGTAATCTTACTCCCTTGTGCTTCGGACGAGCATCACGGTCTGCAGCGAATCCAGGATACCCGAACGTCTTAAGCCATCTATGCTCCGCTCGGCCGGCGCAGTGCTTTCTCTATAAAGTATTATGGAGTGTGCCGTATCACGACGTCTTATGGCCGGGTGCGCGGCAAGCGAAGCCTCATCGGCATTCCACAGGTCGAAACGATGCGGAGAGAGGCACACTATCAGGTCCGCGATCTTCATAAAGCGCTCTTCATCAAAGCGATAGAGTTCCATCAACTGTTCCGTGCAGTTATATCCTCCCAGCCTCTCGCGGTACTTCACCATCTGCGCGGCATAATACGGGCCAATTCCGGGAAGCGCGTCAAAGGCCGCCGAATCCGCTGAATTGATATCCAATTTGGGGATTCTGATAAAGGATTTAAGCCGCGCGAACACGCTGTCCGAGACCACATAACTCCTCCCGAAATCTTCTGCCCGGTAAAATCTGCCGCCTTTCTGCCTATAATGCTCTATGCTCTCCGCCTGCCTCTGGGAAAATCCAAGCCTTTGAAGGTCCTCCACGCTCACGGTATTCGGATTGAATGCAAATGACTCCACCTTTCTCCGCTGCCCCCGCACCTTTCTCACGGCCGCACTATGCTCCGCGCTGCGCCTTACGGTATCTGTCCGCACCGTTCCAGATGCCCCGGCAGATCCAAAATACCTAGCAGTTCCGGAAGACCCAAAAGATCTGGCAGATTCCGAAGACATGGCAGATCCAGATGCCCAAGCAACTCCCGAAGACCTGACTCCGGAAAACCCAGAATACCCGGCAGTTCCGGAAGACCTGGCAGATCCCGATGCCTCAGCTGCTCTCGTAGACCTGACTCCGGACACAAATTCCGCGGCAGAATTGGCCCGAGACTCCGAATCGGATCCGGCCCCTGGCATCGACACAGAACCGGCCCCTGACATCGGCACAGATCCTGCACTTGACATTGGCACAAAACCGGACATTGGCACAGATCCGGCCCGAGACTCCGAACCAGATCCGGTCCCTGGCACAAAACCGTCTCCAGAATTGGAGATTGGCCCAAATTCAGATGCCTGCGCGGAAGTTTCAAAAGAAGCAGCAGCAGCAGAAGAAGCAGCAGCAACAGAAGAAGAAGCAACAGCAGAAGAAGCAGAAGCAGAAGGATCAATGTAAGATGTAACATACACAGTGTCAGGATGGTCGCGCAAAGACTCTATCCTCAGAACGGCTGCATGATGGATAAACAGGCAGAACTGATAACCGACAATCAGGAAAATAAAACAGACTGCGCCGAACTTAAACGTCCTCGAGTTTGTACTTGTTGCAGTGCTCTCCCCTTTTCCGGACCGGGGCTCCTGCGAGAGTGATGACGATCTCCCCTTTTGGTTCATTTTCATAGAAGTAATTCAATAGTTGTGTTAAAGTTCCCCGATGATGGGTTTCATGAAGTTTAGATATTTCTCTGGACACGCAGCATTCCCTGTCCGGACCGAAGACCTCGGCGAACTGCTCAAGAGTCTTGACGAGCCTGTACGGAGATTCATAGAAAATCATCGTGCGTGTTTCGTCCTTCAAGGCCTGCAGCGCTGAATTTCTGCCTTTTTTCTGAGGAAGGAAGCCCTCGAAACAGAATCTGTCGCACGGAAGCCCCGAAGACACCAGCGCCGGGATGCAGGCCGTAGCCCCGGGAAGCGTCTGCACTTCTATACCCTGCACCGCACATTCCCTGGCGAGCAGAAAACCCGGATCGGAAATCCCCGGAGTGCCGGCATCGCTTATCAAAGCCACGTTCAAGCCCTCAAGGATGCGCTCCCTGATCTGCCCCACATTCTGATGCTCGTTAAATTTATGATGCGAAAGGAGCTTTCCCTTAATATGATAATGCTCAAGCAGGACGCTGCTGGTCCTCGTGTCCTCAGCCAATATCAGATCGGCCGAAGAGAGAACCTCAACGGCGCGGAACGTCATATCCGAAAGATTTCCCACAGGAGTGGGCACTATGTACAGAATTCCCGGCTTCATCGCTTAAATTGTGGATAACTTTTACCGTCCGCATGCGGAAACTGTCTCCGAAGTTTTTAACTTTGTAAGCGGTAAAGGACGTCGGTAAAAGTTGGGCTGTACTTTTAAAATACCAATCCACTTTTCAACGGTTACCTGACAAACTTTCACGGTAAAAGCATCTCAATACAAAGCTACAAATGTTTTCAGAAAACTACAAGAAATCGGGCTGCATAGAAGTGATATGCGGTTCCATGTTCTCGGGGAAAACCGAGGAGCTGATCCGCAGACTTAAAAGAGCTCAATTTGCCAATCAGAAGATCGCCATCTTCAAGCCGAGCGTAGATGTACGATATTCCGAAGTGGAAGTGGTCTCCCACGACCTGCACAGTCTCAAATCCACCCCCATCACGGACGCCGCCTTCATGCTGGACATCCCTTCGGACATAGAAGTGGTGGGCATAGACGAAGCGCAGTTCTTCGGAGAGAACATAGTCGAGGTATGCCAATGCCTGGCCAATCGCGGAGTGAGAGTAATCATAGCCGGACTTGACACCGATTTCCTCGGAAAGCCTTTCGGACCTATGCCTTTCCTTATGGCCATAGCTGAAGACGTACAGAAAGTCCACGCCATCTGCGTAAAATGCGGCAGCCTGGCCAACCATTCCCACCGTCTCTCAAAGAACGCCGATCTGGTGGTACTCGGAGAAAAGGACATCTACGAGCCTCTGTGCCGGGAATGCTATAACAAGGCTATTTCTGAAGAACAGAAGAAATAATCCCCTTGATCTCGCCCTGCCAGGTGGAACTGTCCACATGCGTATAAATCTCGGTTGTGAGTATGCTCTCATGACCGAGCATTTCCTGTACCGCCCTCAGATCCGCCCCGTTCTCTATCATGTGAGTCGCGAAAGAATGCCGGAACGTATGCGGAGAGATCTCTTTGTTCACCCCCGCCACCACGGCACACTCCTTGACCATCTTGAATACGGACACCCTGCTGAGCGGACGTCCGAACCTGTTAAGGAACAACACATCCTCACAATGCACATCAGGGCAAGGTCGCGAAAGCAGATATTCACCTATGGAATCCGCAACCCTCTCCGCCAACGGGACCAGACGCTCCTTGCTTCCCTTACCCAAGACCTTGACGAAAAGCTCATCCATAAAAACATCGGATATCTTCAGCGAACAAGCCTCGCTCACACGAAGTCCGCAACCATAAAGCACCTCGAGGATAGCCCTGTCGCGGACATTGGACGCAGCACCTATGATGGACAGGACTTCATCTACGGAGAGAACCTCGGGAAGATATTTGCCAAGCTTGGGGGCTTCCAAAGCGCTTGCCGGATTATCATCCCTCTCCCCTTCGCTGACCAGATATTCAAAAAACGAATTGAACGCGCTCAGAACCCTGGCCTGCGAACGTTTGGAAAGATACTGCGAAGCATCTATCAGATAATCCGTCAGATCTGAGGACTCCACCCGCGCCCAATCCACCTTCTCCGCTCCAGACTTCCGGCATAAGAACTCCTCAAGGCGGTCAATATCAGAGATATAGGCCTTCACCGTATTAAGAGAAAGGCCCCTTTCCACCTTCAAATAAAAAGAATATCCGGAAAGAATGTCCAAAGCCGTCTTCATCATTTCGACATCATTTCGACATCATCTTAATCATTTTCAGTATCGCATCCTTCATCTCATACTTGGGCACAAATCCCAAGCTGCGGAGCTTTGAATTATCAAGAATGGCCGAAGTTGCAATGCTATAACCCTTTCTCTCTGTTTCAGAAGGCAAGTCAAAAACGACTTTGCGGCCGGAAGACGCTGCACACAA
>CAVEIF010000075.1:0-4621 GCA_963615835.1 Coprococcus eutactus | reverse complement strand
TGAATGCCTTCTCTTCGCTGCTCTGTTTTCCGTGCACTATGGCCGCCTTGTACGGAGGGAAAGGGAAGGCGCTGACGATGTCTTCGTAGCCTTTTTCAAGATTTTGAAGATCAATCTTTTCGCTGTCAAAAATCATGGGGTAAACCACGAATACCTGATGCCCGGCGTCTATCTCCTTGCGCATGAAATTGTAAATCAGCGGCATTTTCGCCTCTGTGTGAAGCGTGGTGCGCACAGGCGTACGTCCCGGAGGAAGTTCGTCGATGACTGATACGTCCAGGTCGCCATAGACTGTCATGGCAAGCGTGCGCGGGATAGGTGTGGCCGTCATAACCAGCACATGCGGGGCCGTGGTGTTTTTGGTCCACAGTTTCGAGCGCTGCTCCACTCCGAAGCGGTGCTGCTCATCTATCACGGCCAATCCCAGATTTTTCCATTGCACCCCATCTTCAAGAAGGGCGTGCGTGCCGACTATAAGTCCAATCTCACCGCTCAGCAGGCCTTCGTGAATTTCGCGCCGTTCTCCGGTCTTGGTGGAGCCTGTCAGCAGCGCGCATTTGACGCCGGTAGGGGACAGGTATTTTTGGATATTGGCAAAATGCTGTTGCGCAAGCACTTCGGTAGGTGCCATTATGCAGGTCTGGAATCCGCTGTCTATGGCAATCAGGCAGCTCAGCACAGCCACCATGGTCTTTCCGGAACCTACATCTCCCTGAAGAAGCCTGTTCATCTGGCGGCCCGAAAGAAAATCTGCGCGTATTTCTTTTATCACTCTCTGCTGTGCGGCGGTAAGATTATAAGGAAGAGCTTTGTAGCATGCGTTGAAATTCGCTCCTACTTTAGGCATCAGAAAACCTTTGCTCTGACGCGAACGGATATATTTCTGTTTTAGAAGACTGAGTTGCAGAAGAAAGAGTTCTTCGAACTTAAGCCGCCTCTGTGCTTTTTCGAGGGAAACTCCGTCCGACGGGAAATGAATGTTTTTCAGCGCATAGGCAAGCGAACATAGCCCCAAATCGTTTATGACATAGCTTGGAAGACTTTCCTTAATCTCCGGAAGGCATAAGGACAGGGCTGCGCTTTGCAGGCGGCACATCACTTTCCCCGTGATGCCGGCATTTTTAAGTCTCTCCGTGCTTGGATATACTCCCGTAAGACCGCCGGAAGATGCTGCGGAAGCCCCGTCCGGCAAGTCCACTTCCGGGTGAACCATATTATAGCGTCCGTTATATTCGCTTGGTTTACCGAAAAATATGAAAGTGCGTCCTGGAATGAGTCTTTCTTGCGTCCATTTGATTCCTTTGAAAAAGACCATTTCCATCTGGCCGCTTCCATCGCTTACTATGGCGCTGAGCCTTTTGGCTTTGCCTTCGCCTACAATCGAACACGACTTGACCTCCGCCTTGATCTGAACGGCTGCGGCGCTCTGGTTGATCTGTGAAATCTTCTGTATGGTAGTGCGGTCTATGTAGCGGAACGGGTACAGGCGTATAAGGTCACTCAAGGTTTTTATCCCGAGTTCCTTCTCCAGAAGTTCCGCCCGCTTGGGCCCTACGCCTTTCAGATATTTGATTTCGCTGATCAGTTCATCCATCTGTTGGCAAAGATAGATAAGGAATTTTATTTTTTGTAACTTTGCCGGTCGTTTTGTGACCACATCGTGCGGATAGCATTTGTACATAACAGTTTCCCCGGAGGGGGCGCCGAAAGAATAACGATGGATATCGCGAGGTATCTCAAGCCTTTCGACGCGTACGACATATATGTATATGCCACGCACATCGGTGCTGTTCCTTCGGATGTTCAGGACTGTCTTACAGTAAGAAAGATCCCCTCCCAGGCGGTGCAGTCCAAGCGGTCGAAGGCTATGGAAAATCTTATAGGGAAGGATAGGATAGATATTCTGGTGGAGGTTACAAAGTCCGTTTACGACATAGATGGCATACGTTCCCGTACCGGGGTCAAGACCATTCTTGCGTGCCATGGGGAGGTGTTTTGGCAGCGCTACGTCATTATGCATCGGCGGCAGAAGAAAAAGCTTCTGTGGAATCTTTTCTATAAGAAAAAGTACGCCGACGGCTCGCTCGCCCTTGAAAAGGCACAGAGCAGAACCCGTTTCGATTACGATCATTGTGATGCTTATACTGTTCTCTGTCAGGAGTATAAAAACCAATTGGAACGCTCCCTCGGGATAGAGCCCGGCAAATCAAAGGTCGTGGTGATAGAGAATCCGGAAAAAGTGGTGGAGGCTCCGAATCTGGACAAGGAGAATGAGATTCTTTTCTGCGGCAGGTTCGAGAATTGGTCCAAGAGGATAGATCGTCTGTTGAGGATTTGGGCTAAGGTGCAGGATGAACTTCCTTCGTGGCGTCTTACTCTGGTAGGAGACGGTCCGGCTATGGCGTATTTGAAGGATCTTGCATGCAGATTGGCCCTTGAGAGAGTAAGTTTCGAGGGAAGTCAGGCCAATGTGGCTCCTTATTACGACAGGGCTTCGGTGGTGTGCCTGACTTCGCAGACCGAAGGGTGGCCATTGGCACTCACGGAGGCTCAGGCCAGAGGCTGTATAGGGGTGGCATTTGCGAGTACGGCGGGTATCAGGGAGATCCTTTCTCCTTATGGAAAATGCGGTTTTCCGGTGGAACCTTTTTCTGAAGATGAATTTGCAGCGGTTTTGCTTCGCATTGCATCTTCAAGGGAGGAGGATTTGCGTAGGATCAGACTTCAGGGGATAGAAAAGAGGAGGAAATATTCTCCGTCGCTTATATCACATAGGTGGAAGGAATTGTTTGACGCTTTAATTTATGACAATATATAATCCGGAAGGCTCCAAATTAAGGGAAGACCAGAAAAAGATGCTTGGCATCCTGGTGTTTTTCTCTGAGATATGTAAGGAAAATGACATTCAGTGGTGGCTCGATTCCGGGACGCTGCTTGGCGCTGTACGGCATGGCGGCTTCATCCCTTGGGATGATGATATGGACATCTGCGTGATGAAGAAGGATTACCGCCGTCTTCGCAAGATTCTATGCTCTCTGAATTCGGACAAGTATGTATATCAGTGCATTGAAAATGATGCCGAGCATACGAATCCTTTCGGGAAGTTGAGACTTCGTCAGGCCAATGACAACGACCCGTCCGCTCCGCGTCCTGAATATATGGTGGGCATGGACGTTTTCAGCATAGAGAAGACTTCCCGCTTCGCTTCGCATCTTGCTAAGTTCTTTTATATGAATATGCAGCATCCTTCCGGTTATATTAAGAACAGGACACTGAGACATATTGTGAAGAGGACGGTGGAGGTACTGAATTTCGGCTTGTTGATTCCGCTATGCAGACTGATTGGCCTGATTAATCCCCGGAAGCAGTATTATTATGAGCTTGGTTCCGGTTTTTATGGGCAGCCGTATTATTTGGATGAGATTTTTCCGCTTGGAAGCATAGCCTTTGAGGGGGTGGAATTTCCGGCGCCCAAGAACGTGGATGCTTATCTGAGGAATCTTTATGGGGATTGGCGGAAATTGCCTTCCTATGAACAGATTCTTAAGGATATGCATAATCCGCTTTATGTTAAGCAGTTCGTGGTCTGTGATGATGAGCATCCTGTCGGTCAGGCGTCTTGAACAAGTCATGGAGTATGGATTATAAGGTTTCGCTGGTGGTCCCCATATACGGGGTGGAGAAATATATAGGGCGTTTTGCTGAAAGCGCGCTGTCTCAGACTTGCCATCAGATGCAGTTCGTGTTCGTCAATGACGGCACTCCGGACGGCTCGATGGGTATTCTCGAAGCTCTCATCGATGAGAAATACGCTTGGCGCAAGCCGGACATAGTTATTGTCAACAAGAAGAACGAAGGCTTGCCGCTTGCCAGAAAGACAGGCGTGGAGAATGCTGACGGAGAGTATATACTTTTTGCCGACTCGGATGACTGGCTCGAACCTGACGCCGTGCAGAAGGTGGTGGACAGGATAGAGCAGACCGATGCCGATGTGGTATATTTTGATCTCGTCAAAGAGTATGCCTGTCATCGGAGCTATAAACGGGAAAAGGAATATGACGCCCGGACCAAAAGGAAGTTCATAATTAACATCTTCAACTCTCGCTCGCACGGGTATACTGTTACAAAGTGCTTCAGGAAAAGTCTTTATGCGGATAATGTGATCTATACTCCGATAAACGGGATGCACGAAGACATATATCTTATGTGTCAGATCATCTTCTATGCGCGGAGTTTTTCTCATATTAAGGAAGGCCTGTATCATTATCGTAAAGATAATGCCGGCGCGATGTGCTCGCAGAGCAGAGAAAAGCGTCATATAGCATCTTCGAAGAATCTTCTTGACCTTTATATGCATTATAGGGATGATTTGAAAGGCAGTCCTATAGAGGATGTGTATGGCGGGATATTGCTTCGTGCCGGTTGGCATGCCATAATTCACAAGTATGATTTCTGGGGAGAATATCCTTTCCTCGCAGGGGATATCAGGAAATGCAGCATGAGCGCGAGGTACCTTTTGATGTTGCCGGCGCAGGCAATAGTGAAAATTTATTCGATATTTAAATAATATGCAGGCAGTTATATTGGCAGCCGGGATGGGAAAACGCCTCGGCGATTTGAC
>CAVEIF010000074.1:0-4872 GCA_963615835.1 Coprococcus eutactus | reverse complement strand
GTATGCGCCTTGAAAAAACGCACAAAATGCTGTGGATATTCGAAACCGAGCCTCCGGCTCACGCGTGCGATACTCATAGACTCGTCTGTGAGAAGTTTCTTGGCGCAGGCGAGAATACGGTCGTTGATGAAGTCCCTTGCGGTGCGTCCGGTCTCTGTCTTGACCAGTTCACCGAAATATTTGGTCGAATAGCAGCATTTGTCTGCAAAGTAAGCGACCGTAGGAAGCCCTTCGCCTTCGGCGGTCTCCGCCAGGTAAGAATCAAGCAAGGACGAGAACTTCCTTACCACCGAGTGGTTTATCTCCTCGCGGGTAATGAACTGCCTGTCATAGAAACGAAAACAATAATTCAGAAGCAACTCGATGTTGCTCACTATGAGTTCACGCGAATGTTTGTCTATGCTCCGGTGAAGTTCCTGATCGATAAGGCCAAGCACACCACGGAAAATCTCTATCTCACCGGCGGAAAGATGCAGAGCCTCATCAGAAGTATATTCGAAAAATTCGTAGCGGTCAATATTCCTGCCGAGCGCAGTGCGTGCAAGCAGGTCAGGATGAAACACCAGAGCAGTCCATTTCGGGTACCTTACATCAGGATTGGCTTCCACTCTGACGCTCTGGCCCGGGGCGAAACTGGTCACCGTCATCTCATCGAAGTCATATTCGGTAAGACCATAAGTGAGTTTACATCCCTTATTCTCCTTCAAGAACAAGGCATAAAGCCCATAATGATAGACCCCCTCCGTTATATCGTGCTTGCGGTCAAAACGCACCACACTCACCTGAGGATGCAAGGTTTCAAAACCGTAATAGTCGTTAAACTCCTGCACAGTGTTGAAATACAACTCTTTCATATATCATTTTTCAAAAAACGCCAAATCTTTGCACAAGCACAAAGTTAATCATTCCTGCCAATGACATCAATCACATCCTCTGCAATCTGCTGCGCCATGAGCCGATTCTCCCTCAGCAACTCCTCCACGATATAGTGATCTTCAAAGCGCTTGCGCTGGCCCCTGACAAGAACCTTCATCCCGCTGTCACCGTAGTACCTCGCAATCTTTTCTCCCCATCCGCCGTCCACCTGACCGTCCTCGAGAGTTACGACAAGCTCGTGATCTTTTTTCAAGGCTTCAAGAGTTCCGGTGTCAAGTGAGGTGATTATTCTCGGATTAATAAGAGTCGCTTCAACCCCGCGCTCTCCAAGCAGGTCACAGACCTCCTCTGCCTTCTGATAATAACTTCCAAGACCTATAACCGCCACTCTGCTACCCCTACGGGTGATTTCATACTTCGGGGCAGACCAGTCGACAGCCTCCGTCCGGACGCCGGAACGCGAAATGACGCCGTTAACGGGCACACGGATTGCGACAGGATGCTCCCTATAAGCTATGGCCCAGTCAAGCATGGCAAAATATTCTTCGCGGCAGGAAGGTGCCAGATAGATGAGATTCGGGATATTGGCAAGCAGTGTAATGTCGTAAAAACAGGTATGGGTCACGTCGTTCATACTTTCGATTCCACCCCAGAACACGAGCATCAGAGCCGGGTTGTCGTTGATGCAAAGATCCTGCGAAAGCTGGTCATAGGTTCTCTGAATGAATGTACTGTAAACTCCCCAGACAGGTTTTCCGCCACGTCGTGCTATTCCTGAAGCCATAGCGACCGCCGTTTCCTCAGCTATACCCACATCAAGGAATTGTCTTCCAGCCTGTTTCCTGCGCTCTTCAGTAAATCCGAACACGGTAGGCGTGCCGGAAGTAATTGCCACAAGCTGCGGATGTGACGGCATCTTTTCAAGAAGATAACGGGCCGTAAGATCACTGTAATCTTCTCCCTCGAACTTGAACTTCGCCTCGCCGGTCTCAATGTCGAACGGCGCACCATAATGCCACTTTTCCTTATTTTCCTCCGCATACTTCAATCCTTTGCCTTTCAGAGTATTGATGTGCACCACGACAGGGTGGTCCGAATCCTTTACCTTCTCGAAAGCGGTAATTAAAGAGGCTATGTCATTTCCATCCGGGACATATAGATAATCCAGCCCCAAGGCCCTGAAAAGGTTGTTTTCCGCCTTTCCATCAGTTTCACGGAGCAACTGGAGGTTTCTGTACAGACCGCCGTGGTTCTCCGCTATTGACATCTGGTTGTCATTGACAATTATGATGAAATTGCTCCGTAGTTCAGAGCCGGCAACATTCAGGCCTTCAAATGCTTCACCTCCACTGAGCGAACCGTCTCCGATCACGGCTATGATATTTTCCCTACCTCCCGCGAGGTCGCGACCCTTGGCAAGCCCGCAGGCGAGGCTGACCGATGTCGAGGTGTGTCCGATGACGAAATGATCGTGCTCGCTCTCCGAGGGTTCACTGTAGCCCGTCACATCGTCATAATGCCCCTGCTCCATGAACGCCTGTTTCCTGCCGGTCAGAATCTTGTGCGCATAGCTCTGGTGAGAAACGTCAAAAACGAACTTATCTACTGGGGAATTGAATACATAGTGCAGAGCGACGGTCGCCTCCACCATTCCCAGGTTCGGGCCCACGTGACCGCCGTGATTGCTCAGTTTTTCAATCAGAAAGTGCCTCACTTCGTCGGCAAGAATGTTCAACCCTGCGATATCCAGTTTCTTGACATCCGAGGGACCGTTGATATTCTCAAGATACATAGTGTGTTGTATTTTTTATCCGTATGCAAATTTACTTTCTCATAATGCGCGAAGCCATACCGGCAATACGGAAGATATTACCGGAATTACGCATTATCGGAAAAGAATATCCCGGAAGAAACGGAAAACGACCGTAAATAAAAGAAACGGGAACCGTACAGTATCATTTCACAAAATTATTGCGTAAATTTGAAGATGTTACCGGTACACCAGACTTACAAAATATCAGTTAGAATGAAAAAGTTGTTATCAATCATCGCTTTCAGCCTCCTTACGCTGAGCCTTTCCGCACAGGAAGAGGCGCGCTGGATCAGGAAAAGCAACATCTCTGCTGACGGGCAAAGCATAGCCTTCAGCTATCAGGGAGACATCTTCACGGTTCCCGCCACAGGAGGGACCGCGCGTCAGATCACGGTCAATTCGGCCTATGACTCCGATCCTCTCTGGACAGCAGACGGAAAGAACATAATCTTCAGCTCATACCGCGAAGGAAGCAAAGACATCTGGGTTGTCCCATCGGAGGGAGGCAAAGCCAAAAGACTGACCGATTTTCCGGGAGCCGAGACTCCCCTCTTCGTATCAGACGAAGGCCAAGTTTATTACTATGCCAACATCCAGGCCGACCCCGCTTACGGAGACTACCCTTGGACGGCACAGGTATACACCGTGAACATCAACGACGGCAGCTCGTCGCTTTTCACCTCCCTTCCTATGATGAATCTCTCCATCAATGCCAATGAGATCATCCTCTACGAAGACTACAAGGGATACGAAGACCCTCTGCGCAAGCACCACACATCTTCCGTAACGCGCGACATCTGGAAATACCTTCCAAAGAAAAACCAATACCAGAAGATAAGCCGCTTCGCAGGAGAGAACCGTAACCCTGTATTCGCCTCAAACGGAGAAGATTACTACTACCTCTGCGAGCAGGGAGGAAACTTCAATGTGTGGCGCTCCAACATCAATACGCCTGAGGCGGCCTTCCAGGTCACGAGCCTTCCTACCCACCCGGTAAGGAATCTTTCCATTTCGAATACTGACAAATTGGCATTCTCATATAATGGAGATCTTTATACCTGCACCCCTGGCGAGCAGCCGGTAAAGGTGAACGTGAACGTAGTTCTCGAAGGTAACGACCGCGAACATATCTACCGTAATATCAGCACTGGGGCCAATGACCTCTCGGTAAGTCCTAACGGAAAGGAAATCGCCATCGTGGCGCACGGAGACGTGTTCGTGATAGCTCCTGACCAGAAAGCCACCAAACGTATCACCGACACTCCGAGCCAGGAAAGAAACGTATCCTTCTCCAAGGACGGACGCACACTTTACTACGCGGCGGAAAGAGACGGCAACTGGGGCATATGGAAGGCGGAACTCACCCGCAAACAGGACAAATACTTCACTTTCTCTTACGATATCAAGGAGAGCCTGTTCACCACCAAGGGGCAGACTTGTTTTCAGCCGCTCGTTTCACCTGACGGCAAATGGGTGGCGTTCCTCAGGGACCGCACGGAGCTTGTAATCAGAAGCACGGAGAAAAACGAGGAACATTCGCTTCTTCGCGGTGCCAACTACTCCTATACCGATGGAGACCAGTCATTTGAATGGTGTCCTGACAGCCACCACATATTGTGCGACTACCAGGCCAACGGCGGATGGAACAACACCGACATCGCTCTCATAGATATAGACACGAAGGAAGTTACGAACCTTACCCAAAGCGGATATAACGATACCAATTTCCACTGGATACTTGGCGGAAAGGCCATGATGTGGATGTCAGACAAATACGGATACCGCAGCCACGGAAGCTGGGGCTCTGAGTACGACATCTACGCCATGTTCTTCGATGCCAAGGAATACTACAAGTTCACCCGTTCATCCGAAGAAGAGAAAATAAACTCTCTGCTTGACGAGAAGAGCGAGAAAGAAGAGAAGGCGGAGAAGAAAAAAGAGAAAAAAGATTCCATCAAAGTCGAAAAGAAAGGTCTCGACCTGCTTTTGGAAGGACGTGAGAACCGTACAGTACGTCTCACTCCGCACGCCGGCAACGTAGGAGATTATTTCCTTACAGACGATGGCAAGACCCTCTACTTCTTCCAGCGCCTCGAAAAGAGCGTGGACCTGTGCAGTCTGGACATCAAGGAAGGAGACATCAAGGTCATACGTAAAGGCTTCAACGGCTCGTTCGTCGCTTC
>CAVEIF010000073.1:0-4899 GCA_963615835.1 Coprococcus eutactus | reverse complement strand
ACTATATCCTGGTAGTCCTTAAGACCAGTTCCTGCAGGAATCAGATGTCCGCAGATGACATTTTCCTTAAGTCCTTCCAGATGGTCCACACGTCCGCGTATAGCCGCCTCGCTGAGCACCTTGGTAGTCTCCTGGAATGAAGCTGCCGAGATAAAGCTGTTAGTGCGGAGCGCTGCACGGGTAATACCCTGAAGAACCAGCTTTGCCGTAGCAGGACGAGCTTCACGGGCAACCATAGGTTTCAAGCCCTGACGAGAGAGTGAATCATTCTCGTTACGAAGCTCCCTTACACCGATAACATCACCCTGAGAATATCTCTGTGAATCAGCTGCGTCCTCGATGTAATATTTACCGTAAATAGCATCGTTTACATCCATAAAACGCATCTTGTCCACAAGCTCCTCCTGAAGGAATTCAGTATCGCCGGCATTGGTAATCTCCACCTTGCGCATCATCTGACGAACGATAATCTCAAAATGTTTATCGTTAATCTTCACGCCCTGCAGACGGTAAACGGCCTGAACCTCGTTCACAATATATTCCTGAGCCTTTACAAGACCGAGGATATTGAGAATGTCAGAAGGTGCGATTCCACCATCTGAAAGAGGGGTACCTGCCTTGACATAATCGTCTTCCTGTACAAGAATCTGCTTTGAAAGCGGAACAAGATAATGCTTCTCGACACCTGAGCGGTTCTTTACGATTATCTCGCGGTTACCTCTCTTGATTGTACCCATTATAACTTGTCCGTTGATCTCAGAAAGAACTGCCGGGCTGCTGCTTGGATTACGGGCTTCGAAAAGCTCCGTAACTCGAGGAAGACCTCCGGTAATATCGCTTGCCTTACCGAATGCACGAGGAATCTTGATGATGATGTCTCCAATCTTGACATCCTGACCATCCTCTACCATTACGTGCGCACCTACAGGAAGGTTATACTGCTTGATAATGGTACCGGTAGCGTCGACGATATCGACAGATGGGCTCTTGGTTCTATCCTTGGACTCGATGATGACCTTGTCGTTGGACGTAGAATATTCGTCAGCGGAATCCTTACGGAAAGTAACACCCTCGATCATATTCTCGAACTTAAGGGTACCTGCAACCTCCACAATAGTGGTGGCGTTATATGCATCCCACTCGCAAATACGATCTCCCTTGCTTACCTTGTCACCGTCCTTGAAATAAAGAACAGAGCCATAAGGAATATCATACTGAGAGAATGTGATTCCCGTATTTTCGTCTACGATACGAAGTTCGGTCATACGGCCGACAACTACAGTCTGTACTCCATCTTCGCTCTCGCGCTCGATTGTACGAAGTTCTGAGAATTCAAGACGTCCGTTATATTTGGAATCTATGCTTGAATCAGCACCCGATGAAGATGCAGTACCTCCGACGTGGAAAGTACGGAGAGTAAGCTGAGTACCAGGCTCACCGATAGACTGTGCGGCGATAACTCCGACCACCTCTCCCTTCTCAACCATACGGCTGGTAGCAAGGTTACGTCCATAACACTTCGCGCATACGCCTTTCCTGCTCTCGCAAGTAAGTACTGAACGAATCTCGACGCTCTCTATAGGCAGAGAATCGATAAGCGAAGCCTGAGCCTCACGGATTTCCTCTCCTGCACGGATAATCAATTCCCCAGTAAGAGGATTGAAGATATCGTGAACGGAAGTACGTCCGAGGATTCTCTCGCCAAGTGATTCGACTACGGTATCCTTATCCTTGATGGCTGTTGCAACAAGTCCGCGGAGAGTTCCGCAATCGTCTTCAGTGATGATGACATCGTGTGATACGTCCACAAGACGACGGGTCAAATATCCTGCATCTGCAGTCTTGAGGGCGGTATCGGCAAGACCCTTACGTGCACCGTGCGTACCGATGAAGTACTCGAGCACTGTCATTCCCTCCTTAAGGTTGGAGATGATAGGGTTCTCGATAATGTCCGCTCCGGAAGCACCGGCCTTCTGAGGCTTGGCCATCAAACCACGCATACCGCAGAGCTGTTTGATCTGCTGAGTAGAACCACGGGCACCTGAATCAAGCATCATATATACAGGATTGAATCCCTGCTGGTCTGTAGAAATCTGCTTTCCTACTATCGCGGTAAGATTGTTATCCACCGCAGACCAGAGGTCAACGACCTTGTTATAACGCTCCTGATTGGTAATGAATCCCATAGCGAAGTTACCCTTAATTTCCTCGATCTTCTTATAAGCATCGTCTATAAGGGTCTGCTTCTCGGCAGGGATAATCACATCGCCCAGGTTGAATGATATGCCGGCACGGAATGCCTGGTAGTAACCGAGGTTTTTGATATCGTCCAGGAATTTGGCCGTACGGGTAACTCCGGTATACTTGATGACGTCCGTAATGATGGTACGCAGAGGTTTCTTACCCAGAAGCGTGTTGACATAAGGGACTTCATCAGGAACATATTGATTGACAATAATGCGACCTGCTGTAGTTTCTACAAGCTCATATCCCTTGGCAAGATCCTGTTTGTCCTTAGGAAGGCGAACCTTTATAAGGGCATGCATATCTATCTTCTTCGCATCATATGCTATAATGACATCCTCCGGACCATAGAAGCACATCCCCTGTCCCTTTGCATCAGGACGGATCTTGGTGATATAGTAAAGACCGAGAACCATATCCTGTGAAGGCACCGTAATAGGAGCTCCATTGGCAGGATTAAGAATGTTGTGGGAACCGAGCATAAGAAGCTGGGCCTCCATTATGGCAGCATTGCCAAGCGGAAGGTGTACAGCCATCTGGTCTCCATCGAAGTCGGCATTGAATGCGGTACATGCAAGAGGATGAAGCTGTATGGCCTTACCTTCTATCATTCGAGGCTGGAAAGCCTGAATACCAAGTCGGTGAAGTGTAGGGGCACGGTTGAGAAGAACCGGATGGCCCTTCATCACATTCTCCAGAATATCCCATATGACAGGATCCTTGCGGTCTACTATCTTCTTCGCAGACTTGACGGTCTTTACGATACCTCTCTCGATAAGTTTGCGTATGATGAACGGCTTGTAAAGTTCGGCAGCCATATATTTAGGCAAACCGCACTCGTGCATGTTAAGTTCAGGACCTACGACGATAACCGAACGTGCTGAATAGTCGACACGTTTACCGAGAAGGTTCTGACGGAAACGTCCCTGCTTACCTTTAAGAGAGTCAGAGAGAGATTTCAGCGCACGGTTCTGCTCGCTCTTCACTGCAGAAGATTTCTTTGAGTTGTCAAAGAGACAGTCAACAGCTTCCTGAAGCATACGCTTCTCGTTACGGAGAATAACCTCCGGTGCCTTTATCTCTATGAGTTTCTTAAGACGGTTGTTACGTATGATAACCCTTCTGTAAAGGTCATTGATATCCGAAGTGGCGAATCTGCCGCCATCAAGCGGAACCAAAGGACGAAGATCCGGCGGAATGACAGGTATCACCCTCATCACCATCCATTCAGGACGGTTCTTGCCATTTGACTCCTGGAACCACTTGACAATCTGAAGACGCTTCAGTAGTTCTGCCTTTCTCTGCTGTGAAGTCTCCACAGAAAGTCTCTGGCGAAGTTCCTTTGCCAGTTCTTCTACGTCGATTTCACAAAGAAGGTCATATATTCCTTCAGCTCCCATTTTGGCCACGAACTTGTCAGGGTCAGAATCAGGAAGATACTCATTGCCTGGAATACGGCTGAGAACATCCAGATACTCATCCTCTGAAAGAAGTTCCATCTTGGCCACTCCGCTGTTACCCGACTTTACTACGATATATTTCTCATAGTAGACTACAGCCTCGAGCTTCTTGGCCGGAAGACCAAGCAAAGCGGAAATCTTATTCGGAGCACTCTTGAAGTACCAGATATGTGCTACAGGTACAGTAAGAGTGATGTGTCCCATTCTCTCGCGACGCACCTTCTTTTCTGTAACCTCAACATTACATCTATCGCAGACGATACCACGGTAACGGATACCCTTGTATTTGCCGCAATAGCACTCATAGTCCTTGGTAGGACCAAAGATCTTTTCACAGAAAAGACCGTCTCTCTCCGGCTTATAAGTCCTGTAGTTTACAGTCTCAGGCTTCAAGACCTCTCCGCAGGAACGTTCAGTGATGTCCTCCGGAGAAGCCAAAGAGATGCTGATTGTCTGGAAATTGCTCTTAACCTTTGTTTCTTTATTATTGAAAGTAGGCATATTTCTATCTAATCAAAATTACGTTAATTAATCCAGTGTAACCTTAAGTCCAAGACCTCTGAGTTCATGGAGAAGAACGTTCAAAGACTCAGGAATACCGGCAGGTGGCATAGGGTCACCCTTGACGATAGCCTCGTAAGTCTTGCTTCTTCCTGTCACATCATCGGATTTGACAGTAAGGATCTCCTGAAGAACATTGGCTGCACCGAATGCCTCGATTGCCCAAACCTCCATCTCTCCGAAACGCTGTCCACCGAATTGAGCCTTACCTCCAAGAGGCTGCTGCGTAATAAGCGAATAAGGTCCGATAGAACGTGCATGCATCTTGTCGTCGACCATATGACCAAGCTTGATCATATAGATGACACCGACAGTTGCGCACTGGTCAAAATAATCTCCGGTACCACCGTCACGAAGCTGAGTCTTGCCATATCTTGGAAGACCTGCCTTGTCTGTCAGGTCGCAGATTTCTTCAAGGCTGGCGCCATCGAAGATAGGAGTTGAGAACTTCAGGCCAAGCTTCGCTCCTGCCCAACCGAGAACGGTCTCGTAGATCTGACCGAGGTTCATACGGCTTGGCACACCAAGAGGGTTAAGAACGATATCCACCGGTGTACCGTCTGAGAGGAACGGCATATCCTCCTGACGTACAATCTTAGCCACAATACCCTTGTTACCATGGCGTCCGGCCATC
>CAVEIF010000072.1:3707-4949 GCA_963615835.1 Coprococcus eutactus | reverse complement strand
CTTATCGCCGCAGTAGCGGACAATTATGGAATAGGAGTCAAGGGCGACCTCCCTTGGCATCTGTCAGAAGACCTGCAATACTTCAAGGCCCAGACCAAGGGATTCCCTGTCATTATGGGCCGCACCACATACTTTTCCATTGGCAGACCCCTTCCGGGAAGAACCAATATCGTTCTCAATGCCGGTGGCGGGCCGATAGATGGCGTTCTGTGCGTGGATTCATTCGAACAGGCCTATGCCGAGGCAGCTAAAACTGGCGCGGAAAAATGCTTCATCATAGGCGGAGCGTCCGTCTATAAGGCCGCAATCGATGACATGGACCTTCTATATATCACGCACGTGCATACCGAAGTGAAAGGCGCCGACGCCTTCTTCCCCGTCATCGACAGCGCCCGTTGGCAGATTAAAGAACAGAGCGCCACGCACACCGACCCTGCGAGCGGTCTCACCTACGAATTCACCGTGTACGAAAAGCGCTGAGAATTTATTCAAAAATGCGGCTGAGCATATCGGCAGGCGTAATCGCCGGTATTTCCGACAGCGTGAAATCGTGAACGTTCCTGGTGACTATAACGTCACACCTTCCTTCCAACGCCGACTGCACCTGAAGCGCATCTTCTATGTCGCTCATTTGTCCGTTCAGCATATTCGCCACATGTTCAGGCAGCGAAGGGAGAACTTCCACTATGTCCACAAGATCACTAATTATGCTTTTCTTAACTGACGGCGACATATTTTTAAGCACGTATGCTATCGTAGAAATAGAAAGCGCCGACATATAAAGATCAAAAGTCCCGTTCTCCCCGAGGCTGAGTATTGTAGCTGCATCTTTTGCAAATTGAGGATTATCCCTCGCCACGAGAGTATCCAGCAAGACATTAGTGTCAAGAAAAACTCTCATCGCGATAAAATATATTCAAGCCTCTCATCTCCGGCCAATTGTTCCGGAGTAAACTCCACAACACCGGTAATATTTTTAACCTTTCGGGAAATGGACGGACGAGATAACTTGGGAAACTCCAAAGATTCAAGAGATGGGTATCTGCGCACGATACGAAAGCCATCATTGGTCTCAATGATATCGAACTCCGTCTTGCAATCGTATTTCTTCGCCTTGATGATCTTAGCAGGAATAATCAAGGCCTTGCTGTTCCCTATCTGTACTAATGTGTGTGGCATATCGCATATAATTTTTACAAAGATATAAAATTATAATAATCAAACGAAATGTTATAACAAAAA
>CAVEIF010000072.1:0-3562 GCA_963615835.1 Coprococcus eutactus | reverse complement strand
CCCCTTCCCTTACGCCAGAAGGCGTGTCAGGCGGACGAAATCGTCAACTGAAAGTTTCTCGGCGCGAAGATCAAAGATAGGATCTGTAGTGTCCATTCCTTCTTTCAGGAGTGGTTTCAGGGCGTTGCGAAGAGTCTTGCGGCGCTGGTTGAATGCGGTCTTCACCACCTGACGGAACAGGCGTTCGTCGCAATCAAGACCGGTCCTGGAATTACGCCTTAGCCTTATAACCGCACTCTGCACCTTAGGAGGAGGACAGAAAGCGCCCGAGCCCACCGACATCACATACTCTATATCATACCACGCCTGCAGAAGCACCGAAAGTATCCCGTAAGTCTTAGTCCCCGGGGGTTCTGCGATACGCTCCGCGACCTCCTTCTGTATCATGCACACCACTTCCGGCACCAAATCCTTATCGTCCAATATCTTAAAGAATATCTGCGAAGATATGTTGTATGGAAAATTCCCTATGACCTTATAGCTCCCCGGGAAGACCTTTCGCATGTCAAGCTTCAGATAATCCGCCTGCAGAAGTTTTCCCACGATTCCCGGAAAATGCTCCCTCAGATACACCACGCTCTCACCGTCCACCTCCACGAGTTTCAGGTCAATATCCTCGCGCTTAAGAAGATATTGGCTCAGAACACCCATACCCGGGCCTATCTCGAGCACATCCCTCACTTCCGAAGGCGTGAGGGCGTCCACAATGCCCCTCGCGATGCTCTGATCGGTGAGAAAATGCTGGCCAAGGGCCTTCTTCGCTCTTACCTCCATACCTATACGTTAAAGAGGAAATGCATTATGTCGCCGTCCTGCACGATGTAGTCCTTCCCCTCGATTCCCATCTTTCCGGCTGCACGGCACGCCGCCTCCGTCTTAAGAGAGACGAAATCGTCATATTTGATGACTTCCGCCCTTATGAAGCCCTTTTCGAAATCCGTATGTATGACTCCCGCGGCACGCGGAGCCTTGTCTCCCTTATGGATGGTCCAAGCACGGCATTCGTCCGCTCCGGCTGTAAAGAATGTCTGCAGGCCAAGCAGATGGTATGCGCTCTGGATAAGACGGACCACGCCCGATTCGGAAAGTCCCATTTCTTCGAGAAACATCTGACGGTCGGCATAATCATCCATCTCGGCTATCTCCGATTCCGTACGGGCCGATATGATAAGTATCTCGGCGTTCTCCTCCTTTACCGCCTCTCTCACCGCCTCCACATACTTGTTACCGCTCACAGCCGACGCATCGTCGACATTGCACACGTACATCACAGGCTTGTTCGTAAGCAGAAACAGGTCATGGGCCATCTGAACCTCTTCTTCGTTATTGAGAGCCACGCTGCGGCAAGAGCGACCCTGCAGAAGAGCATCACGGTAACGGGTCAGAAGCGCCGCCAATTTGGCCGCCTCCTTATCCCCGGCCTTTCCCGCCTTTTCAGTTTTGGCCAATCGAGCCTCCACCGTCTCAAGGTCCTTAATCTGCAACTCGGTATCCACCACTTCCTTATCCCGCACCGGATCCACGGAACCGTCCACATGCACTACGTTTCCGTCATCAAAGCAGCGAAGCACATGCAATATGGCGTCGCACTCGCGGATATTGGCCAGGAACTGATTGCCAAGTCCTTCTCCGTGGCTTGCGCCTTTCACCAGACCTGCGATATCCACGATATCCACCGTGGCTGGGATGGTACGCTGCGGGTGACAGATATCACTGAGCACCTCAAGACGCTTATCCGGCACATTGGTTGAGCCCAGGTTAGGCTCTATCGTACAAAAAGGGAAATTGGCACTCTGTGCTTTTCCTGAACTGATGCAATTGAAAAGAGTGGATTTGCCGACATTAGGCAGTCCTACTATACCGCATTTTAAAGACATAACTTTTTCTCGAAAAATTCGTGCAAATTTAGCAAATAATCCTCATATTAGTAAGTACAAAACTTATGTAACACATAAACTATGAGACTTCACCTTAAACTTCTCCTTTCAGGGGTCATCGTGTTCTGGAATGTAGAGAATTTCTTCGATTACAGACAGACCTCCACTATCAGTACAAGGAATTGGACGTCAAGCAGATTCTATGCTAAAGCCCGCGGCATAGGCAAAGTGATTCTTAGTCTGTCCGACAGCACGGGAACACCGCCGCAGCTGGTAGGATTGGCAGAAATAGACTCTCCTGCCACGCTTAAAGCGATAACTGGAAGCAGCGTGCTTTACCCCTATCATTACCGCTTCATCCATTTCGAATCGCCCGACCCCAGAGGAATAGACTGTGCGCTTCTCTATAGGGACTGCACGCCTATAAACAAGAAGGCCATTCATCTGACCCTGGACGGAAAAGTGCTTCCGACAAGAGACATGCTTCTGGTGGATTTCGAGGATTTCTCCGTTCTGGTCTGCCATCTGCCATCCAAAAGAGGAAGTTCCACCGAAGCGCAGAAAAAACGCGATAGAGCCATGTATATGATAGACTCCATAGCCGCCACCTGCCGAAAGAGGCTTATCGTAATGGGCGACTTTAACGAAGAGAAGCGCGAGAGTGATGCACTCGAACACCTTTACGAAATAACAAGCCCGCAAAAAACGGGAAGCATCAAATTCCAGGGACGCTGGGAGAAGATAGACAGGTGCCTTGCCACCGACACCACGGGAATCCGTGTCAAAATAGCGGATCTGGACATTCTGAGCGAGAAGGACAAAGGCTACGGAGGCACCAAGCCCCTCAGAACGTATTCAGGCCCCCGATATCTCGGAGGCCTGAGCGATCACTACCCAATAGTGATATATTTTAATGACTAAAGTTGACGGGCGCCGTCTGAAATCACGACGTCATAAACCTTAGGCTCGTGACCGAACTTGGCGGTGAATTCCTTTTTTGCCACAGCGATGAACCCATCATAGAGTTCTTTCTTCACAAGGTTGATGGTGCATCCGCCGAAGCCACCGCCCATGACACGCGATCCGGTTACGCCTTCCCTGCGTGCAAGGGCATTGAGGAAGTCAAGCTCCTCGCAGCTTACCTCATACAGACGGCTGAGCCCGAAATGAGTCTGATACATCATCTCTCCGACAGTGAGATAATCCTCCCTTTCGAGTGCATCACACACATCCAGAACTCTCTGTAGTTCACCGATGACATACTCAGCACGAAGGTAATCTTCCTGAGAAATCTCCCCTCTTACATCTTCCAACCAAAGGCGGTTAGCATCTGAAAGGAATTCCACTTCCGGGTGGTTCTTCGCTATGGCCTTGGCGGCCCTTTCACAAGAAGCGCGTCTGTCGTTATAGGCAGATGATGCCAATTCATGCTTTACGCAAGAATCCACAAGCACCAAACGATAGCCGTGTGCTTCCGGGTCAAATGGGAAATATTTGTATTCCAGAGTCTTGCAGTTAAGTCTTATAAGACATCCGGCCTTACCGAAGCAGGAAGCGAACTGATCCATTATACCGCAGTTCACACCGCAATAGTTATGCTCGGTGCTCTGCCCTATCTGTGCAAGAGAGAATTTGTCCAGCCCGTTATGGAAAAGCGACTCCAAAGCATAGGCAAAGCAGCTTTC
>CAVEIF010000071.1:0-5216 GCA_963615835.1 Coprococcus eutactus | reverse complement strand
CCGGTTTATAAAGAAGAGCCACGTCCACTCCACGCCTGTCCGGGCTGTCATAATGGACTATCTGATAATTGGCATCCATGATAGCCTCCTGACTTACAAGGTCTTCGAGAACCAGCCGATTCTCCACTTCGGACACTCCCAGAATCGTGTGATATCTGCCGTTATTTTTAGCCATCTCGGCTATGACCTTGGCCATATTGCGCTGTTTGATGTCATATTTGGCTTGGGTCCACTTGTTTTTTCCTTCAGGAAGATACTCGGCGTCGTTCTTTACCGGGTCATCGTAAATGTCAAAGAGATTTTCGAGGTTATAGAACCCTATCACGTAATTCTGCTTTGTCTTCTGCCCATAAGCACAAAGGAGCGTGGCGAAAACGCAGATTACAAGGATTAACGATTTCTTCATATTCTCATGCTAATTAATTATCAGTCAGCGGCATTTACTTCCAGCATGCCACTTTCGAAGGATCCTGGGCCTCCACCTTCGCGGCCTGGCTTTCCCCTATGGCCGCAGGAAGATTGACAAACAGGTCTATTCCTATCTTCTCTTCCAGAGCGTCTATTGAGATAAGGTCTTCCTGATATATGCCGCTTCCAGAATAAGCCTTATGTTCGAGATAGATGGCGGCACCGCAATATCCCGAATAACCGTAAGTGCTTGAAGACTTGCTGTAGCGGAGCACTGCCTTATAGTATGCCACAGGCACGGCCACCTTCTTGCCGTTGTTATCATAAACATAACCGCCCACTGCATACTCTCCTCCGGAAACAGTGGAATTCTCCTTCACCACGCAGCCCGTCACCACATAAAGCGTGTCACAAGTGCGCGACCAATCCCTCACCTTGCCCTCAAGCGCATTCCAGATGCTCTGATTAAATTTCAACCCAATCTGCGGGGTCATATTAGTGCTGTAATACGTTTTCGAATTAGCCTCATAGGATGTAGAGCGGTCTCTTGCCGGAACCTGATGCCCTCTGTCATATACTCTGACGTCTCCTGAGTAATACGCATATTTCAAAAAAGCTTGTTGAGAGGAAGGCAAATTCGGATCTAGCAGCTCCCACGTTTCCGCACGCATCCCGTCGCTGCCCATAAGGGAACTGTTAAGCGGATAAGCCACCCAGTGCGACACGAGATTATCATAGTCGTAATAATAGGAATAATTACGCACCGTCCCCGCGCCTGAGAAAGACATGGTGTGATAGCCCCACTCCAGGCCATCGTCCTCCTTAGTCTCAGGAAGTTCCATCCAGCGTGCCTGCGCCGTAGGATACATGGCCGAACTTGCCAGCCCCGCCTGGGTGACGGTCACTGTCTTGGAATCGCCCCCTGATGAAAGAACCACGTCCGCACTTCTGGCTTCTCTTCCGCTATAAGCTTCATAATGAAGAAGTATGGCGGATTTGCTTCCGTAGCCGCTTTCCTGAGACAGCGTGGCCCAAGGCGTCACGCCCTCACCGAAACGCAGTTCGAGCGTCCACTCGCCTTCCGCTCTGACATTCACAAAGACACAGTCTTTCGATCTGCCGAGTTCGGTAGTCTGAAGCGTCAGGTTAAGTTCCACCTTATTATTCGGCTCAATGCCGCCCTCCTGGCAGGAGGACAGCATTGCCACCGAAGTAAAAAGTATAATAAATGCTTTATACAAAGCCTTCATCAATTATCTGACATTGATTTGTTTGAACCGGAGCTGAGCTGCCGCATCCTTTCCATCTGTTCCATATATAGCCTTATCACCTACAGTGAATGTCACACTTTTGGCTGAACCGGTCCAGTAAACCTCAGTATCACCGCTTGCTTGATCAGCGACAGAGCCACTGTCAGCAGTTACTCCACAATACCTGTAACCGGCATCATCGGCAAGAACGATAACAACCGACGTCATCTCCGTTTCAGACGATATGGTTAAAGTGCCCTCCGCATACAATCTGACACTGTTATCATCCCTGAACGCAGGAGCCGTCGATCCATTTTTCTTGTCAAGAGTTATGGTATAACCATCCTTCACAAGAGTAAGCCCACTGCCCCAGTCTGCCTTCACCCAAGTAATCTCTGTCATGGCAGCGGCCCCTGGGTACAGCTGAGAAAGGGTAAGCTCCGCCTTCTTTCCGTCTGCACCGGTGAAAGTAATCTTCGCAGTGCGTGTGGCAGTGCCTTCATTAGCGGTATAAGAGACGGTGACTGTCCCATCATTCTCTCCTGAAGCGTCAGAGACCGTAGCGAATTCACTGTCAGACTTAACCGTCCAGCTCTGATTGGAACTTACCGTAACATCCAGACTGCCCGCCTCGGAAGTAACCTCCTTCTTCTTGAGGCTTATCGAGATATAATCCGGCACCTCCTGTCCGCCGTTTACAGACACGAGCTGTCCTCCCTGGGTCATCTCCGGAGTGTTGCCAAAATAGTTGATGAGCTTACCTTTGACCACCACTTCATCGCCTACTTTAATCTGATCCTCTGAGACGAACTTCTCTCCATTGAAAGAAAGCGCACGGTATACATAGAATTCATCTAGAGTAGTGCTGCCGTCATCTGAAAGATAGAACGTAGCGTTACCAAAACTAGGGTCAACGCTTACAATCCTGCTTATTATGCCTTTAACGTAATACTCTTCCGTGCTGGCCGTAGTTCCTATCTCCACACACTTGGCGTTAGCGGCAGCGGCATTGAACGGATCGTCTTCTGTCCCGGTTCCCTTAGGATCGGTCTTGGGCTCCTCGCCTCCGCCGCTTGTCTCTCCGTTCAGGCTGTAGATATATGCAGAGCCCTTACCATTGGTTTCAGGAGTATTACCCTTATAATTAACTATCTGACCATAGACAACGACCTCGTCGCCCACTTTGATCTGATCTTCGGAAGTGAATTTGACATTACCGAGATAGTAAACCTGGAACGCGTAGAACTTCTCGTCGCTCGCCAGTCCGTCTTCAGTCATATAGAAGTTGGCATTACCATACTGCGAAGTCTCAACGGAAACGATGGATGATATCTTACCCTTGATATAATACTTTTCCGTACTTACAGTCTGTCCCACTTCCTGACATTTGGCGATAGCCGATGCTATGTCGAAAGGATTCTCCTTAGTCCCGTCAGGAGCCGAGCCGTTACCTTCCTGCGTGAGAGTTACTTTCTTGTTTGTTACGCCTATGGAGATGGTGATGGTGGCGTTACGCTTATAAGAATCGTTAGGCTTCACCGTCACCGTAACCTTCTGCACATCGGAAGAAGCGCTGCCTGAGGCAGGATCTATCTGAAGCCAAGTATCGTCGGTCCCCGCCTTGGCCGTCCAGTCGCGGTTGGCCACAAATTCGATGTCAAATGACTGCGACTTGCTGTCCACATTTACAGTAGACTCGCTCTTCAAAGTCAGAGAAGCCTCCCCTGAAGTAGGGTCGTCCTTTTCGTTACATGATGCTAACAGCGCCATAGCCGCCGCAGCACAGAGAATAAACCTGTTAAATCTCATACTTTTATATAATTATGTTCTATCTTCCGGAAAATACATGAAAGCCTTTTTGACACTTTCTGTTACCTTTTGCTAAAATTTGCCCGAAGATACTGATAAATTCATATTTTTTCAATACTTTCGTAATCCAATTCAGACAAAATCATATGAAAAGAACACTACTTGTAACATTGCTGATTTTCACTTCACTTTTTTCGCGTGCGGAAGTAAAACCTCTCGGAGGAACGTTCATCAATTTCTTCTGGCAGGACGAAAGGAACAACTACACGAACCAGCGTAACGTGGACCAGAGTGACCCTGACCGCTGGGAGTGCAAGGTCACCGAACTCCACGAGATGGGGGTGGACTGCCTTATAATCGTTACCGTGGCCAATGAAGGCCTGGCCATGTATCCCAGCGAATTTATGCCGCGCGGCTACAAGGAAGGCCGTAAAAGCCCCGTGGAAGCCATTATGGACACGGCCGACGCCCTGGGAATGAAAGTGTTCCTGGGCTGCGGATGGGCCAAGAACCAGCTCGACGACCTGTCGGATCCGTTCGTAATAAAGACCAACCGCGCATTTATGGATGAATTGGCATCCCTTTACGGGAAGCGCCCGTCTTTCTATGGCTGGTACATCCCTGTCGAAGGCTGCTTCATCCCATATCTGGGCGACTACGCCGTTACCGGAGTGAACAAGATCGCCGCACACGCCCGCGAACTGACCCCGGACGCGAAAATGCTCATCTCACCTTACGGACTTTTCGGCGCGGAAATAGACAACCCTAAATTCGAAGCCTCCATCCGCGCGCTTGACGTGGACATCATCGCCTACCAGGACGAAATAGGCTGCGTGCGCGAACAGTTCCCTATGAAGAACATGAAGGAACATTTCCGCCAGGTGGGAGAGATTCACCGTCGTGCCGGCATAGATTTCTGGGCCAATATCGAATCCTTCACCTGGGACCGCAACCCTAACAATTGGTACTCCACCCTCATCCCGGCATCATTCAGCCGCATCCTTTCCCAGATCGTGGGAGTGAGCGAGGCCGGAGCGAAAGAAATAGTCAGCTTCATCGTCTGCGGCATGTTCGACAAACCGGGCTCGGATTATCCTGTAGGACAGATGATTTATACCAATGAGCTCTATTCCGATTATATGGCCTGGCTCGCGGGAGATCCGAGGTGGAAAACTCTTGAGAGAATCTACCGCGGAGAAGATTTCGGGACATATAAAGTGGTGAAAGGACCTAAGGAACTAAGCGACGGCGCCTTCGGCTGGGAGAACCCGACGGACAAGGCTTGGCAATGCTTTGAAGACGGACAGATGGAGTGCGTGCTGGATCTTGGGGCCAAGAAGAAGATAAATAAGGTGGCGGCGCACTTCTGCAACTATTTCCCTGATGATTACACCATCCCGCAGTGCATGGAAGTGGAGGTGTCTTCAGACGGCAGGCATTTCACGAAGGTGAAGACCGTGGCTTATGAGAATTGGCCCAACAAGCTGCTGGACTGCTGGACAGACATTCTCTTCGCGGACGGGCTCGACGTGCAGTGCCGCTATGTGAAAGTTACCGCCTACCTCGCAAAGGGAGACATCCTCTGCTCGGAAGTGATAGTGGAATAACCTTCAGCGACAAGCCGGCATAGTCCATATTTTCTGTTCACAAATTCCCAACGAAAATGCGGTTACCCCCTAGCCCGGCGTATCTGCGTGGAGGAGATATCCACCAAAGGCATATCGCTGAGACGGATGCGGTAATGAGGAT
>CAVEIF010000070.1:0-5355 GCA_963615835.1 Coprococcus eutactus | reverse complement strand
TAGATGGACACTGCGAAGAGTGAGTATCTGCTCAGTGAAGCCCATGTCCAGAGGCATATGATGCCCATATATACATAAAGGATGTATTTCAGCCAGTAGAGCGACAGGCCGTCGTCCGAGAAGTTCTCTTTCAGGATTTCGTTGTACCGGCGCATGGCGACAAATCCGTATGCGATGATAAACACTGAATAGAGTACGGTAAATATCATCATGACGTCGTATATGATACGGTAGCCTGTGATGCAGAATGCGACAAGGCCTGCCGTATAGATCAGGACATTGGCAGCCAGAAGACAGCCTCTCCTGCGCTGTGGCTCGACGATGCTCCGGAAAAGCAGCAGCGCGGCAGGCACGGCGGTCATCTCCAGAATATCGGTGACCGGGAGGGGGGATACGAGATAAGAGTATTGGCCGGTAACGGATGAAAACAGAAAAAACGCGAATTCGATGGCACTGATTGCCAGAAGCCAGGCCATGAATCGGAACACGGCCTTCTGCAGGCGATGCGTCTTGCCTTTGAGGTGCATTATCACCGTGCAGAATATCTGCGCGGCGAAGAGCATTCCGAAAGTGAAAGCACTCAGATGTTCGCTCAGTGTCGCTGTCATATGGGCAAAGATAGGTAAATAAAGCACTTGAAAAATGTGTCAGGCGGTAAAAATTCCGTCCATGCGGTACGAAAAACTGCTCAATCGGTAAAATTGACCCTCTGCGGTTGCCTCTAAGCGCTCTTTTGCACAAATTTATTCCGAAATGTTTTTAACCATAATGTCTCATGAAACTCACGCGTTACTTCGCGATTTTCGCGACACTGTCTCTGTTACTCATCTCATGTCAAGAAGAGGACATTCCTGAGGATATAAACAAACCGGTTCCTTCGCCGCCTTCGGGGCAGACATGGTCTGTTAACGGAAGCGTGCAGAAAGGTCCTTTTACCCAAGGCACGTCCATAACCGTTCAGGCGCTTGATGCTTCGCTCAATCCTACAGGCAGCCAATATCAGACCAAAACCACGGATGATGCCGGCAGTTTCGCCGTGGGCAGCCAGATAGAGAGCCGCTATGTGGAAATCATAGCCATGGGATATTATTTTAACGAGATTGAAGGCAAGGTGTCTTCTTCGACTATTACCTTGCGATGCATTTCAGATCTCGCCGAGGAGGGAAAGACCAATGTCAATCTTCTGACCACCCTGGAGTCTGACCGTGTGCGTGCGCTCGTAAAAGAAGGAAAGACCGTAGCCGATGCGAGAACCCAGGCTGAAAACGAGATTTTCGCGGTGTTCAACATACCGGTAAGCGCCGGCTCAGTGGCCAATTTCGACAAAATGGACATCACCGGAGGTGGCGTGGCGGATGCCATTCTGTTGGCTGTATCCGCTTCTCTTCAAGCCGGAAGGTCCGTGGGGGAACTTTCCGAACTCATAAGCAAGATAGCTTCTGATGTAGCATCTTCCGGAGAACTCGTCACGGAGTCTCTCAGGGCCAAGATTATTGAAGGCTGCACAAAGGTGGACGCCGACAAGGTTCGGGATAATCTTGAAAAGCGGTATGCGGACCTGGGCAAGACAGATTTCACCATTCCTCCTTTCGAGGATTATCTTGACGTGAACGGAAATGGAGTCATAGACAGAGATGACAGCTGGATTATTCTGGGGCAGAGCGATTTTGTGATTTCCGACAGGGGCGGGACTTTTGACGTGTCCCTTCAGCACAGTCAGGATTTCGAGGTCATAGTGGAAGAAGGCTGGGTAAGGCAGATTGATACCAAGGCCTATCTTCAGGATGCCGTTCTGCATTTCGAAGTGGACCCGAATGAAGATGTGGACCCGCGATATGCCGTGATACGCATCAAGGACAGTAAAAGTTCATATAGTGAATCCGTTACGTTGACTCAGAAACAGAAGGACGCCCTCACGCTTTCGAGTTCGAGCGTGGAGCTCGAAAAGCAGGCCTGCACTTTCGAGGTGGAATACAACCATAACGCAGACGTGGGCGTAACGATGGATGTGGACTGGATCCGCACTGTCTCCACCAAGGGCCTTACTGCTTCCAAGGCGACTTTTGCCGTAGATGCCAATCCTGAAACCACCACCCGTACGGGTTATCTCACCTTTACTCTTGGGGAACTCAGAGAGACCCTCACAGTCTATCAGAAGGGCGGTCGCACGCTGGTGCTCAGCGAAAAGGAGGTAAGCGTCGGTTCCGAAGGAGGAACGGTGTCGTTGCGGGTGTCGGCCAATGTGCCGTTCGAAGTGTCAGGCCCTGATGCCGGATGGCTGACGTCTGTCACAGGCAGTTCCGTTAGGGCCATGGTTTCACATACATACAGTTATAGGGCCGAAGAAAATGTCACCGGCTCGCCGAGATCGACCGTGATAACGTTCAGGGACACGGAGAGTGATCTTAGCGAAACGGTTACCATAACTCAGGCTCAAAATGATGTATTCACGGGTGAGAAGAGTGAGTATCGCGTCTCTTTCGAGGGTGGCACGGTGGAGATACCGGTAAGTACTAATCTCGATTACACTGCTTCTATCGAGCAGGAGGGCAGTTGGCTGTCAATTCTTGAAACCAAGGCGGTGAGAAATGAAACTATTGTGCTGAAAGCCGTGAAGAACGAGACCATTTCGCCAAGAACGGCCGTGCTTAAGCTCCTCGGGGCGGAACAGATTCTCTCGTTCAAAATAGTTCAGGGAGCGAATGCCGAGCAAGTAACCGTCACCGTCACGACTCCGGGTACGCTCACGCAGCAGATGTCCGAAGAGGATCTGCACAAGGTGCTGAATCTTAAGATTGTGGGTACGCTCAATGATGAAGACTTGGCCGTGCTCAAGGGCGGAACCTGGGTGGAGCAGGGCGTATATATTGGCAGCGATCCGGCTCATTTCGAGTGCGACTGGGTGGTCGAGACGCTCGACCTGTCAGAGATGAAGACGGAATCTTCGGCCATTGGCAAGGACAGGAATTTCTTCTGCTGCGTGCCCAGCCTTTTGAAAGTGATAATGCCGCTCGAAGTGGAGACCATATCAGAGTCGTGTTTTAACAAGTGTATCAACCTCAAGGAAATAGACTGGGGAACGGGATCTTCCGTCAGCACAATCTGCGGAAGGCTCTATGTGAATCCAGTGGCAGGTCTAAGTAACCAGGGCTATTTTGGGGCATTTAAGGACTGCATCTCTCTCGAAAGCGTCACTCTGCCTGAGAGCCTCGCCGACTTTCAGGCGGGAGCTTTTTTGAACTGCTCTTCGCTCAAGACTCTTGTTTTCCCTGACGGTGGCAAGCTTAAGGAACTCAAATGTGCCAAGGTCAATAAAAGCACAGGTATCAGCACTACGGTATATGCAATGGGTCATCTGTGGGGCTGCACTTCGCTTGAGACTATCGTGCTCCCGAGCAACCTTCGTGAGATAGGCCAGAATGCCTTCTTCGGTACTCCGTTCAGGTCGATAACCATACCGGAAACGGTGAAGTTTATCAGCACCGAGTATCTTTTCGAGGGTTGCGAGCGGCTGGAGGAGGTGACTTTGCCTTCGACCATTACCGAATATTCAAAAGGAATGTTCTCCGGCTGCGCCAGCCTGGCTTCGATAAAGGGCCCTGCCAAGATCAAGAAATACTGTGAGGCCTGCTTCGAGGGTTGTCCTTCCAAGTGGATAATTCTCGACCCGGACGCGGAATACGGAAATGACGTATTTGCCGGGATGGACGTGGAAAGCATCTCCTTCCCTGCGGGGTTCAAAAACGTACCGAAAAGAATGTTCGCTCGATGTAAGAATCTCAAATCTCTCTCGCTTGGCGAGGTCCAGAGCATAGGCGAGTCAGCTTTTGATGGTTGCGCACTGACGAGCTTGACACTTCCTCGGAGCGTCAGACAGGTTGACAGTTATGCCTTTGCTGCCAATTCTGCACTTTCCAATGTCAGGATAGATGCTGAGGATATTATTTTTAACGATTCTTTCTACAATGACGAGATCTCCGCAGTGACCATTGGCAAGGGAGTAAGGAGCATCGACGGACCGCTTGGCGGGACGGTGAGTGAAATAGTTTTTGAGGAGGGTGGAGTATGCGAATATTTCGCTTCCGCGGGAGGTCAGAAGGCGCTCAAGAGCATAACGTTGCCGCTGACTCTCAAGACCATAGGCGACGAGGCGTTCTATGACTGCACCATCACTTCTGTCGATATTCCTGCCGGAGTGACCACCATCGGGGAAAGGGCATTCAACAACTGCGGCGCTCTCACATCGGTTTCTCTTCCGGACGGTCTGCAGGATATTGGACGCAATGCGTTCGGAAGCTGTAACAAGCTCGAGAAAATCACCATTCCTTACACCGTGGCCGGCATAGGGAAGGAGGCATTCTATGGCTGCAGCTATCTGGAAGAGGTGCATATGAAGAGCATAGACCCGCCTTACATCGGCTCGAGAGTATTCGAAAACTGCAAATATCTGGAAAAGATCCAGGTGCCGGACGATGGCCTGTCAGCCTACAAGACTGCATGGAGCGACTGGGCGGACCTTATCGTGGGAGGTGAGTCCGGAGGAAAGTCGCGGGACACGTCCCTGTCGGTTTCTGTCATCACTTTGGATGCAAGCGAAGTCAGCTTTGCAAAAGCGACATTGAACGGGAAAGTCAATGTCCCGAAATCTATGGCGGACCTGAACATTACGGCGAGGTTTTATTACAGTACCCTTTACAAGACGGTGGAGGAGCTGAAAACGTCCGGCGACAGCTACGGAGTCGCTTCTTATGATTTCGAAGACGATGGGTCATTCTCCGGCAGTTATGGCTTTGGCAGTGGTACGACATATTATTATGTGGCCTATGTCAATGTGGGAGGCGAGCAGTATTGGGGTGAAGTCCAGAGCTTTACTACCGGCGGAGTCAGCCTCTATGAGCCTTCTATGTCCCCTGACGGCAGAAGTGTTACCCTCAGCGGCTCTCTTGACATTCCGGAATCCCAGCAGGGGCAGACGGTGGAGACATATTTCCTTTACGGTACGACGGACAATTCTTTTGTTTCCTCAGCGACCAGGATAGACGCCTCATTCGATGGAGAGAGGTTTTCGGCGACGGTGAGCAATCTTACGCCGGGTACAAAATATTATTGGGCCGCTTATGTAAAGGTGGGCAGCTGGCAATATTCCGGAGAACTGCGGTCCTTTCTGGCTATGCCTGATATGTCGGTGACCACAGGCGCCTCTGAATTGACTTCCGGCAAAGTGAATCTGAAAGGCACGGTAAGTTTTGCATCCGACCCGTCTGTGAGCGGCATTTCGCCCAAGGTGGTGTTCTATTATCTGTCAAGCTCCAATTTTTCTGTAGCGGAAGGCATCTCCGACGCCGAGTTTCTGAA
>CAVEIF010000069.1:0-6139 GCA_963615835.1 Coprococcus eutactus | reverse complement strand
CCGCTTGTTTAACCAAAATTTTTATAAATTTGTGAAAATATTAAAATATCTGATGGACTTATGAAAGCTTTTTTAAATGACGGCACTAAAAATACGCTGCTGAAGAAAGAAATACTGCGCCTATGTATAAAAAACAAGGCTAACAGCATAGCCGATTTCAGTAAAGAATTGGCCACAAGCGTTCCCACCACCACCAAACTTCTGACAGAGATGATAGAAGAAGGTCTGCTGCAGGACGAAGGCAAAGTGGACACCAAAGGCGGCAGAAGGCCAAGCACTTTCGGGCTCAACCCGAACGCCGGATATTTCATAGGAGTGGATGTGAGCAGACAGCATTTCCACATCGCCATCTGCGATTTCAAAGGCAATCTCGTATATTTCATTCACGACATACCTTTCGTATTGGAAGCCAATGCCGATTCGTTCAAGAAAATATGCACCAAAGTCAAAGAAGAGGTCGGGACAAAAGGAATAGACTGGGACAAGGTGTTGGGCGTGGGAGTAAGCCTTTCAGGTAGGGTCAATCCTGAAAAAGGTTATTCGCTGACATATTTCGTGAGCGATGACATCCCTATGAAGAATCTTTTCGAACAGCAGCTTGGCGTGCCCGTAACCATAGAGAACGACTCGCGCGCCATGACCTACGGCGAATATATGTCCATGGAACACACCGACGAAAGCGACCTCATATTCATCAACCTTTCATGGGGACTGGGCATGGGAATGATCCTCAACGGGGCGCTTTACTATGGCAAATCCGGCTTCTCCGGAGAAATCGGACACTTCCCTTCGCTCGACAACAACATAATCTGCCGCTGCGGAAAGATAGGATGTCTGGAGACGGGGGCTTCAGGATGGGCGCTTCACCGCATCATACTCGAAAAACTCCGTCAGGGGCGCAAATCCACACTTGCCTCCATATACGAGAAGAACGGTGAGATCACTCTGGACGAGATACTTAAAGCCGTGGAAGATGAAGACATACTGGCCATCGAAGGCATAGAACAGGTAGGCGCCACACTCGGACAAGGAATTGCCGGTGTGATCAACATATTCAACCCTTCCCTGGTGGTGATAGGAGGAAGACTCATAGTCGGAAAAGACTACCTCATGCTTCCTGTCAAAACGGCCGTCAACAGATTCTCCCTTTCAAAGGTCAGTTCGGATACCAAGTTCCAATTTTCAAAACTCGGCCTAAAAGCAGCCGGTATCGGGGACTGTCTTTTAAGCCGAGCTAAACTGTTGGGATTATAACCCCTTACCAGATGACCACTCTTTCCTCCTGAGGACGGTACATCTTATCGCCCTCCTTGATTCCGAAAGCGTTGAAGAAATCTTCGAGGTTTCTCAGCGTCACGTTGACTCTGTTACATCCAAGCGAATGAACATCCAGAAGAGTCAGACGCTTGCTCTCCTCGTCTGTGATATTCTGCCCCCAGAGAGTGGCATAGCCCAGATAAAATCTCTGTTCGGCCGTAAATCCGTCTATAGGTTCAGGATGTTTTCCGCCGAATGAATTCTGCATGGCGGTATATGCTATGCGAAGACCGCCCTGATCCGCTATGTTCTCTCCCAGAGTGGCACCGCCATTGGCATTAAGCCCGGGGAGAACCTCCACGGCGTCGAACTGCGCCACAAGTTTGGCCGCCTTGGCTTTGAAAGCCTGCGCATCCTCCTCGGTCCACCAGTTGTTCAGATTACCGTCCTTGTCGAAAAGTCTGCCCTGGTCGTCGAATCCGTGTGTCATCTCATGGCTTATGACCACTCCTATCGCACCGTAATTCACCGCATCGTCAGCATCGGGATTGAAGAAAGGCGGCTGAAGAATACCGGCCGGGAAACATATTTCATTGGTCGAAGGATTATAGTATGCATTGACGGTCTGAGGAGTCATGCCCCACTCCGTCTTATCCACCGGCTTGCCGAGTTTGGACAGATTGTCCCTTGACATCCAAAGTGCGGCCTCGCGGAGATTTTCATAATAAGAATGCTGCGGATCTATAGTGAGCGCAGAATAATCCTTCCATTTGTCGGGATAACCTATCTTGATGATGAACGAAGACAGCTTCTCCTGTGCCCTGGCCTTAGTCCGCTCACTCATCCAATCAAGGGAAGCGACGTGTTCAGAAAGTGCTTTCTGTATGTTTTTCACTATATTAAGCATATTCTGCTTATCCTTTTCAGGGAAATACTTCTCCACATACATCTCCCCTACGGCCTCGCCCAGAAGCGAATTAGGAACCTGCATTGAGCGTTTCCACCTCGGCTTGGGCTCCTGGACTCCGGACATCTGCTTTGAGAAAAAGTCAAACGATGCGGCATAGAAATCATCGCTCACAGAACCGCACGCCCCGCTGAGCAGCTGTGCCTGAAGATAATGCTTCAGCACCTCGGGACTGGTGCGTGATATGATCCTGTCAAGGGCCTTGAAATATGAAGGCTGCTCCACTATGACACTTTCCTGCTCCGGCACGCCTATCGCAGCGAAATAACTCTTCAGATGCAGATGAGGATATGACTTGTAAAGAGTCTCTGTCTTTACCGGATTATACTGGGCCTCGATGTCTCTCTGCTGAACCATAGACCAATAAGGAACTGCTATCTTCATCTCGAAATCATAGGCGTCGCGGGCTTTTTTCTCGGCCTGAGTATCACCGGCAAGCGTGAAAATCCTGGTAAGGAAAGCGAGATACCCCTCACGGAGCGCCTTATTCTCTTCCTTCAGGTAATAGTCGCGGTTCCCCATGGCAAGTCCCGATTCTCCGAGATAAAGAACACTGTTGGAGTTATCCACCATATCTGCCGACACATACACGCCCCAACACCCGCCTTCTCCGTGCAGTTCAAGTTCGGCCATAGCCTTCACGAAAGACTCTGCGTCCGTAATCTTCTCAAGTTCAGCCAAGTATGGTCTTACCGGATTAATACCTTCATTATTAAGCCTCGTAGAGTCAAGCCCCATGGCATAAAGGTCCGCTATCTTCTGCTGTACGGAGCCTTTCTCCGTCTTGAGAGCGGAAAGTCCCTGAAAAAGTTCATTGAGGCGGATCTCGTTATTCTCCCGCAGTACATCGAACGAGCCGTAACGTGAATATTCCGGCTTCAACGGATGGTTTTTCTGCCAACCGCCCGTGGCGTACTGATAAAAATTCTCCGAAGGGGACACCGAAGTGTCCAGATTAGACAGGTCTATGGCCGGAACCTTTTCGGTTTTCCCGGTCCCGCCACAGGCTGAAAGCGCTGCAACCAATGCTGCCGACATGACAATTTGAAATTTTCTCATATTATATTGATTTCTTAATTTTCAGAAAGATATTTCAGGGCCTTGGCCAACTGGTCGGGACACGAAGTGCCGCGTCCCTTGCAGCTGATACCCTCCAGACGGCTTATCACATCCTTCACCTTCATGCCCTCGCACAATGAGGATATGCCCTGAGTGTTACCGTTACACCCCTTGGTGAACTCCACCCTTCTTATAATATCATCCTTCACCTGAAGGTCTATCTGCATGGAACATACAGCCCCGCAGGTCTGAAAGGACAGAAGTCGGGTTCCATCTTCCAGAGTTCCGTCGCTTATAAGCTTGACATCAAATTCGTTCATAACAAAAGCCATTTATCAGATTTCCTTGAAACTTACGGCAAAACCTCCGCCCGGAGCCATATAAAGGGTCAATGCGTCGGTTGAAGTCACCTCCTTGACATAGACCTGGCAGGCATCCTGCACCTTATAATGGCTGTCCGCGTTGTCCGCATAGACGGTAGCCTCATACACCTTGTCCTTATCAAGGAAGTTCAAAGGAACGGTGAGAGTCCTGGCGTTCTCGTCCGTAACACCGCCCATGAACCACTTTCCCGTCTTTTTACCCTGACGGGCTATCACGACATAGTCTCCAGGTTCCGCCAAAAGATACTCGCTTCTCCGCCAATCCACCTCCACATCCTTTATGAACTGGAACTGACGTGGGAACTGCTCGTAATGCTGCGGAAGGTCGGCAGCCATCTGAAGAGGCGAATACATGGTAACATAAAGAGCCAGCTGATTGGCCATAGTGGCGTTGACCCACGATGAATTCCGACCACCGGTCACCTTTTCAAGGTCGCGGCGGAAAATGCCCGGAGTAAAATCCATAGGACCGCCGTTGAGACGCGTGAACGGAAGTATGGTCACATGATGCGGAAGCGTCCCGCCAAATGCCTGATATTCAGTCCCGCGAGCCGATTCGTTCCCCACCAGGTTAGGATATGTCCTGCAAAGGCCCGTAGGACGCACAGCCTCATGGGCGTTGACCATGACCTTATGCTCGGCAGCCTTTTTCACGGAATACAGATAATGACCCACCATCCATTGGCTGTAATGATGCTCGCCGAAAGGCAGGATGTCTCCCACATAGCCTGTCTTGACGGCATCGTAGCCATATTTGTTCATCAGGTCAAGCGCGGCATCCATATGTCGCTCATAATTCCTCACCGAAGATGAAGTCTCGTGATGCATCATAAGCCTGACGCCCTTCCTGTGAGCATAAGCATTGAGCGCCTTTATGTCAAAATCAGGATAAGGCGTTTGAAAATCAAACACATAATCCTTATTACAATTAGCCCAGTCTTCCCAGCCCACATTCCAGCCTTCCACAAGCACCTCATTGAAACCGTTGGCGGCGGCGAAGTCTATATATCTGCGGACATTCGCGTCCGTCGCTCCATGTCTTCCGTTAGGCTTGGCATGCACATAATCCGACTCTCCCAGATGCACGGATATGAAATCGTCGGTATAAGCCCATGAGCTGATGCCTGAAATCATCTCCCACCACACACCTACATACTTGATAGGCTTAATCCAGCTCACATCCTTGAGCGCACAAGGCTCGTTGAGGTTAAGTATAAGTCTTGATGCCAATTGCGCCGTAGCGCTCGGGGCCACCTGAACGGTACGCCAAGGCGTGGAGAACGGAGTCTGCACGCGCCCCTTCGCTCCTGCTGCGTCAGGAGTGAGGTGTGATGTGAACACGAGAGTTTTAGGATTGATCTGCAGATGCATGCAAGGATAATCCACCAGGGCGGCCTCGTGTATGTTGATATAAAACCCTGACGGAGAGCGCATCTGAAGCGAAGTCTGCACACCGGATGTAGAGAACGGCGTCTGGGAGTCGTTCCCGCAGATGGCATCCCGAAACTTGGAAGGAATCTCGCTTATAAGGCTTTCGGTATAGTTGTACTCCTGCGTGTCATAGTCTCCGGGGATCCACCACGCGGTACAGTCTTGAGCCATGGCGAACTGTGTAAGTTCTTCATTTATCACGAAATAACGCATTTCCTTCTGGTCAGGGAACTCATAGCGGAGCCCGAGTCCGTCATCGAAAAGGCGGAAACGTATGTTCATCTTGCGTCCCGTGCTTTCCTGAATGAGGCGGACAAGAAGTTCGTTATAGTGGTTACGTATCCTCGACTCCTCGCCCCATACGGGAGACCAGGTCTCGTCAAACGCATCGCGCGAGGTGTCAACTACGGTGAAACCGTCGTGAAAAGAATTGGCCGGCTTGTAATCGGTCTTGGAGATAGAACCGTCTTTATTGTAATCAAGTTTCTGTGCCTTGAGTACTCCGCGAAGTTCAAATCCGAGGGCCGAGGGAAGGATGACATCCTGCCCCTTGTATTGAAGAGAATAGAATGGGGTTCCGTCCTTCTCGTCCACGGCGAAAGACATATGAAGATTACCGTCCGGGGAAGACAATTCATGATTCTCCCCTTTCAACTCGTGCCTCCCGGTGCAAGAGCACAGAGAGAGTGCAGAGACGCATATAAGTAAAAATCTGAATTTCATCTAGTTATCTTTTATTTCATCAAATTTCACAAACCTACGCTTTCTATCAAGACACAAATACCTGCAGAAAAACGCTTACAGCATCGCAATTTACATCTTTTTCGGCGTTTCTCACAATTTTCTTTACCGGCACAGGTCTCACATTCCGTTCAGAGGTCAGGGGCGGCAGGAATAGTCAGATAGGATAGAAGTCTTTTCTACGCAGTCGCTTCGCGACCCTATACGGGAATCGCAGAAGGCAGTTTCTTTTCGGAGACCGTCTCGCTACGCTCGACCCCACCACTCACAAGTTCGTGGTCCCCCCTCTTCCGATGCCGAG
>CAVEIF010000068.1:0-6191 GCA_963615835.1 Coprococcus eutactus | reverse complement strand
ATGTATGGCTCGGTGGTAAGCCTCTCCCCGCCAATGTCAGAAGTTGCATACGAAGTTGGAAGAAATTCTGTCCGGACTGGGAGATTGTCCGTTGGGATGAAACCAACTTCCCCGTCAATGACTTCAGATGGGTAAAGGAAGCCTTAGCAGCTAGAAAATATGCCTTTGCCGCGGATTTCATAAGACTTTATGCTCTCAAGAAACTTGGGGGGGGTATATCTTGATACTGATGTTGAAATTATCCGTCCGATAGAAGATACTCTCACCGCAGGCTTTATCTGCGGTGTGCTGAACTTGCTCCACACCGTCAGCGGCGTACAGCGCATGAATGAAGATGGGATCGATGAACTTACAGGCATGCCTACTGAAAACTTCGGAATGCAGACGGGGCTGCTCTACTCGGAGCCGAATCATCCATTTGTTACCCATTGCATGAAAGAAATATATGGCGATGGTCAGCGGCAGTATAAACCTATAATAATAGATTTAGTTCTGATCCGGGCGCTCAAAGAGTTCGCTCCGGATTTCCGTTTCCGTGATGAAACTCAGCATCTGGATGGCGACATTGTTATTTACAATAGTCATATCTATACGATGAGGGATTCTCTGACCAGGGAATCTGTCGCAATCCACTGGTATGATCAAAGTTGGATGAACTACAACACACTATCCGAAAAATTACGACGTTTCATCCGTCTGCGCCTGTATTTTTTAATACGAAGGAAACGTCTAACCCGCTAAGCAATATGATATCAGTCATAATACCTCTATACAACAAGGCGCACTGCGTGACGAGGACGCTCGCGTCAGTCGCGGAGCAGTCATTCACTGACTACGAGATCGTGGTCGTTGACGACGGTTCCACAGATGGCGGTACGGAACTGGTCGAGGGGCTCGACATTCCACGTCTTCGTCTTGTCAGACAACAGAACGCCGGGGTCTCCGCCGCCCGCAACAGAGGATTAGAGGAGGCGCATGGCGAATTTGTAGCATTTCTTGACTCGGACGATGAGTGGAAAAGCGAACATCTCGCGACTCTTGCCTCTCTTGCTGAAAAATATCCGGAATGCAGTGTCTTCACCACAGGCTACGAGTTCCGCTACGGAGACGGACAGGTTTCCTACCCCATCATCCGACGCATTCCATTCGACGAAGAAGACGGTGAACTGGCCAACTATTTCGAGGTGGCCTCGTGTTCGCATCCGCCGTTATGGACTTCTGCTGTAATGGTCCGCAAGGCGGCGCTCCAGTCTGTCGGAGGCTTTCCCGTGGGAGTGAAGAGCGGCGAGGATCTGCTCACCTGGGCGCGTCTTGCCGTGCGGTTCCGCATCGCCTTCAGCCGCAAGAAAACGGCTGTGTACTGTCTCGGAAGCGGAGACACCACGGTGGCAAGAAGGAAAAATGACGGCGAAGACTATGTCGGTGCCCACCTGAAGGAACTTTACCTGTCGCACACTGATATCAGAGGCTTAAGGCACTATCTCGCCCTATGGTACAAGATGAGGGCTATGAATGCCCTACAGTCCGGAGACCGACGTGGGCTTCTGCAGATGAGTTTCCGCTCTCTCAGATATAACCCTTTCTCCGTCAAGGTGTACGTCTATCTTCTGATGACCGTCCTCCCGCAATCCTTCAACCGCCGTCTCATTCACCGCTTTCAGGCCCGATAAGACGGCTTCCGCAGCCTGCTGCCCCACTATCCGGAGGGAAATTCCACTATCTCAAGACTTTCGCCACAGCCGTGCCCTGCGTTCTGGCAGGCTCATGGGCAGTCGCCTTCATCAAATCTCTGATCGCTGCTGGGATTTCGCGGAGCACGAGCGTTTTCGCAGACCGCAGGAGCATCAAAAGAAAAAAGTAAAGATATACCTGACATGACAAACGGAAAAGTACTCATAGTCCACAACTGCTACGGAAAATATTCAGGAGAAGAAGCCGTAGTGGACAAGATGGCGAACATGCTCTCGCAGCAGGGCTATGACGTGGCCTTCTACCGCCTGACAACCGAAGGGGTCAGGGAGACCATGGGCGGCAAGGTGAAAGGATTCTTTTCGGGAATATATTCACGCCAAGGTGTGCTGGGGATGCGTGAGGTTCTGCGCCGCGAACGGCCGGATGTGGTGAACGTGCACAACCTCTACCCGTTCATCTCCCCGGCGGCTCTTTTCGAGTGCCGCAAGGCGGGAGTACCGGTGGTGATGACGGTGCATAATTTCAGGCTCATCTGCCCGACCGGGCTTTTTATGCGAGGCGGGAAACCTTGTGAGCTTTGTCTTGAACGTGGCAATGAGTGGGGCTGCGTCCGACACAACTGCGAGCATTCGTTGTTGAAGTCTCTCGGTTATGCAGCCCGCAATGCGGTCGCCAGATGGACTGGGGCGTACCGCGACTGTGTGACCAAGTTCGCCTGCATCACGGATTTCCAGCGCCGCAAACTGATGGAAGCCGGTTTTCCGGAGGAGCGGATTACGGTCATACCCAACAGTATGGACGTGCCGGAACGCTATACTCCGACCGAAGGCGGCTATGTGGCATATCTAGGCAGATTGAGCTTTGAAAAGGGTCCTGATCTGCTGTATGAAGTGGCCAGGCGCCATCCTGAGATTGAGTTCCGCTTCGCCGGAGCCGTCAGGGATGACATGAATATGGATATTCCAGCCAATATCAAACTGATGGGGTACCTGAAAGGAGAGGCTTTGGAGAGTTTCCTCCAAGACTGCGCCTTTCTCGTGATGCCGAGCCGCTGTTACGAGGGATTTCCTATGGCGATACTGGAAGCCGCACGGCACGGAAAGCCCGCCATAGGCCCGAACCACGGCGGATTCACGGAGATAATCAGCCAGGGTGCGCAAGCCATAGGGAAATTATTCGAACCCGGTGACATCGATGACCTTGAACGGCAGACGGTGGAACTATGGGCATCACCTTCCCTGCGAGAGAATCTTGGCGCACGGGCTTTTGAAAAACTGAAACTCCGATACAGCACGGAAGTGATCGGACAGCAGTGGCGTCAGCTGCTTACAAATCTTGGACAATGATACGCAAGCATTTTAACATCAACTACGAATTCGACCGTGAAGAGGCCCTCAAACTGATAGATGACCAAGTGACAGAGGGAGGAAAAGGCTATGTGGTGGTGGCGGACGGCGTGATTCTCAGTCTGGCCAACAGGAAACCCGACTATCTGGAAGTCGTGAACGGCTCCATGTTCTCAGTCTGCGACAGCAGCTTCGTGCCTGTCTATATCCACTGGATTCATGGACTGAAAGTGCGGCAGTATTGCGGCAGCGACATATTCACCGACATCGTAGGAATGAAGAAATATCGGATGGCCTTCCTCGGAGCAAGGCAGGAGACATTGGACTCGCTGCGGGACAATCTGTCATCCCGGGATGCCGGGATAAAGGACATGCTCTTCTATGAGCTTCCCTTCCTCGATGCTGAAGGATTCGACTATGAAGGCATAGCGGCTATGCTTAATGACTATGACGCCGACATCATCTGGGTGTCACTGGGTGCCCCCAAGCAGGAATATTTCATGAATCGGCTGCTCCCGCATCTGAAACGCGGGGTGATGATAGCCGTGGGGGCGGCTTTCAATTTCTACAGCGGCCGGGGGGAGAACCGGGCTCCGAAATGGATGCTTGATCACCATCTGGAGTTTATCTACAGGATAGGTCAGAATCCTAAGAAACAGCTGCGACGCTGTTTCGGGATTGTACTGAACTTGCCCGGGTTATTGTACGCCGAATGGCGATTGAAAAGGAATCAGAAAAAAACTGAAAAATATGGCAAAGAAGGCATTAATCACAGGGATCACGGGTCAGGACGGTAGTTTTCTGGCGGAGTTCCTGATTGAGAAAGGATATGAGGTGCACGGCATCATGCGCCGGAGTTCGTCATTCAATACGGGACGCATAGAGCATCTGTATCTGGACGAATGGGTGCGCGACATGAAGAAAAAGAGGCTCGTGAACCTGCACTGGGGGGATATGACGGACAGCAGTTCGCTGATCCGTATCATCTCCGAGGTCAAACCGGATGAAATATACAACCTTGCGGCGCAGAGTCATGTAAAGGTGAGTTTCGATGTGCCCGAATTCACGGCAGACACGGACGCTCTCGGAGCGCTGAGGCTTCTGGAAGCCGTACGGGTTACAGGATTGGCCGGGACCTGCCGCATATACCAGGCGTCCACGTCGGAGCTTTACGGTCTCGTACAGGAGATTCCGCAGAAGGAGACGACACCCTTCTATCCGCGGAGTCCATACGGAGTGGCGAAACTTTACGGCTTCTGGATCATCAAGAACTATCGCGAGAGCTATGGGATGTACTGCTGCAACGGCATCCTTTTCAACCACGAGAGCGAGCGGAGGGGAGAAACGTTCGTAACGAGGAAAATAACGTTGGCGGCGGCCCGCATCGCACAGGGGTTTCAGGACAAACTGTACCTCGGTAACCTTGACGCTCTCCGTGACTGGGGATATGCCAAGGATTATGTGGAGTGCATGTGGCTGATATTGCAGCAGAAGGAGCCGGAGGACTTCGTGATAGCGACGGGACAGTATCATACCGTGAGAGAATTCTGCACCATGGCATTCAAGGAGGCGGGCATCATCCTTCGCTGGGAAGGTGAGGGCGTAGAGGAAAAGGGCATCGACACCGCCACGGGCAGGACTCTGGTGGAGGTTGACCCGAAGTATTTCCGTCCTTCCGAAGTGGATCAGCTGCTCGGCGACCCGTCGAAGGCGAAGGAACGTCTGGGCTGGAATCCGCAGAAGACCTCGTTCGAAGACCTGGTGAAGATAATGGTGAAGCACGACATGAAGAAAGTGCGGAAGCTGTACATAAGAGAGCAGATGGAGGATTAGACCATGATGGAAAAGAACAGTAAGATATATGTCGCCGGCCACCGCGGGATGGTGGGGTCGGCGATAGTGCGGGAACTGCAGAGGCAGGGATACACGAACATCGTCACCCGCACCCACAAAGAGCTTGATCTATGCCGTCAGGAGGCGGTGGAAGCGTTCTTTGCGGCAGAGAAGCCCGAATACGTATTTCTCGCGGCGGCGAAAGTCGGAGGCATCGCGGCGAACGACAGCGCGCTGGCGGACTTCATGTACGACAACATGACGCTGGAGATGAACGTGATTCACGCTGCATGGAAGAACGGCTGCAGGAAACTGGAATTCCTCGGGTCAAGCTGCATCTACCCGAGATTGGCCCAGCAGCCGATGAGCGAAAGCTGCCTTCTGACCGGCTCGCTTGAAAAGACCAATGAGGCGTATGCCCTGGCTAAGATCAGCGGCCTTAAATATTGCGAATACCTCAACCGTCAGTACGGAACGGATTATATCTCCGTGATGCCCACGAACCTGTACGGTCCCAATGACAACTACCACCCGGAACACAGCCACGTACTGCCGGCGCTGATTCGCCGCTTCCACGAAGCGAAGGTGAACGGACTTGACAGCGTAACCTGCTGGGGCGACGGAAGTCCTTTAAGGGAGTTTCTCTATGTCGATGATCTCGCGAACCTCTGCGTGTTCCTTATGAATAACTACAGCGGAAACGAGACGGTGAATGCCGGCACAGGAAAAGAGTTGACCATCAAACAGCTGACCGAACTGGTGGCAAAAGTCGTCGGTTATTCCGGCCGCATCACGTGGGACACCTCCCGCCCTAACGGGACACCGAGAAAACTCCTCGACGTGTCCAAGGCGAAAGCCATGGGGTGGACATACCGCACCGAACTGGAAGATGGCATCCGTCTCGCCTACGATGACTTCCTGAACAATCCCCACAGAGAGGAAAGATAAGAGGGTGGTCCTGCACAGGGCCACCCTCTCTTTTTATCTGCGGCCATTGAAGACCGGTAAGTGAGGCTTAGAACGAAACTGCGATTCCGATGAAATCCTCTGCCTTGAGGGCAGCACCGCCGATAAGTCCGCCGTCTATGTCCTTCTGAGCGAAGAGTTCCTTGGCGTTTGAAGGCTTGCAGGAGCCTCCGTAAAGGATGGATGTGTCCTCGGCGACCTTCTCACCGAACTTCTCGGCGATAGTCTTACGGATGAAGGCGTGAATCTCCTCGGCCTGCTCCGCGGTAGCGGTCTTTCCGGTTCCGATAGCCCATACTGGCTCGTAAGCGACGATGACGTGAGCCATATCCTCAGCGGTAAAGTTATAAAGCA
>CAVEIF010000067.1:0-6287 GCA_963615835.1 Coprococcus eutactus | reverse complement strand
CTTCGCGGTGTGAGTGATCTGCCCTTCTTCATGTTCAGGCTAAGCAAAATCTTCGTGTAGTCTCACACGGAAGTTTGCAAGTGACCCATAATTTGACTAAATTTGCGCACCCAAAATCAAAAGACAAGCGGATGGATACATCGACTGTAATCTCAGCCATATTGACTCTCCTGGCGGGAATAGGAATCTTCCTCATAGCCTGCCAGATGATGAGTTCCAATCTCGAATCGGCAAGTTCCAAAAAACTGAAAAAACTGTTTGAAAAAGCGTCGCGCAGCAGGATGCTCGGCGTGGGGATAGGCACCATAGGAACCGCCGCCATACAGAGTTCCGGAGCCACCTCCGTCATGACCATAGGTTTCGTGAACGCAGGCATCATCTCCCTCTCGCAGGCAGCCACCATAATTTACGGAGCCAATATAGGAACGACCGTTACGGCGCAGATCGTGGCCCTCGGAATGTTCGGAAGCAACGCCCTCTCCACCACGGTCATCTTTTCGGCATTTGCCGGCATAGGAGCATTCATAACGCTTTTCGCGAGCACCACCAAATGGAAGAACATAGGAGGCATCCTCACAGGCTTCGGCATGCTCTTCGTGGGGCTTGCGCTCATGAGCAATTCCATGGAGGATTTCGCAGCCCTCGACGGAGTGAAGAACTTCCTCGCGAGCATAAGCAACCCTATACTTCTGGTCATTATCGGAGCCGTACTTACAGCCATAATACAGAGTTCATCGGTGATGACATCCGTCGCGCTCGCCATGGTGGTTACCGGGCTCATACACCTCGACCAGGGCATATTCCTTACGATGGGATCCAACATAGGTTCCTGCGTAGTGGCCATAATAGCCGGACTCACCAGCGGTCGCAATGCCAAGCGCACAGCGCTCATCCACCTTCTGTTCAACTGTTCCGGCGTGCTGATTTTCCTTTTCGCAAGCCTTGTGATGAGCATAGTGAGCGGCGGAACCTACAGTTTCGGTAACCTTTTCGAAACTCTCTTCCCAGGCCTGCCGCAGACCCAGCTCGCCATGTTCCATACGTTCTTCAACGTAACGACCGTATGCATCATTCTGCCGCTTAACAACCTTATGGTCAAACTCGTATGTAAGATCATACCTGACAGCACGGACATACGGGACAAGAGCGCCTACAAACTTAAATATGTGGACGAAAACATGCTCAGCACTCCGCCGCTTGCCGTCAACCAGACGAAAAAGGAGATCATCTGGATGTCGGAGCTTGCCATGCAGAACTTTGACCGCTCATTGCACATAATCACCACTATGGACTTCTCTGAACGCGAGCTGTTCGACAAGGTGGAGGAGGAAATCAACTTCATCAACCGCGCGCTCGTGGACTTCGTGGTACAGCTAACCGACAAGACCGGTCTCAACGAACACGACCACATCTACCTGTCCACCACGTTCCGCTCCATAAGGGACATAGAACGCATCGGAGACTATGCCGAGAACATCGCCGAATATGCCGACGACCTCCAGAAGACGGGCGACACTTTCTCTCCGGAGGCCCTTAATGAGATACTTCAGCTTAAGGACTTGATACACAAGCTCTACGATAAGGCCATCGAAGCCTACAAGACGGAGGATCTCACCATCATGGCCGAGGCCAATGTAATAGAGGAACAGATAGATGACTTCACGAAGATGATGGAAGACAACCACATATCACGCCTTAGCGCCGGTGTGTGCACACCTAACGTGGGAGCGCACTATCTCGAACTGTCATCCAACTCCGAACGTATAGCCGACCACCTCATCAACGTGGCCAAATCTATCCGGAGCCTTAATTGAATATTCTGTACCAAGCGAGAGCAACTTCTAACATGAATTCAAGAAAAAACGTCGCCGGCTACCTTGCCGGCATCACGGCCGGAGTTTCTTACGGATTCAATCCCCTGTTTGCAAAACAGCTGCTGGTGGACCACATGCCGGTCTATACCATGCTGTTCTACCGTTATGTGATAGCTGCGGCGATAATGCTGCTGTGGATGCTCATCAAAAGAGAGAACCTGCGGATGGAACGCGGCCAGACAGGTCTGGTAATCCTGCTCGGACTCATCTTCGCATGCAGCAGCCTGGGGCTTTTCGAGTCGTATAACTATATCCCCGCAGGACTTGCCACCACCATAGTTTACCTCTACCCTGTCTTTACGGCCCTCGCCATGATCTTCCTTCATCAGAAGCCTTCGCTTCGCACGTGGGGGAGCATCATCACGACTCTGCTCGGCGTAGTGCTCATCTGCATGCCTACGGGAGGAATGGTCATAAAAATATCGGGTGTGCTGCTGGCAGTCTCATCAGCATTGTGCTATTCGGTATATCTGGTGATAGTCAACCACAGCGCCAGACTTAAGACCCTTTCCGCACACTGCCTCACGCTCTACGGACTGGCCGCCGGGGCTGTGCTCTTCTTCATAATAACCACCCTGAAGGGACAGCCTATAATAGGCGCCATCAAAGGGGCGGAAGAATGGCGCAGCATAATAGGTCTTTCCATCATTCCGACCACTATCTCCATGCTCTCACTCGCCCTTTCCACCCGTCTTATAGGGCCTACAAAAACGGCCGTTCTGGGAGTGTTCGAGCCCATAACAGCCATAATGATAGGCCTTTTGGTGTTCGGGGAGAACCTCACCGCGAGCATTATCGCAGGAGTGTGCATCTGCGTAGGCGCCGTAACATTCATGGTTACGGACAAGAACTGACCTGTGCGTCAGGGATTATCCGGAAGCATCCCGGCAGAAGCGCCGGGCATCAAAGATCGGACGTAACGCCGAGCCTGCGTGAAATCCACTTTTCGAAAAGCTCCTTTTCCTGCGGATCAGCATCCTGAAGCGCATTCATGCACCCGAACTTCAGGTCTTTCTGACTGTCCGCCCAGTCGAGCTTCTTCCGAAGATACTCCATGTTCTTGGGCTTGCGTATCATCAGATTCACGTTATGTCGCGGCACATGGATCAGACGCCCCTGTTTTTCGCAGAGCACATAGAAAAAGCCCTGCACATTGAACTGTTCGCTATCACGGAAACGGTGCCTTACATTACGTTCCACACACTCTGGATGTTCGGTAAAGAACTTCTCCAGAACGCTTCTGAGGATGGGATGAGGTTCGTGAGGCAGATAGTAGAAATGCGGCCATCCTATGATCTCCGCCCCGTTCAGAAGAGAATCCTTATACGTGAACCGTTTGTGCCCGTTCTTGCGGCGTCTTATGCAGCGCAGCACTTTCATAACCGCCGAAGGGAATCTGTTCGAATAGCACACCACCTTGCCGTCCCGGAAAAGGTCCTCCTTTTTCGAAGGGGCTGCGAAGAAGAAATCGTCGTTCAAGTAGATGAACTCTTCACTAAGCCCCGGGATGCGCCACATCATGGTCTCCACAGCTATGCTGTTGAACACCGGAAGGTATTTTTCATACCCCCCCCCTTCGAATAGAGTGTTCTGGTCCACAACGGTGATGCTCACCTTGTTATCAGGAAAATTCTTCACCAGAAAAGCGTCCAGGTCAGGGGTCTGCCTGTTGGTGATGATGAAGATCCTGCCCACATAAGGGGCGAAGCGAAGGATGGACGCCACGGCGAACCTTATCTCGTTGCTCTGTATGAAACGCTCACGGCCGGCTATATCTTCAAACTTGTCCTCGCCCTTGTCCGTAAGATAGCGGGCCCGCTCCCTGCGAAGCCTGGGATCGTTCCCGTCCACCCATGTCAGGACGGCGTCAATGCAGTCATTTCTCCTCAACTTGTCTTCCGTTCCACTCATACCGTTTCAAGGATTTTTCGGTAAAGCGCTATATATCTGTCCGTATATTCATTATAGTCGTAGGTTCTCGAATAAGCCACCTCGCCGTCCCTCAGCGCCTGGGAATGGAACTTCTCCATTCCGTCCTGTACCACCTTCATCATGTGGTCCGGATCGAAATCCTCCCAATAAAAAGCATATTTGCCACCCACTTCCGGCAGGGACGTGAGCGTGGAGCAGAACACGGGCTTGGCGAAACGCATGGCCTCTATCACGGGAAGCCCGAAGCCTTCGAGCACGCTCGGCATGAAAAGAGCGGCGCAATGGGCATACAGCCAATTTTTTCCTGCCTCTTCCAAAGCACCTGCCAATATGACCCTGTCTTCCAGACCGAAGTATCTTATCTGTTCGCGAAGTTTCTTCACAAAACGTCTTTTCCGCAGATCTCCGCAGATCACGAGCCTGTACCCGGGAAATTTCTTCATCAAAGGCAGAAGCACAGAATAGTTCTTGCGTTCCACCACCTGACCTACAGCCAGAAAAAAATCGTCCTTCTCACCCATGAAGGAAGGTCTCACTCTCGGATCATTCTCCAGATCGCGCACTCCGTTGGGAATCACTACCAGAGGCTTGCGTATGCTCGGGCAATGCAGATGTATCTCCCTGGCCACAAAATCGGAGATGACGGTAAGATAATCGCTGCGATGCATCCTGAGCGCGCATCTGAACTTATGCTTGAGCAGATGTATACCGTGCTTCTCTGTCAGGAAATTAAGGTCGTGCACCGTCATCAGCCACTTCGTACGACCCTTTCGCGCCCTGTATTTGAACAGCTGATGCGTCGAATGCCAGATGTCTATGTCGTGACCGAGGTTCCTGAGGTCCTGTTCCGGATGTTCGGCGGATATATAGCTGACGCCGTCTCCGAAATGCCCGATGAAATCCTCGGGAACCATATATGTAAAATGGATGTCGGGGACCGCAGTCTGCGCGAGAACCCTTCCGAAATTCTCGCTTATCTCGGTAAATCCGCAGAAACGGCCCAAAGTCGAATGGTCAATCAATACGTGTCGCATCCAAAAGTCAAAATCCGGTTTTTCAAAACGTGTAATAAACGTGCTAATTTACAGATTTTACACGACTAAACAAAGAGACGAGGGCGCCCGCTTATTCTGGAGAAGAAGGGTCTATGAGGCCGTTAAGCATGGCATAGACCGTAAGACCGGCCACACTCTTGATTCCCGTCTTGCGCGTAATGTTCTTACGGTGAGTCATGACCGTATAGACGGAGAGGTTATATTCGTCCGCTATCTCCTTATTCAATTTGCCCTTGGCCACACTCACAAGTATATCCTTCTCGCGGGCTGTCAATTCCCCTCCTTCTCCACGTGACGAGTCCAATTCCAAATCCAAAGCCTTACGGCATCTGCCCACTATAACCGTAGGTGAGTCATAAAGATTTATCACAGAATCGAATTGGCTATAAAAATCGTCATCAAAGAGATTGGTACGGACAGCTATGAGCGGAGCATCGAGCGAGGAGTTCAACAGAGTGCGTATGTTTGAACGCGAAGAACAGCCCGGTACCGAAGGATCCAGTATCACAAGGCTTACGGACAAAGCGCGAAGATAAGACAGGTCCTGAGGGAGTTCAGTAAAGGTATCTACGACCCTGAATTCGCCATGCTCTGAAAAAAGTCGTTCCAAGCCCCCGGAGATTATGCGCGAAGGACTGATTATGAGGATATTCCTGTTCTTCATCTTCGTTGTTCCATTCGTGCCACCATAGGTATAAGCACATTGTTCTCTATAAGCGTATGGCGGGCCAGGTCCTTCTCAAGATGATATATCTGATGAAGGACGTCGTAACGGAGCGCCTGGTCGCACGACTGAGGAAGATATTTCATCACAAGGTTCTTCAGATCGCACAATTTCTCCTCTATGTTGCCGTGATTCTCCTCAAAGGTCTCTATGGAATAACCGGTCCGCCCGTCGCCCCGAAGAAGATCGTCCACATAAGGAAGCACCACATTCTCCTCATAATCAAAGTGATTGCGCACCTCCCGCTGATAGTCATCGACAAACTTTTCCATCATCCTTTTCTGGGCGTCAGGGCAGCCTTCAAGCATCTTCGAAGTAAGGCTTTCCAGCTGACGCAGGGAACAAGTCGTATAATCGACGTGCGAATTATGCAGATACTTCATAATGTCGCGCACATCGGCACTGTCGAGCAGAGACTGCGCGGGGACATAATCCTCGAAAGTATAGACGTTACAGATAAGCAGAAAAGCTTCCGTATTCACTCCGTAAAGTTCACAAGCCTGCTTTACGGTATGTTCCCCGAAGCCCAGGCTCACGTCCAGACGCGAGAGAACCGACAGCAGATTGTGATTGATATCTATCAGATCTGCCAATTTCATATTTGGGTTGATAAGCATAGCCATAATCAATGTTTTGCAAATTACCTTTTAGTAAGCGGTAAAAAATAAGTTGGTAAAGATATGACAGTATTTTCGAAAATAG
>CAVEIF010000066.1:0-6573 GCA_963615835.1 Coprococcus eutactus | reverse complement strand
TGCCGGGTATATATAGTTGAAATAAGCCATATATTTACAGACTTGTTTTAGACGTTTAGCGGACAGATGAATGAGAAGAACATATTAAGACAGCTTGACCGGAACATTCAGCGGGGATTTCGTGCGCTTGTGAAAGAGTACGGGAAGCCCCTCTATTGGCATATACGAAGAATTACCGTGAATGCCGAAGATGCCCGCGATGCCACTCAGGAGACATTCATCAGGGTCTTTCGCTCGCTGGGGCAGTTTGATCGCAGCCTTTCGTTTACGGCCTGGCTTTATCGGATAGCGACCAACGAGGCTCTCCGAATTGTGGAAAAGAGGCACCCGAGCGTAGATGTTGACGGCAATGCCGAGGCCCTTTCAATGCTTGCCGATGAGTATGTCGATCTCTCGGACAGTGCGGCGGTCAATCTTCAGAAGGCAATACTTTCGCTCCCTCGAAAACAGAGGATGACGTTCACTTTACGTTATTATGATTCGTTGAGTTTCAGTGAAATAGCCGAAATAACGGACACGACTGCCGACGGGGCGAAAGCCAATTGGCATAATGCAAAGATAAAGGTTACAAATTATCTGAAAGAAAATGTTGGATAAGGATTTTAATGTTCCGGGCATAGGAAAGAGAATGCCCTACAGGACTCCGGACGGAGTGTTCGACGCTTTGGAAAGGGATGTTCTTTCGGCTGTGGGATGTAAGAAAGGCACGCACAGAGGGTGGCGTACGTTCGGCCTCACACTTGCCGCCGTGGCTTCATTGGCCATTATAGTGATATTCGCATGGGACAGAGGACCGTCGCAGACGGATTCGTTTGCCAGTGTGAGGAAGGCTTATGAAATGTTGGATGATGCTGACAGGGCGTTTCTTTCGGAGATATATGATGAGGATATGTATATCAATATAAATTATTAAGTTATGGAAGCGATATTTAAAAAAGCCGTATTGGCGGCAGCGACCATCCTGATGTCTGTGACGCTTTCCGCACAGGGACGTGCTGAACGGATCAGCCGTGAGGAATTGGCCGTTAAACAGGCGGAGCATATCTGCCGTTCTCTTGCTTTTGACGAGGCGACCGCAGAGAAATTCAAACAGACGTATTGCCTTTATCAGGAGGAACTTTGGGCGCTTGGCCCGCGTCCGGAGAAACCGAAGCCCGGTCAACAGGACAAACCTGACGAGGAGAAGATACAGCAGCGTTTCGAGCGCAGTCAGAAGGTTCTTGACCTTCGTAAAAAATACTATGACATCTACGGTTCATTTCTTACGCAGGAACAGATATCCCGCGTATATGAGATCGAGCGTGATATGATGCACCATCTTTCTAAGGATAAACGTCACGGACACGGTCCGGCCAAAACAAATCGTAATGCGCATAAGTAAATTTTGCCTGACGCTTGTCGCTCTGTTTGTGGCGGCAGCGGGATGTTCGTCTGAAAAGGCCGGGAGCGAGCCTGATCCTGAACCGGTGCCGAGTTCGCCTCTCGACGGATTCGAAAAATATGTCTGCGGGACGCTGCAGTACAGGAAAAAAGAGATCGCAACCGGCTCTGAGTCAAAGCCGATACTTATCGTGTATCTTCACGGAGGCACATCGAAAGGGGAGGACAATGAGGCGCAACTGAAGGAGGCCGCCGTAAGCGTTATTTCGACCTATCTTTCGGACAACGTGATACCGAGCGTGTTCGTTGTCCCTCAATGTCCCTCTTCAGACAGCTGGGGAGCGAAGATGAACGCGCCACTTGCGGAACTGATCGGAGAGTATGAGTCTTCCTGCGGGGGAGTATACGTTCTCGGCGGCTCCATGGGCGGAACGGGAACTTGGTCATTGGCCAATGCCTACCCTGAGAAATTCAGCGGAATAATGCCTGTCGCAGGGAAGCCGGGGACCGCTGTAGCGGCCAAGTTCAAGGCGATGCGCGTGTGCACGGTGATGAGCGAGTCTGACGAGGTCATGAAGACGGCTTATAATGACGTCAAGCTCTTTTGCGATAAGATTACAGCCGCAGGCGGCACGGCATCATATACGGTGATTCCGGCATCTGAAGGATGGTCCCACGCGATGACCTGCGAGCAGTCCTACACGACGGAGCGCCTTGACTGGCTGCTGGAAAGGTGAAAGACTGACCGCAGCAGTTTCCCGAGTTCGATGACCACGGCGGGGAAAATGGACAGTGCGGCTATCCAGCCCCATTGGCCTTTATTGAGAGGCTCAAGATGGAATATCTGCTGAGCTCCCGGAACAAGCATCACGCCAAGCATCAGAGTGAGCACGAAGGCTACCGCCATCCAGAGGTATTTGTTCGTGAAGAGGTGGTGGACTATGGCGTTATGCCCCGCACGCACGCAGAAAAGGATGCTTATCTGGGAGAGCGCCACGACGGCGAATGACATGGTGGTTCCGGTCTGCGGGGAAGTCTCGGCTCCTATGAACCATGCGATCAGCGAAAGCGCGGCTATGAGAAATCCTCTGAAAAGTGAATTCAGTGCGAATGAACGCGTCATTATGCCTTCTTTCGGATCGATTGGCCTGCGCGTCATTATCCCTTCTTCAGCCATGTCGAACCCTAATGCCAATGCCGGCAGACTGTCGGTCACCAGGTTTATCCAAAGGATATGTATTGGCAGAAGGGGAGATGGGAGATTAAGCAGGACCGCGGTGAAGAGAAGCATCAGTTCTCCGAAGTTGGTTGAGAGCATGAACCTGATGGTCTTCAGAACGTTATCATAGATGCGACGTCCCTCTTCGACGGCAGATACGATGGTGGCGAAATTGTCGTCAGTCAATACCACGTCGGCAGCCTCCTTGGCTACGTCGGTGCCGGTGATGCCCATCGCCACGCCTATGTCGGCGAGTCTGAGTGCCGGGGCGTCGTTCACTCCGTCTCCTGTCATGGCCACCACCTCACCCTTGCTTTTGAAAGCCTTGACTATACGCAGCTTGTCTTCGGGAGACACTCTTGCGAAAACGGACGCTCCATTTACGGCTTCGCGAAGTTGAGCCTCGGACATCGTCTTCACATCGGCACCGGTATAAGCGCTGTCCGCATCATGCATTATGCCAAGGTCGCGCGCTATGGCCACAGCGGTAATCTTGTGGTCTCCGGTTATCATCACTGGCCGAATTCCCGCCTCCTGACATTTTCTGACGGCATCGCGCACTTCCTCCCGCGGAGGGTCTATCATCCCGGTCATTCCCGCAAAGATCAGTTCCTGTTCGCACTTATCATCCGGAGCGGCTTGACCGGAGTGTTTATATGCCATGCACAATACTCTGAGGGCCTCGTTTGCCATCTGTCCGTTTTCAGCGGAGAGTCTTTTTTTGTCTTCTTGTGTGAGCGGTCTTGCCGATCCCTTGTCAAGAATAGCGGTGCAGCGCGAGAGTATCTCGTCAAATCCGCCCTTTACCGCCACATAGTAGCCGCCCTGGGGGTCGGAATGTATGGTGGTCATAAGTTTTCTCTCCGAATCGAACGGTATCTCCGCCACGCGTGGATATTCGCGCTGCAGGTCGGATTTCAGAACTTTTTGTCGCTCTCCCAGGGCGATAAGTGCGGTTTCTGTAGGATCGCCTATAGGCTGACCGTCTGCGTTTATGGAGGCGTCGTTACATAGAACGGCGATTTTGACAAGTTCCGTTCCGCTTTCAGGAAGACATTTGACCACCGTCATTTTATTTTGGGTAAGTGTGCCCGTCTTGTCCGAGCAGATGACTGTAGTGCTGCCGAGAGTTTCGACCGAAGGCATATTGCGTACGATGGCGTTGCGCTTGGCCAATCTCTGAACCCCCACGGCGAGCACTATGGTAGATACTGCAGGAAGGCCTTCCGGTATGGCGGCCGCGGCCAGACTTACGGCGGTCATGAACATGGACAGCAGTTCGTGACCATATATCATACCCACAATGAATATTATGACGCAGGCCGCAAGCGAAGCCCAAGCGAGAGCTTTTCCGAGCTTGTCCAAGCGGATCTGGAGCGGAGTCTTGAAGTCCGGCACGGCCTGTATCATCGAGGCTATCTTGCCTACTTCGGTGTTGACTCCGGTGCTGACCACGATTCCTCTTCCGTGTCCGTAGGTTACGGCGCAGCTTTGAAAAGCCATGTTCGTCCGGTCGCCAAGACTTGCATCTCCTTCTATTATGGACGTGTTTTTCTCTACCGGAAGAGACTCTCCCGTAAGGGCCGCCTCCTGAATTTTCAGATTGGACGTTTCCATCAGACGTATATCAGCGGGGACTGAGTCTCCGGTCTCTATCTCAACCACGTCTCCCGGAACCAGTGTGCGCGATTCTATGATCTGCAGTTTCCCGTCCCGGAGGACCTTGCAGTGCGGCGCGGACATTTTCTTCAGCGCATCAAGCGATTTCTCGGCCTTGGATTCCTGGATAACCCCTATCACGGCATTCAGGATGACTATGGCCAATATGATTATGGTATCAGTGAACCCTTCTCCGTTGATGCTCCCGACCACGCCAGATATGATTCCGGCCAATATGAGCACCAGTATCATGAAGCTTTTGAACTGGCTCAAGAATTTGACCCAAATGCTTGTGTGCTTTTTGGAGGAAATCTCATTGGGTCCGTACTCAGCGAGTCTTTCCGATACCTGGGAACCGGTCAGTCCGTTTTTAGGATCGCTGTGCAGCTTTTCTGCCGTCTGCTTTTCGGATAAATTGTAAAAATTCATAATTCTATGGCGTTTTGCACATCTTTTTGCCTCCTTCTTTAAGGTGCTCTTTGCATGTTCACTGCCCACCAGGGAGGAAAAAGTTTTGCAAATATCGAGGAATGTTGGTGGTAATTCATTACATTTATCTGCCAAAATATTTATCAAAAGTCGGATGATAGCAAAAGAATTCCAAAATATGGAAAGCCTTACCGTTGAAAGATTCAACCAAGCGGGCTCTGAAGACGAATTCTATCTCAGTTATGACAGGGCTGGGGATTTGCCTGTGGCAGGGGATTCGCCGTTCTCGATAGAGGGCATAATGATAGTTCTGTGTCATCGTGGACATTCAAGGGTGACGATAGACGGGAAGAGCCATCTTCTGAGTGAGGGGAATGTGGTTATCCTGCCGGAAAAACACATAATCAGCATAGAGCGGAATACGGAGCCTATGACGGAGTCCATACTTTTCGTCTCGACTGATTTCATTCTCGACATGCCGTCCCCCATAGACACCGATATTTTTGTCTATTCCCGCTTCGCGCCCGTAATAAGCGTGAGCAAGGAGAGAATGGAAGATTACAGGAGTTATTTCCGTTTCATAGAGAAGGAGCGCAGGGAGAACGGAAAATATCGAAAACATATAATACGCTCACTTATCTACGCGCTTTTTCTGGAACTGACTGCCGAGTTCGAACAACATTATGATGTAGGGTCTGACTGCAAGATAAAAGATGAAAGCCTTTCGGATGCCTTTTTCAGGCTGTTGGCTGCCAATTTCAGGGAACATCGCAGAGTAAGCTGGTACGCGGAAAGGCTCAATCTTACGCCCAAGTATCTGTCCGAGGTGATTAAGGAGCATACGGGGCGCACCATCCTTGATTGGGTACATACGTCAGTGATGATAGAGGCCAAGATGCTCCTGAAGACAAGCGGTATGACAGTGCAGCAGGTGGCGGACCATCTTAACTTTTCAAGTTCTTCCGCTTTTGTGCAGTTTTACCTCAAGCACAGCGGAGTTACGCCCGGCAGCGAGAAAAGGTGAGAGAGGGACTTGCAGGCCTTTGAGCTTGTAAATTCAAAGATAAATATTTAACTTTGAAGTCCACTAATTATCAGACGATGACCGAAAGGAGTTTTAATGTCTCGTATATCGAGTATGATTCTATCGAAGAACTTTGCGAAGCTGACGCTTTGCTTGTAAAAGAGGCAATTGATGCCATGAAAGGCTCCTTTGCTCCATATTCTAATTTTAACGTGGGCGCGGCCCTGAGGCTTGACAGTGGACGCATAGTCCTAGGGGCCAATCAGGAGAACGCCGCTTTCCCTTCGGGAATGTGCGCCGAGAGAAGCGCCATGTTTGCGGCTTCGTCACAGTTCCCCGGCGATCATATCAATTGTATAGCCATAGCGGGAGGTCAGGGGGGCGTGCAGGCAGACGAGCCTGTCTCTCCTTGTGGGGCTTGCCGTCAGGTAATGGCTCAATATCAGCGTAATGCCGGACATCCTATAGAGGTCATATGGGTCGGAGCCAAGAGGATATGGAAGTTCCCTGATGTGGAGTCGATACTTCCGTTCATTTTCGATAATATATAGACGGACCTTCCTGCTTCAAAAGGGAGTCTTTGTAACGCCATGGCTGTTCGCCGGAAGGGAAGAGCCTGTTTTTGTGGTGGAGTATAGCGGACTCGAACCGCTTACCTCAACACTGCCAGTGTTGCGCTCTACCAGATGAGCTAATACCCCTTTTGTACCTCCTAGGCGAATCGAACGCCTATCACAGGAACCGGAATCCTGAATTTTATCCATTAAACTAAGGGGGCTCTTTTTTTAGGAAAATTCACGGGAAGCTTGCATCACTGCGAGCTTCCCGCTACTTAACCTAAACTTAAACTATGAAAAACTTC
>CAVEIF010000065.1:0-7031 GCA_963615835.1 Coprococcus eutactus | reverse complement strand
GTATTCATCGTCTTTAAATATTTCGATATCGTACCCGGTTTGGTTATTTAGCACAAGACTTACGAAGTAATGGTATTCCTGCAGGTTTATGCAGGCACAAAACAGTAATGATGATACAAATAGAAGTAGTCTTTTTATAAAAGCTTGTTTTTACGTTATATGGCAAATTCAGTCCTCATCGTATATATTTGCCTAATTTATAAATCTTTTTGCGATATTTCAAAGGAAGCGGATACGAAATCAATATGATTTTTGTAATTTTACACCGAATGTTAAAACGTTGACTGCGTATGCTATACCCTATAGGAATACAGAATTTCGAAAAACTGAGAACAGACGGATTTGTCTATGTGGACAAGACAGCGCAGATTTACAATCTTGCGACCACAGGCCAATACTATTTTCTGAGCCGTTCCTCGCATCCGGCAAGCAGATCATAAAGCTCGGGGTCAACTTCTCTTCCGAGACCCGCACCATAGACGGCTGGAAGATGGCGAAATAAAGGCAGTCCTCTCCTATCTGTTGACTTAGAAGTTCCTATGTTTGAAATCCAAATAAAAGGCGAAGACGCACCGCCGCCTCAATAAAGGACTTTAGGCGGCAACAACACGTTAGAGCCGCGCCGGGCTGTTGAGAGCCCGCTTGCTCAGCCGGTTGTTGCGGAGAGGAAAAAATAAAGCTGTAATATTTTTGGTTATTTTTATAAAATGCTGCCTATAAAAATAATTTTCTCATAATCAAGAATATTTCATTGCACATCTGTTGGATATAAAAATATTTCATAACAATATGTTATCGGGATAAAACTTCCTCCATAATCTGAAATCGTGTAGTTCATATTGTAGTCAGATAATCGAAATAGTTGTTTTCCTTGTTTGTTTCTTCTCTCATAAGTCCATTCTTTAAGAAATGTAAATTCACTTGAATTTATTTTCCATAAAGAGATTGCTCTTGTATCGTTAATGACATCATCTATAGTAAGACCTTCAGCATTAGCACGACAGCTACCATAAAATAATTGGCAAGCACTGTTATTAGTGACTATTTTATACAGTTTTGTGTCCTTAAAAATTTCTATGTCGTATCCTGTTTGATTTATTAGGACAAAGCTAGCACTATATTGTACTTCCTTTTTGCAGGAGGAAAGAAGGAATATTAGGAATAAGAGTAATATTTTTTTCATTCTTCTGGCGATAATATTTCTTTTAAAGACTTTTGAGATGCAGGATAGTTTGATAATAGTGCAGATTGTAATTGTGATGTGGACATTGATGTTTTTAATTCCTTTGAAAAATCTTTTGGCTTAAGTATATTATTGATTAGTATGTTTGAATATTGACAAACTGTTTCCCTAAAGAACCAACTTTTTCCATTATAGTTTTCCTCAATCAGCCATGGAAAAAATTATTTTTTATTTATGTAATTTTCGACGGAGTAGGCGTAACGAAATTAGGCAGATGATAGGAATAGTAGTTTTCATAATAATGTAGTATTTAGTGGTTTTGATTGAAAGGCTGGCTCTTCGCAGTCAAAGATATAAAATTTTTATCATCCTTTCTTAGAATAGTTGTAAATTTGGAGGCTTTATTACGTAGGGTATGATCAGGTACTATAAAGAAGACTGTAAATTTGAATTTAAAGGCAAAGCCTTAAATAATCGTTGGCTTAAAATGGTGGCTGAAAGCGAGATAAGGCGAATTGGCGATATTAATATCATTTTCTGTTCGGATAATTATATTCTCGATGTCAATATGCGTTATCTCCAGCATGATTATTTTACTGACATCATCACCTTTGATTATTGTGAGGGCAATATTCTCAGCGGAGATCTTTTTATCAGTATAGACAGTGTGAGAGACAATGCGGCTTTCTACGGAACCGAGTTTAGTGATGAACTTAATCGTGTGATGGTGCATGGTCTGCTTCATCTGATAGGTTACGACGATCATAGCGAGAAGGACGTAGCGATGATGCGTTATAAGGAGAATTATTATCTGGATATCAGAGGGAAGTTGTAGTTATTTTTCTATATGTCGTCAGAATATGATGTCATAGTGGTCGGAGGGGGGCACGCCGGATGTGAAGCGGCCATGGCTTCCGCAAATCTTGGATGCAGGACTTTGCTTGTATCCATGGATACACTTTCCTTTGCTAAGATGTCATGTAATCCGGCTGTGGGGGGAATTGCCAAGGGGCAGATTGTTCGCGAGATTGATGCCCTTGGTGGATACACCGGACTGGTTACGGACAGTGTAACCCTTCAATTCCGTATGCTTAACCGGTCAAAAGGTCCGGCCATGTGGAGTCCGCGCGCTCAGTGTGACAAAATTGCATTTTCGAAAAAGTGGAAGGATATCCTATTAAGTAATTCATTATTAGATATTTACGAAGATATTGCAGAATCTTTCCTCGTTGAGAATCGAAAATTTCGCGGGGTATGTACCAAGTCAGGCCGAATTTTTAATTCTAAAGCCGTTGTTCTTACCGCAGGGACTTTTCTCGGAGGGAAATTATTTATCGGCAGACAGCAGCTTACCGGAGGTAGAATAGGGGAGAGCGCTTGTTTCGGATTAACAGAGCAGCTTAAGTCTTTAGGAATACGCACTGACAGAATGAAGACCGGTACGCCGCCTCGCATAGACATTACTTCCGTTCATACCGATAGGCTGGAACTTCAATTCGGTGATTCTGCTCCGTGCAGATTTTCCTTTTCGGATATTCCATCAAAGGCACAGTTGAACCCTTCCGGTCAGATGCCGTGCTATATTCTTCATACAAACGATGAAGTCCACGATATCTTACGGAGTGGTTTTGGCGATTCTCCTTTATTTACGGGATTGATTCATGGCAGAGGCCCGAGGTATTGTCCCAGTATCGAAGATAAGTTAAGGGTCTTTCCGGATAAAACTGAGCACCAATTATTTTTGGAGCCAGAGGGTTCGCATACAAATGAGTATTATCTTCAAGGATTTTCATCTTCTCTTCCTTTGAATATACAGCTTTCAGCTCTTCACAAGATTCCTGGAATGGAGGATGCTCGAATTTTTCGTCCTGCGTATGCTGTGGAATATGACTTTTTTGATCCTACCCAACTTCGCAGTTCGTTGGAATTAAAGGAGTTTGATGGCCTTTTTATGGCAGGGCAGATTAATGGTACTACTGGCTATGAAGAGGCTGCTGCACAGGGACTTATGGCTGGAATCAATGCGGCTTTAAAGGTTAAGGGTAAAGAGCCTTTTGTTTTGAAGCGCGACGAGGCCTACATTGGCGTTCTGATTGACGATTTGATAACGAAGGGAGTGGACGAACCATACAGAATGTTCACTTCCAGAGCAGAGTATAGAATTCTTCTAAGGCAGGATAACGCAGATCAGAGACTTACTCCTCTTTCTTATGAAATCGGTCTTTGCTCAAGGGAGAGGTATGAGAAGGTTCGCAATAAATATTCCAATATCGCTGAACTCGTCGATTATCTATCTTCTCATAATATAAAGGTTGCGGAAGCCAATGAGATTTTGGGATCCAAGGGCTCAAGTCTTATTTCCGAGTCAAAGAAGTTAGCGGAACTTATCACTCGTCCGGAGTTAAGAGTGGATGATTTTATTTCTTTTGTTCCACGTGGAACAAAATATAAAGATCTTGAAAAGGAGTCTGCCGATATTTCTATCAAATATAAAAGCTATATTGACAGGGAAAGAATGCAGGCGGATAAAATTAAACACTTGGAGAATTTGAAAATTCCAGTTGATTTCGATTTTTCCCGCATTAATTCGCTCAGTATAGAATGTCGCCAAAAGCTCCAACGATATAAGCCAGAGACTATAGCACAGGCATCGCGGATTTCCGGCATATCTCCATCTGACATTTCTGCTTTATTGGTTTTCTTTGGTCGTTAGCTGACGTAATAGAATGTTTTAAAGGGGTGGAAAAGCATTTTGGTATAGTGGGTTAAATTATAGAATTGGTAATCGTATATAACATAATTTATCATGATTGATTATATTTCAGGCAGTATAGCGGAGTTGACTCCTACGCAGGTCGTTATAGACAATCAGGGGATAGGATATTCGATAGAAATATCGCTTCAGACGTATTCCTTACTTGAGGGAAAGTCTGAAGGAAAGATTTATATTTATCATCATCTCCAGAGCAGCTCGGATACTGAGTCGTTCTATGGCTTTTTCTCTAAAGATGAGCGTTCTTTATTTGAACTTTTGATAAGTGTTTCCGGTGTAGGGGTGAACACCGCAAGGGTAATACTGTCTTCTTTTAGCACAGAGGAGCTTCGGAACGCTCTGATTTCTGAAAATATCAATGCTATAAAAAGCGTTAAGGGCATCGGCCTTAAGACGGCCCAGAGGATGATATTAGAGTTAAAGGATAAGGTCGTAAAAGGTGAGGGTACTGCTTTGGATGTTCAGTCCGTTTCTAATCGAAATGCAGTTACCGATGAGGCCGTTTCTGCTCTTCTTATGTTGGGTTTTGCTAAACCTAATGTGGTGAAAGCGGTAAAACAGATACTTGCCTCAAAGCCTGACATTAAGGTAGAGGAACTGATTAGAGCAGCGTTGCAAATTTTATGATTGTTCCACGTGGAACACTGATGACTATATGAAAACTAAGGATTTAAGAGAATATTTCCCTGGGTTGAACCAAAAATGCTATGGGAAGGATCTTGTCTATCTTGATAATGCGGCGACGTCTCAGCGCTGCCGGGGGGCCATAGCACTCTTGGATGATTTGTCGTATAATCATAATGCGAATATTCATCGTTCCGTATATAAACTTGCCTCAGAAGCTACGTCTGCATATGAACAAACCAGAGATTTTGTCAGGGGGTATATAAATGCGGCACATAGAGAGGAGATTATCTTCACATCAGGAGTTACTTTTTCCATTAATCTGGTAGCCCATACGTTTGGAGAGACGTTTATAAAAGAAGGGGACAATATCATTATAGGAGAGTCGGAGCATCACTCCAACATTGTCCCTTGGCAGTTGCTTTCTTTACGAAAGAAAATTAATATAAAGGTTCTGCCGGTTACCGCGGAAGGATATTTGGATGTGGGGAAGTTGCCTGAACTTATAGATGACAGGACCAAACTTGTGTGCGTGGCTCAAATCTCGAATGTGCTTGGTGTCATAAATCCTATAGAAAAGATAGTGGAGACGGCTCACGAAAGAGGAGTTAAGGTACTCGTAGATGGAGCTCAGGGTGCTGTGCATCTTAATGTGGACGTGCAGAAAATGGACTGTGATTTTTACGCTTTTTCAGGGCATAAACTTTTCGCTTCCACCGGTACGGGAATATTATACGCAAAAAAAGAAATTCTTGAGGAGATGCCACCTTTCCTGGGTGGCGGAGAGATGATAGGTACGGTCTCATTTTCCGGAACCACTTATGCGGATCTTCCGTACAAGTTTGAAGCGGGTACACCTAATTTTAATACTATGCCTACCCTTAAGCCTGCGCTGGAATTGTTGAAAGGCGTTCTTGAAGACCATGAATTGCGGAAAGAATCGGAAGGTATCAAGACTTATGTTTATGATAAATTGTCCTCAGACACCAGGATTGTACTTTCCGGATGTCCGGAGAGGATAGAAGACAAAATTCCACTTTTCAGTTTCCATGTAAAAGGCGTTCATCACGAGGATTTGGCATTGGTTATGGATAAGATGGGTGTGGCCCTTCGTTCTGGGCACATGTGTGCTGAGCCGTTGATGTCCAGGATAGGGAGTACGGGTGTCGTCAGGGCATCATTTGCTGCTTATAACACAATACAGGAGGCGGAGTATTTTGTGGAATGTTTAAATAGGGCAATAGATATATTATCTTAGTAGTTATGACTTTAGAAGAAGCAAAACAGAGCGTCGTCGATGATTTCTCACTTTATGACGAGTGGTTGGATAAGTACGAATATATAATAGATCTTGGGAAAAAGCTGGAGCCTTTCCCGGAGAGCAAAAAAACAGACGATAAACTTGTAAAAGGTTGTCAGTCAAGGGTTTGGCTTGATTGCGAGGTGCGTAACGGCTGTCTTTATTTTACAGCAGACAGTGATGCTATCATAACGAAGGGCATCATTTCTCTTTTAGTTGGAGTATATTCAGGAAGAAAGGCGGAAGAAATAGCAAGTGATGACTTTTCCTTTCTTGAACAGATTGGCCTGAAAGAAAATCTGTCTCCTACGCGTTCCAATGGTCTGGCTTCGATGGTGGAGACCATCAAGACTATGGCAGAGGCAGAAATAAACGGCAGGAAACCGGAAGGCGTGTAAAACTAAACGGATTTTAAAAATGTCAGACAATGTTCTTTCGGCGGAAGATGTAAAGGAACTTTCGCCATTATACGACGCGGTGGTATTAGCGCTCAAACAGGTATATGACCCGGAGATACCCGTAAACATTTATGATCTGGGTCTTATTTATGAGTTGAATATCAATAAAGATCACGAGGTGCATATCGTTATGACTTTCACCGCTCCAAATTGTCCTATGTCGGATGAGGTGATGGCAGAAGTCAAACATAATGTGGAGCAGACTCCCGGCATCAAATCCTGTGATATAGAATTGGTGTTCGAACCGGCCTGGGACCAGAGTCTTCTCTCGGACGAAGCCAAATTAGCCCTCGGAATGGATGTAGATCTGGAAGATGAAAAATAGAAAATTGTATCTTTCAATAGGTTCTAACCTCTATGATAGAAAAGCGAATATTTTATTGGCTATAAAAAAGTTAGAGGACTATTTAGGGCCATGTGAGAAACTGTCGGACTTTATGGAGACTTCTTCTTGGGGATTTGTCGGAGCGGATTTTCTGAATGTGGCAGTCTCTTTTATGACTTCTCTTGACGCGGAGGAAATATTGAAAGTCTGCAAGTCCGTTGAAAGGCAGATGGGGCGTAAAAATGAGGGGATTGAACTGGATGAAGGCGGCAGGCGAATTTATCACGACCGCATTATAGATATAGATATCATACTTCTCGGAGAAGAAAAAATAGACACGCCTACGTTGAAAATTCCACATCCTCGTA
>CAVEIF010000064.1:0-7280 GCA_963615835.1 Coprococcus eutactus | reverse complement strand
GAGGATGTCCGCGAGGATGTCCTCTTTTTTTTGTGTCTGAAAATAGGTATATTTGCGGTCCTTGTTAAAGAACACGAAAACGATGTATAGAACAAACACTTGTGGAGAGTTGAGACTTTCCGACAAAGGCAGGAAAGTAACCCTTGCGGGCTGGGTTCAGAAGTCCCGTAAACTCGGTGGAATGACCTTCATAGACCTGCGCGACCGTTATGGCATCACGCAGCTGGTCGTAAAGGCGGAAGCCCCGGCAGCATTGGTGGAGACAGCGGAGTCTCTTGGAAGAGAGTTCGTCATACAGGTCACCGGCGAGGTGAAAGAGAGAGAGAGCAAGAACGCCAAACTCCCTACGGGAGAGATAGAGATAGGAGTGGAATCCATAAATATTCTGAACAAGAGCGTAACACCTCCGTTCACTATAGAGGAGAACAGTGATGGCGGCGAAGATATCCGTGCCAAGTACCGTTATCTGGACCTGAGGCGTCCGCCTCTTCAGAGGGCTCTCGCTTTGAGGCACCGTCTCGCACAGGAGATACGGACATATCTTGATGCTCAAGGATTTATGGAGATAGAGACTCCATATCTTATAAAATCCACTCCTGAGGGGGCCCGTGATTTCGTGGTGCCTTCGCGTATGAATCCTGGCCAGTTCTATGCCCTCCCTCAGAGCCCTCAGACCTTCAAGCAGCTTCTGATGGTGGCAGGATACGACAGATATTTTCAGATCGTAAGATGCTTCCGCGATGAGGACCTTCGTGCCGACCGTCAGCCGGAATTCACTCAGATAGACTGCGAGATGAGCTTCGTGGAGCAGGAAGACGTGCTCAACACCTTCGAGGGTATGATGCGGCAGATGTTCAAGAACGCCATAGGGGTGAAGATAGCTGACCGCATACCTCGCATGAGCTGGTATGACGCTATGGACAGCTATGGTTCAGATAAGCCGGATATACGTTACGACATGCGCCTGCACGAGATCACTTCGCTTGTCAAGGGTCACGGATTCAGCGTGTTCGACAGTTGTGAATATATAGGCGCCATCGCAGTGAAAGGTGCGGCAGAATATACGCGCAAGCAGCTTGATGAACTCACCGAATGGGTAAAACGCCCTCAAGTAGGAGCCAAGGGATTGGTTTATATTAAATTGAACGAAGACGGGAGCATAAAGTCCAGCATAGATAAGTTCTTCTCCGCCGAGCAGCTCGCGCAGGTAGCCCAGTCGGTGGAGGCCACAAAGGGCGACCTTATTCTCGTTCTTTGCGGAGCGAAGCGCAAGACACAGACTCAGCTCGGCGTGCTTCGTATAGAACTTGGCAACAGACTTGGCCTGAGAAAGGCCGATGAATTCGCTCCTCTGTGGGTGGTTGACTTCCCTCTTCTGGAGTGGAGCGAAGAGGACGGCAGGTTCTACGCCATGCACCATCCGTTTACCGCGCCTAAACCGGAACACGAGAAATGGTTCTATTCAGACAAGAAGGAAGATCTTGAGAGGGTATGTGCCAATGCCTACGATTTCGTGCTTAACGGCACGGAACTCGGCGGCGGCTCCATACGTATCCACGATGCTGACATGCAGAGCCGTATGTTCGAAGTTCTGGGCATCAGTAAGGAAGATGCTGAATATAAGTTCGGATTCATTATCAATGCTTTCAAGTTCGGAGCACCGCCTCACGGAGGCCTTGCATTCGGATTCGACCGTGTGTGCGCACTTTTCGGCGGGCAGGAGACCATACGCGACTACATAGCGTTCCCTAAGAATAATCAGGGAAGGGATGTGATGATAGACTCTCCAAGCCTTATCGACCGGAGCCAGATGGAAGAACTTTGCCTTGAAAGCACAGTCCCGTCTGAATAATGATAAAGCGGATAGAGAATTACGATTTGACTGCGCAGAATACCTTTCGCATGAAGGTGTCCTGCGCACTTTATCTTGAGTATGACAGCGCCGCAGATCTTGGCGAGATAGATTTCGACGCTTTGCCCAAGCCGATAATAAGCCTTGGCGAAGGTTCCAATCTCTTGTTTACTAAGGACTTTTCAGGGACGGTTCTGCATTCGAAGATCAACTATGTCAAGTATTTTGATGTCGGAGCGGATACCGTACCTTTAGCAGTGGGAGCCGGAGTCAAGTGGGATGAACTTGTGGAAAAAACCTGTAGGGACGGTCTTTGGGGAGCGGAGAATCTGTCGCATATTCCGGGCACCGTAGGAGCCGCCGCAGTGCAGAACATAGGTGCGTATGGTGTGGAGGTGAAAGATATAGTCGCCGGAGTTACGTGTTTCGACATCCTTAAAAAAGAGAAGACGGCCTTCAAGGTGCAGGACTGCAAGTATGCTTATAGGGATTCTGTCTTCAAATCGGACGAGTTTAAAGAGAGATACATAGTTACGGGGGTTCTTTTCCGTCTTTCACGAAAGCCGTCTCCGCGGACTGAATATGGTGCGTTGAGATCCGTTTTCAGCGACTCCGCCCCTTCTTCATCTATGCAGGTGCGCGAGGCTGTAATCAAGATACGGGAGGAAAAGCTCCCTGCCGTGGAGGAGATAGGTTCCGCCGGGAGTTTTTTCAAAAATCCGATAGTCTCTCCGGCAGAATTTGCCCACATATGCGAAGGATACGAGACTGTGCCTCACTATCTTATGTCGGGAGGCTTCGTGAAAGTGCCGGCAGCGTGGCTTATCGAACAATGCGGGCTTAAAGGTGCGGCGATAGGGGGAGCGGCTGTCTATGAGAAGCAGCCGTTGGTGATAGTCAACAGGAGCGGACATGCTCGCCCGGAGGATATCCTCAGTCTAGAAAGCAGGATTATAGAAGAAGTTAAAAATAAATTCGGTGTGGAGTTGCACCCGGAAGTGGAACATATAGTATGAGTTCATTTATAATAGACGGCGGATATAAGCTCAGCGGACAGATACAAGTTCAAGGCGCCAAGAATGAGGCTCTTGAGGTGATCAGTGCCGTGCTTTTGACAGACCGGAGCGTTCGTATCTCCAACATCCCTGAGATTTTGGACACACTTAATCTTATACGTCTTCTGGAAAACATGGGCGTGGAGATTAAGAAGAATGCCAAGGGTGATTATACTTTCAGGGCTGCGCATATTAACCTTGACTATGTCTTCAGCGGTGAATTCGTGCAGACTTGTGCCAAACTTCGAGGCTCCGTCATGGTAGCGGGCCCGCTTCTCGCCCGTTACGCTCAGGCATATTTCCCTAAGCCCGGAGGAGATAAGATTGGCCGTCGCAGAGTGGACACCCATATAGACGGATTTGTCAGGCTTGGCGCAAATTACAGTTACGACGATGCGTTCCATGCCTATCATCTTACTGCACCTGACGGTTTGAAAGGGGCATATATGCTTCTCGATGAGGCCTCTGTTACCGGTACTGCCAATATCCTTATGGCAGCGACCCTCGCGGAAGGAGTCACCACCATATATAACGCAGCGTGCGAGCCGTACATACAGCAGTTATGCAAGATGCTGTGCGGAATGGGGGCGAAGATAGAGGGGATAGGTTCCAACCTTCTCACCGTTACCGGTGTGAAATCGCTCGCCGGTACGACTCATCGATGCCTTCCCGACATGATAGAAGTGGGTTCTTTCATAGGATTGGCAGCCATTACGCGCAGTTCCATAACCATCAAGGATGTTCATTACGAGGAACTTGGCATTATACCGGAGAGTTTCCGCAGGCTTGGCGTCAAGCTGGAACAGCGGGGAGACGACATATTTGTTCCCGAACAGGAAAGCTATGAGATAGAGTCATTCATAGACGGCTCCATCTTGAGCATAGCGGACGCACCTTGGCCCGGTCTTACGCCTGATCTTCTTTCAGTCATGCTTGTGGTGGCCACTCAGTGCAAAGGCTCTGTGCTTATTCACCAGAAGATGTTCGAGAGCCGTCTGTTCTTTACTGACAAACTCATCGATATGGGCGCCCAGATTATTCTTTGCGATCCGCACAGGGCGGTGGTGATAGGGCATAATCATCAGCATGCTCTTAAACCCGGCACCATGTCATCTCCTGATATCCGTGCGGGAATAGCGCTTCTGCTCGCCGCTTTGTCTTGTCCCGGAAGATCAGTAATCAACAACATAGACCAGATAGACAGAGGCTACGAGTGTATAGACGAGAGATTGAACGCTCTCGGCGCGCATATCCGGAGGCAGGAGTAAATTGTCAATCGATTCAGTGTAAAACAAATCATGATGATTCTTTTTTTAGGTTTATTTCTTTCCGCTTTTATCGGAGCGGGAGCGTCCATAGACTGGAATGTAAGCAATAAGACGACAGAACATACCGTCGTAATAGAAGGGATGATTCCCGAGGGCTGTTTCCTGCACCCCATGGGGGATAGCTATAATGCTATAAGCGTGGAGTTTGTCCCCGATTCTTCTTATGAATTGAAAGGGGCCCCCGGAGAAGAATATATAGGGACCGATTATAAGGGAGAGACCGTGGCGACAGGCAGATATGTGCTTTCCCAGGATATCAGTCTGAAGCGGAGCCCGGCTGTCATCAAGGGCATATTGACTTATCAGGTGTGCGTAGGGGACGACTGTTATCCTCCTCAGGATTACGAATTTACCGCGGAAGTGAAGGGCGCGCCGGTAAAAGAGGCCCAGTCTCAGGGAAAGGGATTGTGGTCTTTGATCCTTGAAGCCATACTTTGGGGATTTGCGATGCTGCTTACGCCTTGTGTTTTCCCTATGGTGCCTATGACCATCTCGTTCTTTCTCAAGGGCGGGGATAATCCGAGAAGAGGACGTTTCCGTGCATTTATGTACGGGCTTTTCATAGTCCTTCTTTACACGGTCCCTATATGTATGATAATAGGACTTACCTGGCTTCTGGGCGGAGATGCGGTTACAACGGATATATTTAATTGGCTTTCAACACATTGGCTTCCTAATTTGATATTTTTCGCCGTATTTATGATATTCGCGGCCTCCTTTTTCGGAGCTTTCGAAATCGTCCTTCCTTCGAAATGGGTTAACGGTGCGGATAAGAAAAGCTCAAAAGCGGGGCTCGGAGGAGTGTTCTTTTTGGCTCTGACACTCGTTCTGGTAAGTTTTTCCTGCACCGGGCCAATCGTGGGGACGGTATTGATCAAGAGCACGGAGGGTGAATTCTGGACTCCTATGATCACGATGCTTGCATTCAGCGTGGCGTTCGCTTTGCCGTTTACCATATTCGCCTTGTTCCCGTCGCTTCTTGACAAACTTCCTCGAAGCGGAGGTTGGCTCAACAGCGTAAAGGTGGTGCTTGGTTTCATAGAGATAGCTCTTGGCCTTAAGTTCCTGAGCACTGCGGACCAGGTATATCACTGGGGGATACTGAACCGTGAGGTTTATTTGGCCATCTGGATAGTCTGTTTTTCGCTCCTGGGCTTTTATCTTTTGGGCAAACTTCGTTTCAAGCACGACAGTCAGGTGGAATACATTTCATTCAAGAGGCTCTTGCTCGCGGTAATTGACTTTGCGTTTGTGGTTTATCTCATCCCCGGGATGTGGGGAGCTCCGCTGTCGGCCATATCCGGTTATCTTCCGCCGCTCGAAAGTCAGGAATTTGTGCTGGGATCAGCATCTGTTTCCACCCCCGAGGCCAACATTCAGACCGATTCCGATATGGTCCCTCTTCCTCATGGACTGTGGGCTTATGATAATCTGGAACGCGGACTTGAGGCTGCACGCCAGCAGGGGATGCCGGTTTTTGTGGACATTTCAGGACATGGATGTGTCAATTGCAGAGAGATGGAGGCCCGCGTATGGTCAGATGAGAGGGTGCTGAAGATACTTCGCGAAGATTATGTCCTGGTGGTCCTGTATATGGATGATAAGACGCAGCTCCCTGAAAGCAAATGGATTACCACGCCATCCGGTAAGGTCCTCAAACAGGTGGGCCGGGTCAATTCGTATATGGTAAAGGAGCGTTTCGGGGTGAATGCGCAGCCGAATTATGCGCTTCTTTCTCCTCAGGGAGAATTGCTCGCTCCGGTGCGCGGATATAATCTGGATGTTGACGCTTATCTGGAATTCCTCCGTAGCGGGATAAATAATAATTAGCAGTTTCCAATGAAGATAGGACTTATAGTGGCGCTGGACAGTGAATATGAGGCGCTTCGTTCCATAGGGATAGAGAATGTCGTGAAGGCGGGGATTGGCAAGGTCAATGCCGCCAGGACCACGACGGAGCTGATCCTTGGTCAGCGTCCGGATTGCATCATCAATTCAGGTGTCGCAGGGGGGATAGACAACACTTTGAAGATAGGGGATTTCGTGCTTGCCAATCAGGTGGCTTATCACGATGTCTGGTGCGGGGAGGGTAATCTTCGCGGTCAGGTGCAGGGATGTCCGCAGCGTTTTTGTTCGGATTCGGGACTTTTGTCTTGCGCCAGGACGTTGTCCGTCGGGAGTGCGGGCATACACGAAGGTCTCATCTGCACCGGAGATCAGTTTCTGACCACCATCGAAGAAGATCAGGCGGTCAAAAGGCTTTATCCGGATGCGCTTGCCTGTGATATGGAGTCTGCTTCAGTGGCACAGACCTGCTATCATTACGGTGTGCCTTTCCTCGCGTTTCGTGCCATAAGCGATGTGGTTACGCCGCAGTGTAATCATCAGCAGGCTTATGACGGCTTCTGGAATGATCTCAAAGACAATTCTTTCATCCTCCTTAAGCAGCTTCTGAGCATTCTGTAGTCGGACCTGTCAGATAGACTTCGGTAAATTCCGTTTCTGACGGATTGAACTCCACTTCCATAATGTCTTTCCGGGTGTGGACTTCGATTTTGCATCCCTTTGCTTTTCCGGATAGGTAAGAGGCTATGGCGCTGGCGGTTACTCCGGTTCCGCAGGCAAGTGTCTCCGCCTCCACGCCTTTTTCGAATGTGCGTACTTTTATCGTGTCCTCGCCGATGATCTGAACGAAATTGGCATTTGTTCCTGCTGGAGCGAAGGCGGGGTGATGCCGAAGCCGCGAGCCTTCAGCGGGAAGATCGACAGCCTCCACGTCTTCGACGAATTTTACGTAGTGTCTTGTACCTGTGTCCAGAAAATATCCGTCTTCTATGGATGGCGCGAAGGAGTGCACGTCGCACATTTTAAGACGCACGGTCTTATTTCTTCCGTCGCGTTTCAGAATGGTTCCGCTGTGTTCTCCGTCGGCTGCCAGAAATCTGTAAGTGTCTTTTTCCGAAGGTGTTATCCCTAAAAAATCGGCGAAGGCCACGATGCATCTGCCTCCGTTACCGCACATCATGCCTCCGCTTCCGTCGGAAT
>CAVEIF010000063.1:0-7342 GCA_963615835.1 Coprococcus eutactus | reverse complement strand
CACTCCGGAGAAGAAAACACTTTATAACAAAAGTCTTATGAATGAACGTGATATATTAGCACAGAAAGATTTCGCAGTGAAAGAAGCACTCGCGAAAGGTGAGGCAAAAGGTCGTGCAGACGGACTTGCAGAAGGACTTGAAGAGGGGTTGGCGGAAGGGAGGCGGGAGACGGCGAAAATACTCCTTGAAAAAGGATTGGATATTTCTTTCATAAGTGAAGTCACCAGACTATCAAAGGAAGAAATCCAGTGTCTTTGAAATCGCAATAAAAGTCTTATGAATGAACGAGATATACTGGCACAGAAAGATTTCGCGGTGAAAGAAGCGCTCGCGAGAGGTGAGGCAAAAGGTCGTGCAGACGGACTTGCAGAAGGACTTGAAGAGGGGTTGGCGGAAGGGAGGCGGGAGACGGCGAAAGGGTTCTTAAAAGAGGGAGTTCCAATAACCGTCATCTGTAAAGTTACAGGGCTGTCACAAGAGGAAATTCAGAGTCTTTGAGATCGCCTCGTTTGCTCCGTAGAACAGGTAGTTTTTCTAAAACATTTTAAAAAGGGACGAGTCGAAAGACGCGCCCCTTTTTCATTTCGCAGTAAGGAGTCCTGTTACCAGTTGTGGATGCTCGGATCTATTGAGATTTCAATCTGTTCCTGATCCGGCGAGGTGTTCAGCGTCACCGTGATGGTATGGACATATCCGGGAAGGAAGCTCAGAGAGGTCTCCAGCAGGTAGGCGATGCCGCTCATCGTAAGTTCGACGAGGGGAGTGCTTCTCTCGATGTTCTGCGGAACGAGTACGGCCTCGAACTGAGAGTTGCTGATCTTTCTCATCGTGATGGTGTTCTTGCTGCCGAAGGCATTCTTCTCGACGGAACCCTTGGTCCAGTTGACCTTGCAGGAAGTCGTGGTGTTATAGATGTGAGCCACGACGTCGTCGGGAATCTCGCCTTCGAATTTCTCGCCCTTCTCAATGTTCACGATGACCTTGGACATCATGTGGATGAAGTTGAGACTGACCGTTCCTGCCGAACTGCTTACATTGGACGCTGAAGCATAGAGAAGGTCCGACGCTTCATATCCCGCGCCGTCATCCGCGTCCTGGTCTGTCGCCACGCTGAATGGGTACTCCTCGATCGAGCCTATGGAAGCCTGATAAGGATAGAATGCATAGAAGTCGCAGGCGTTGCCGCTCCAGTAGAGTGATCTTGTCCCGGTCCAGGAAGTGCCGTCGAAGGTCAGTTTCTCGTTGTTGAAGTAGTTGCCGCCGACCTGCAGTGGCATCCGGGTGTCTCCGTCGTACTCCACTGCATAGAGGGATACGTCATCGCCGTTCTCAAACGCGCTCGCCGTCGCTCTGGTCTGTCCCGGAAAGGCGAGATTGAACAGAATCTCATCGGAATCATTCACCGCTGAATGATGCTCCTTGCTGCAGGAGGCCAATGCCAATATGGCTGTAAGTATGAATGTAGTCTTTTTCATGATAATTCCTCCTTATTTTATCTTGCTGTAATCAGGATGTTCGCCCATATAGACAACCGAGCCATGCTCGCTGCCGCGGTTCCAAAGGGGATCCACGCCGTAGGTGCGGTCGAACGAATGGAATCCGCTCTTGGTTATGGTGCCGAATGCATCGCTGTCATTTGCTACAAAGTCTTTGAAGTCAAAGGTCTCACCGGCGTATTCCTTAATTCGTTCAACTATAGCCTGGCGGCTTATGGCAGAGTAATAAGGGATGTTGTTGTTCATGCAGCTCGTCGCCTCCGAGCGGTAAACTCCGCGTGAGTGCATATAGCCTCCCTCATACATATCGACGTAATCGGAGTAGTTCGCGTGGTATATGAGATGACTCCACGGCACCTGCTTGGCGTCTCCGCTCATGGAAAGGTTCCTGTACCAGCCAAGAGACTTGAAAGCGCCATAGGCAGACTGCGAGTCATTGTCGTTCTGCGGATGGTCGCAACCGTCTATGCAGCTGCAAGTCTGTATGAACGCATTATGATAGATATATTCATCTGCAAGTTTTCCGAACCCGTGTCCGCCGGCCTCATGCTGGATTATGCCACGATAGTCGTAAGGGTAAGCCTCGGTGCTCACCGGGCAGCAGGCGATAGCCGAGCCGTCAGCGTACATCATGCAGATGCCCTCGTAAGTGGAGGTGTTCATCATCATTATCGTAAGGGACTTCTGAATGTCCATGTCCGCGTCGGCCTTCTTCGCCCACGCGAAGCAAGGTTCCGCAGCAGGGGTCTTGATTCTGTTCTGGGTGAAATAGCTGCCGAATTTGGTGTCGATAACGGTGTTGACTGTGCCTATTCCGCTCTCGTCCGACATGGAGATCACGGCCTTTACGTTGAAATAATCCTTGTAGGTCTTGTATGGTTCCACGTCAAACAGATGCCCGTATCCGGCTTCGGCATTGGCGAGGAACGTCCCCGTGGCTATGTCTTTGGCATCGTAACCGTCTCCGATGAATACAATGTCGATGCCGCCATTATTCCCTTTTGTCGCCGTCTGATAGGTCTTTACATAACCGTCGGCGTAGTCGTAGTCATATTGCTCGACATCCAGGGCGCAGGTATAGTTCTTTCCGGTAAGCGTGAACACCACCTGTCCGGCACGGCCGGTGTAGGTCTTGTTGTTGACCGAATTGTAGGAACCTTCGTTGACGGTGAATGTGCCGCTGAAAGGATGGTCCATTTCCGCCACCGTAACCGTCACGTCGGTTTTGCCGGTGCCTGAAGCCGGGCTCACGGTCACCCAATCCGGCGCCTCCACCGTCCAGTCAAATCCTGAAGGCGCACGAAGGGTGTAGGTGTTCGTTTTTGTTCCATTAAGAGCGCGCATCCTTTCACGGCTGACGGAAAAGTCATAATGGGCGGCGATGCGCTTGAAATCCTCCCAGCCGGTTGAAGACTGATACGATTTCACGGACTGTGCCGGCACCTCTACCGTGAAATTATCCTTTGCGACACCGCCGAATGCTTCAGATTGGACTACAGGAGGTTCGATTGAATTGCACAATATTTTCGAGATGTAATAACAACGGTTAAAAGCGCTGCTTCCTATTGTTGTCAATGTGCTGGGGAATTCTATGGAATTTATCTGACCGCAACCGTAGAAAGCTTGTGCCCCTATAGAAATCATTCCCTCAGGAAAAATAAGTGATCCAGTCAATCTAGAATTTGCCCTGAAAGCACCGGAATTGGAAAATGTGTCACCTGTATAAATTGACCTTAAAGAGGTTGGGAAAACGATGCCGGAAAAGTAATTCCATGCAAAAGCGCCTGACGGTATCTCTGTCGTGCCTTCTGGAATAATCAATTCACCTGAGAACCAACAATTCTGGAAACAATTTTTACCGAAGTTTGTCACATTATTCAAAATGAGTTTTCCTTTAAAGGTAGAGAATGAAAAGCAATATGGTCCTACACTTTGAACTTTTTCCGGTATTATCAAGTCGCCTTCAAATTTACCGCAACGATAGAAGGCATTATCTCCAATAGTATCTAATTCGTCAGGGAGAATCAACCTTCCGGAAAGACCGCCACAAGTAGAAAAAGCCTTGGCACCTATTTGTTTTAGCTTCGGCGGAAATTTCAATTCTCCCGAAAGATTGGAACAATTGTAAAAGGCGTTGTCTCCTATCGACAACAGGTTTTGAGGAAATATGACGGAAGATATTAAAGTATTTTGAAAAGCGCATGAACCGATAGTAACAATATTGTCCGGCAAGACAATTGTCCCGGCAAGTTTTGTTTCATTAAAGGCGCACGATCCGATAAATGTTAAATTTTCCGGAAATTCAAAATAGCATAGCGTACTTTTTTGGCCAAAGGCATATAATGGAATAATGTCATCTGCCAAATCCTCCGTCGTGGAACCTGTCTTTTGGGCGTTCACCACTTTCGCCTCCTTCATGTTCACCGCCTCAAGAATGGCCATCGAATCTCTCATGAAATAGAAATCCGACGTCGTGACCTGTCCCGTGACCTTCAGGTTCTTGATCTTGTCCGGATTCTTTCCGGCAGCCTTGATGGTTTTACCCAGTGTCCCGGCCTCGGAGACATTCACCACATAATACTGTCTCGCCGTGCCGCCCCAGGAATTGATGTCCTGTGTCCAATCACTTATCTGAGCAGTCCCGAGAGTGAGTTCCACGCCGGAACCGTCACTTTTCTTGGTGATGTTGATTTCGAAGTTGAGCTGCTTGCCCGCCAGGTATTCCGTGGTATTGTCCACACGGAAGCCGTAGGTCCTGCCACCTATGGTGATGGAGAACAGCCTTGTGCCTGCCGCGACGCTCTGCGGGATGACGATGGCTCTGAACGAGCCGTCGGTCTGAGGGCACATCACGATGCCGTCAAGCTGAGGATCGCCGACCTTGGTGGCCTCGCCCGTGGCATAGTTGATGGTGGCCTTGCGTGAGGTGTTCATAAGGATGACGCTCTTCTCGAGATTCTCGAACTCTCCGTCATCGAATCCGGCCTTCTCCACGAGAGTCACGCTGACTGCGGAAAGCTTGTGGTACATAGGAATCTGAACTGCGGACTCCACGGGAGTGATGTTCTCGCCCTTGCCCCAGAGGAAGTCGGAAGCCTCATATCCGCCGAGAGCGGTGGTGGTCCTCGCGGTGCTCTGGTCCTTCTTCACTTCGAAGTTAGCCGCTTCCACATCGCTGATATCGCCCTGATGAGGATAATACAGATAGATGTCGACGTTGGTGTTCACGTTCTTATAATAGACGCTCTTCACCGGGGTCCACTTCGTCCCGTTGAATACATATTTCACATTGTCCGCCTGATTGCCTTCCGCGGCAAGTGTCCCGGCGGCAGTATTGTCCTCTGAATAGTTCACGGCATACAGGCCCACGGCGTCTCCGTCCACGAATCCGCCGGCAGACACCTTGGTCTGAATCTGGTCGATGGAGCCGGAGACGTTGATGGGAATCATCCCCTCGTCGTGCCCGATCTCCTGTTCTGCCACAAGTTCCTTTGCGCATCCTGCCAGTGCAGCCGATGCGAACAAGATTGCAATTAGATGATAGGTTTTCATTATGATATTGGTTTTGTTGATATTACAGGTTAATCGGCGTCTCCGCTCACTGTCCCGGAGTCGCCCCAGTCCGCGACAATCATGCCCATGCTTTGCGGAACCTCGGTCCAAGTATTGCAGGTTATATTTGCGAGTTTTCCTGCGGCATATACGGCTCCCGGTGTTTTTTTGCATTGACGTTCCAATTTATTGTTATCAAGGACACTGACCGTAATCTCCACACCCTTTACATCAACTGGAGCTGAGACTATAAATACATAGAAAGTAGTTTCGCTGGCCAGTGTTACATTTTTTAAATCAATCTGAATTTGATTGGAGTATTCCGTGCCAGTGATTTCGCAGTTTCCGGCGGCCAGATTGTAATAACCCTTCTTCGTGAATACAGCAGTAGGAGCCGTAATCGCAAGCTTGGTATAAGTCCCTGCAGGCAACGTTAATGCTGGACGTATTACTGTGCACAAATGCTTGAACGAGAAGTTCAAGGCGCCACTTTCAGCTGAAGTCGCATTTGTGTATGTGTACAAGCACTTACCTACATGGGAGACTCCGTCAGTCCCGTTTTGTTCCTGACCTGTGAAGGAAACAGGGATGTGCGTCCTGTCAAGATAGATGTCACCGATGAATGGATAGTATCCGTAATAAGTGCTGCCATATTTGAAGGCCCAGCCTCCACCATCAAAGACAGCTGATTCTGCTTCACCGGAGGCGTTGATGACGAAATACACCTGAGAACCCTGTGCTGGGTAAATGCCGAGGGTATCGCCAGGCATCCATACTATATTGTTGCTTCCATTAATACTGGTTTTCGTCCGCCAGATATCGACAGGTTCCAATTCGTTCATGGAAAACTGCACGTAGCGCACCTCTTCATCTGGGGTAACCACCTCATTCTTGTTGCATGACAACATTGATGCTATCGCACAAATGCATAGCAATCTGGGAAATAAGTGTCTCATGACCTTTATTCTACAGGCTCCAGGGGATCAGTGCTACCTCCACCTTCGCCTCCGCTATTTATCAGAATGGCTTGTCCGCTTTCAAGTGTCAAGATGCTGATGCTCGGGGCCGAATAGCCCGAAGTCTGTGGGGCGCCGTTTGGCTTGTTTTGTTTCATATCTACAATCCTTCGCCCGGCTCCAAGGCATTTATGGTGTATAAATACGACAAAGGTGTGAAGCCGTTTTCGTAACTTCTCGTCGAACGTTCTGGACGGACGCACCCAAGAAAGAAACAATCGTACTCCACACCCGCTCGATATGGAGTACACGGCAGCAAGAGGGCCACCGGCCAACATAATCATAGAGACAGGCGGAGTGCTTACGACCGAACCCTTGGGTAAGAAAATTGTCCAGATTTTCGACAAGGTTGGCGAAAAACACTTTCGCGTATGTAGATGATATCATGCGATATCGCTCGCAAAGATAGGTAAAATATTTGAAATTAAATAAAAAAGGACCGGCTTTGTATCAGCGACAAAGATTTTCAGTAAATTTACATCAATATTTATCAGCGGTTCCAAGGGTATATCACCGCCATTCTTCTCCGGGTAGTAGTTTATAACGTTGAAAGATGAAGATCGAAGAAGCCATACTATATTTATTGGCCAGGAAGAACGGTGGGATGACCACTGAACAGTTCGCGACTGAGATCAACCGCAGCAGGCTGGTTGTGCTGAAGGATGGAAAGCCCGTAACTTCAGCTTATGTTTATCGAACCGTGATGCAGCATCCGGAAACGTTCTGTAAGGCGGAAGGAAGAATATTTTTGATGATATGATAGAGCCACTTCACGTAACGACCCGGGAAGAGCTTCGCCGTTGGTATGAGGAAAACCATGACACGGCGGCAGAAATGGTCATTCCCTGCAGCAGGGCCAAGGTTGACAAGCCGGGAATCGTCAGATATCTCGATGCCGTGGAGGAGGCTCTATGCTTCGGGTGGATAGACAGCAGTACAAAATCCATTGATGGTGTGTTTTATCAGCGGTTCTCACCTCGCAGGAAATCTGGAGAGTTCTCTGCCCTCAATTGGGCCAGATGCCAAAGGCTCGAAAAACTTGGTCTGATGACTGATGCAGGCAGGGCTGTAATCCCGGCAGACATAGAGCGAAGACTTGCCCCGAGGCCAGACATCATATCGGCATTGAAGGCTGATCTTATTGTTTGGAAGAACTTCAAATCATTCCCGCCACTGTATCAAAGCATCCGTATTTGGAACATAGAACGCATCAGGAAGAATCTCGCAGTCTTTGACCGGATGCTGTCCAATCTGATCGCCCATACCCGGAAAGGGGA
>CAVEIF010000062.1:0-7704 GCA_963615835.1 Coprococcus eutactus | reverse complement strand
CGGTCTGACGGGCGTGTCATATAAACCAGAATGGCCTGTAAAGCGGGAGGCGAGCGTGTCATATGAAATGTGGTAGACGAGTGGCAGCGAGGACCGGAAGAGCAGAAGTTCGGGCGAGCAAATTTGCATGTAAACATGCATTTTTTTGCCCGATTTCTTGCAATAGTGCTTATAAATTATCATCTTTGGATATGCTTTCGGACCTGAAAATGTCGTAAAAAGTATTTAAAAGATTGATTTTGCGTGAGGTAGCGCTGTTTAGAATCGTAAGCTGCATGTAGCGCCCGGAGCAACAAGCGCGTTGGTAAGTTAGGTAGTAAATCAAGTCAATAAGTCCGGAGCAACAAACGGACAATATACTGTGGCGGCAACCAGAGAAGCTACCTGAGTGGCAACCATAGCGACAAACTTTTGAAAAGTATTACTTATTAATTATAATCATTATGGACTTCAAAAAAACTATCAAGGCCCTTTCGTGCCTTTGCGTCTGTGTGGCGATTTCCTTCGGATGCAACAAGAAATCAGATCCTGTAACTCCCGATCCGGAGCCGGAACCGGAACCGACGCCGGAAGTGTCGCATTTCGAAGTGAAAGTGACGGACATTACCACATCTACGTGCGTTCTCAACATCACTCGCGACGACCAGAATAAAGCCATCTATGTAGCAACCGCCAGGAAGGTGCATGTCGATGGTCTGGAAGGTGCCACGATAAGCGATAAAGCCATAGTATATTATAAAGGTAACATCGATGCCTATATGGAGTGGGGATACACTAAGGAAGAGGCCATCGCCTCACTCTGCGCTAACGCAGACGTCGTAGACGCCTCTTTGGAATGGCTAAACGGAAGCACTCACTATTATGTAGTCGTAGGCTATGTCACCGAAGACGGCGAGCCAGACGGAACTTTCGAGTGCCACGAATTCACTACCGCCTCACCTGAGCCTTCATCCAACACTTTCGAGGTGAACATAACAGACATTAAGGCCCGCGGTGCTACCATCAGCGTAACGCCTTCCAACTCTGACCCTTATTCAGTAATGGTAGTTAAGAATTCCATACTTCCTGACACCTCAGATAAAGATGAAATCGTATCATTCCTGTACACTCAGAACGGCTATATCCCTACATACTATGAGCCGTATTCAGAAACGGTTGAGACATACGGCGGTACAGAGTATGCCGTTCTGGTATTCGGTTGCGTAGATTCAGCCGCATCGACAGAGATCACCAAGAAAGTCTTCACCACAGTACCGTCAGGAGATCCTACCAAACTCACCTTCACGGCAGTACGTACCGACGGTGAAGTTCAGGGATTTGAATCAACATTTACCGTAACCCCTTCAGACGACAGCGTGGACTACTTCTTCGAGCTCGTGAACGAAGATTGCACAGTAGAGGATTTCCTCGAGTACGAGAACGGCATGATAGAAAAAATGGCTAAACTCGGACTTGACAGGGATTCATACTTCCGCTTGTTCTCTACTTACGGAGTTTCCGACAACACCTACACCGTATATCCTGGAGAGAAAGGCAAGATAGCCGTGCTCCCTATCAAGAACGGAGAGACGGAGTTCGCCTGCGATCCTATCTTCAGCGAGGTGTTTACCTTCCCTGAGGCTAAATTGAGCGATGTCACGTTCACTATCTCTTGGGACAAATACTACGACGGTGCAGCCATCAGGGAGCTTAATCCAGAGATGAGCTGGTACGGTAACAATGCCGTATTCCCTGTCAAGATAGAAACAAATGGTGTCAAATACTTCTTTAACGTTTATCAGGCAGACGGAAAGACCTATGCAAGAGAGGATCTTATCTATACCATTCTCAACGATACACCTTCATCTTATGCAACCGAATGCTATGCTCCATTCGGCGTAGACGGCGTTGTATACGGTTTCGCCATAGATGAGAACGGTGTGTGCGGACCTGTTAGCGCTACTCCATTCAACTTCGACAAGGCCGGTGCGTCAGATGCACAGGAGTTCATAGACTCATTCAGCTACTACTCAGCTTCAGAGAAGAAGAGTCCGGTATTCAAGTCTACCAAGCAGAATTACCCTTGTTTCAAGGAGAACGGGCCTGCATCGCTCGGTGGAGTCTACAGGAAGAAATAATTCTTTATAGTCCAATAACAGTAAGGGTCGGCATTCAAACGCCGGCCCTTTTGTTTTCATATTCGCCGAAAAAAGCGTATCTTTATGCGCTTTTAGTGATATGTAAAGATAGTTTTTACACATTATTTAACTGTCAGAATATGAAATCCATTCGTGAAATATATAAAATTGGCAAAGGTCCGTCGAGCAGCCATACCATGGGCCCGCAGGCAGCCAGTGAAGCCTATCTTAATCATCATCCTCAGGCCAAGGGCTTTTACGTCCGTCTTTACGGCTCTCTTGCCGCTACAGGACGCGGTCATCTTACCGACGTGGCCATAAAGGACGTTCTCTCGCCCGCAGGTAAAGTCTATATAGAGTGGCTTCCGAAGGTGTATCTTGACAGGCACCCGAACGCCATGAGCATCTCCGTAATTGCCAATCCCGAAGCCATTCCGCAGGAAGGTACAACCGACGCGTCGGCTCAGCTCCGGCTTTCTGACGAATGGACCTTCTACAGCGTGGGAGGCGGAGCCATTCTCTGCGACCAGCTTCCGGAAGTGGAAAGTCCTGAGATTTATTCGCTGAACACCATGACCGAACTCCTTCAGTGGTGCAATTCCAACGGTAAGGCCTATTGGGAGTATGTCCAGCAAGTGGAAGGCACAGGCATCTATGACTATCTGCAGAGCGTGTGGGAAGCTATGCAGGCCTCGATTGAGCGTGGATTGGACCAGGAAGGCGTACTCCCCGGACCGCTGCATCTTCGCCGTAAAGCTGCATCCTACTATATCCGCAGCGAAGGCTATAAGGATGTTCTCCGCACGCGAGGGCTGATATTCGCTTATGCATTGGCAGTGAGTGAAGAGAACGCCTCGGGCGGCACCATAGTCACGGCGCCCACCTGCGGGTCTTGCGGAGTGCTGCCAAGCGTGCTGTATCATCTTAAGAAGGTCTATAACTTCAGCGATAACAGAATCGTGCGCTCTCTCGCTACGGCCGGCCTTGTGGGCAATGTCGTCAAGACCAATGCCTCCATCTCCGGAGCTGAAGTGGGCTGCCAGGGCGAAGTGGGCGTGGCCTGCGCCATGACGGCCGCCGCTGCCAATCAGCTTATGGGCGGAACCCCCGCGCAGATAGAATACGCCGCCGAAATGGGCCTTGAGCACCACCTCGGGATGACCTGCGACCCTGTATGCGGGCTGGTTCAGATTCCCTGCATAGAACGCAACGCCTATGCCGCCGCACGTGCTCTTGATGCCAATATCTACGCGTCCTACACTGACGGACTTCACCGCGTGTCCTTCGACCAGGTGGTAAGCGCCATGAAGCAGACCGGAAAAGACCTCCCGTCCCTCTACAAAGAGACCTCAGAAGGAGGATTGTCAGCTATCTGGAAATAAATTATTTACCACAAACTCTTTTGCTTTAATAGTAAATAATACTTATCTTTGTATGTCTTTCCCCGGTAAAAGACGACTTGGGAAAGATTAGCCGAAAAACCACTTAAACTGCACTAAGTGCTTGATAGTTATACTCTTATGTGCAGTTTAGGGAGCTAAAGAATTACTCTGACTTTAAAATGCTCCAGCAGGATACTCTAGTGCAATGGTATGCGATGAGCGCCACCTACCGCAGTGAACTTAAGATTAAAGAGTATCTGGACAGTAAGCAGGTGGAGAGTTTTATCCCCCTGGTGACAGGCTTTCGCGTAATCAATCGCAGGAGGGTCAAGACACAGGTCCCTGCAGTAAGCAATCTGATATTTGTCCACTGCTCGAAGAAAAGAATCGATGAACTGAAGATTAGTCAGCCGCGTCTTCAATATAAGATGATGCCCGACGGCCTCTCGCGCAGATACGTCACCATTCCCGACGCCGAGATGCAGAATTTCATAAACGCCTGCACTCTCGCTAAGGAAAAAAAGAACTTCCTCGACCCTTCGACTATAGATTTCGACGCCCTCAACATCAAAAGCGGCGATAAAGTTAGAATCTGCTGCGACAACGGCTCAGTGGTTGAAGGTACGCTTGTCGCTGTGCAGGGAAGACGTAAAAAGAGAGTTGTCATAGGTGCAGCGCAGTTAATGTACGTCTCATTGGATCAGGATTCCGCCAACTACACCATAGAAAAGCTGTAGCCTTTCAAGATGCCCATCAGCAGAAACATACTCATAACCGGCGGTGCCGGATTCATCGGCAGTCATGTGCTTAGGCGCTTCATTCAGCGTTATCCTCATTACAGGATAATCTGCCTGGACGCCCTTACCTATGCCGGTAACCTTATGAATCTGGTCGACCTGCAGGATAATGCCAATTTTTGCTTCGTTAAAGGTGACATCTGCGACTATGAGCTTGTCTGCGCTCTGCTGTGTAAAGAAAATGTTGACAGTATAATACACCTTGCTGCGGAAAGTCATGTGGACCGCTCCATAGAAGAGCCTTTGGGCTTTGCCCGTACAAATGTCATCGGCACGCTCACTCTTCTTCAGGCTGCCAGGGCCGTCTGGTCAGAGCGTGAAAGCGGATACGAAGGCACACGCTTCTATCAGATATCAACAGACGAGGTGTATGGGGCGCTTCCTTTAAGACACTTGGATGGGGACTCCGACAGGTTCTCAGAGACGACCCCGTACAGGCCGCACAGTCCCTATAGCGCATCCAAGGCCGGGGCGGATCATTTCGTCCGCGCCTTCGGAGACACATACGGAATGGACGTAGTGATAAGCAACTGCTCTAACAACTACGGACCTTTTCAATTTCCGGAAAAGCTCATCCCGCTTACCATTAATAATATAAAGTGCTCTCAGCAGATCCCCGTCTATGGAAAAGGAGAGAATGTGCGTGACTGGCTCTATGTCGAAGACCACGCCGAGGCGATAGATCTAATCTTTCACAAAGGGCGCAGCGGTCAGACCTACTGCATAGGAGGAGACGGCGAACTGAGCAATCTCTGCCTTGTAAATGAGATAATAGATGTAACCGACCGTCTTCTGGGCCGAGAAAAAGGAGCGTCTGCTAATCTGGTAAGATTCGTCAAGGACCGCCCGGGGCACGACCTCAGATATGCGATAGACCATTCCCTTTTAACACGTGAACTGGGCTGGACGCCACGGACAAAACTGAGCGATGGCCTGGAAAAGACGGTAAGGTGGTATCTGGAACATTCCGATTGGCTCGAAAAGACCACATCGGGAGAATACCGGAGTTATTACAAAAGAAACTACTCGGCACGATGAAAGGTATAATTCTGGCGGGCGGGACAGGTTCGCGCCTTTTCCCCATCACTTTAGGGGTGAGCAAGCAGCTGCTTCCTGTCTATGACAAGCCCATGATATACTATCCGCTCAGCGTTCTTATGGGAGCGGGGATTCGTGAGGTGCTGGTGATATCCACCCCGGACGATCTTCCTTCGTTCAGGCGCCTTCTTGGCGATGGGCTCCAATGGGGAATAACCATTCAGTACGCGAGCCAGCCGAAGCCGGAAGGATTGGCCCAGGCATTTGTAATAGGAAAGGAGTTTATAGGAGATGACAGCGTGGCGCTGGTGCTCGGAGACAATATCTTTTACGGCGCCGGTTTTGAGGCCAAATGTGAAAGGGCGGTAGAGCGTGCGCAAAGAGGTGAGGCCACGATATTCGGTTATTGGGTAAGTGACCCGCAAAGGTATGGTGTGGCGGAGTTCGATCAAGAAGGGCAGTGCCTTGCGATAGAAGAAAAACCGGTCGCCCCGCGCAGTCACTATGCCGTGGTAGGGCTTTATTTCTATCCCAACTCGGTAGTGGATGTGGCCGGCACGGTAGGGAAGTCAGCTCGCGGAGAATACGAGATAACCACTGTCAATCAGAGCTTTCTGCAGCGGGGGAATCTGCGCGTCGAAAAACTCGAAAGGGGATTTGCCTGGCTTGACACCGGGACCTTCGATTCGCTCTCTGAAGCGTCGAACTATGTGGAGACCATAGAAAAACGCCAGGACCTCAAGGTGGCCTGCCTCGAGGAGATAGCCTTCACTAAGGGCTGGATAGACGCCGACAAACTGCGCTCCCTGGCCCGACCTATGGCTCAGAATCAATACGGACAGTACCTGCTGCGCCTTATAGAAGAAAAGAATGCCTAAGCTAAGTGTCGTTATCCCGGTATACGGGGTGGAAAGATATATAGAGCGCTGTGCGGTGAGCCTTTTCGAGCAAAGCCTCACGGAGATAGAGTTCATCTTCGTGGATGACTGCTCCCCGGACCGTTCAGTCGAGATACTCCGCTCTGTGGTAGAGCGGTACTGCGATTCTCTTAAAGAGAAGAGCGACACGGTGAAGATAGTCAGAACCCCATCGAACGGAGGCCAATGCGCTGCGCGCCGCTTCGGAATGCAGCTTGCTACGGGAGAATTTGTAATCAATTGCGACAGTGACGATTGGCTCGAAAAAGACGCGTACGCGCTGATGCATCGAAAGGCCGAGGAAGACGGGGCGGATCTGGTTGTCTGCGATCTGGTGTCAGATGATGCCAAAGGCACTCGGAAATATTATAAAAGTATAGGTCGAGGACTTGATGCGGACACTATAATAGTGGATGCTGCACGCGACAAGGCCACTTGGAGTCTGTGTGACAAGATTATACGTCGCAGCCTGCTGGAAAGCGTAGCCGCCTGGCCGCAGTACAATATGGGCGAGGACATGGTGATAACCTTCCAGATTCTCGCGACTCGCCCTAAAGTGGCTTATGTTCAGAAAGCGCTTTATCACTACTTCATCAACACCGACTCCATTACCAAACACGTCACCAAGCAGATAGCATTCTCGAACTTCGCCCAGCTCAAAGGCAATGTCGATACGCTCAAATCCGCCCTTTTGCAGAAAGGGGAGTACGAGCGCTATAAGGACGTGTTGGACTGCCTTTATTACAGGACTCTTAACATACTTGTCAAGTTCATCCCCGACCGCGAAGTGTACGCCCTCTGGAGGCAGACGGTAAAGGACCTCGGGATAGATGTTCTCCATAATCCATACATCAAGAGCCATTACAAGACCCGCCACATCATCCTTATGGCACACCTGAACTTCCTGTTCATAAGAAAGAAAAATAAGTAGATAATATGCGACCATTTTCTGACATACATATCGCTGTGGCCGGCACAGGCTACGTGGGCCTGAGCATAGCCACGCTCCTTAGCCAGCACCACAAGGTGACGGCCGTGGACGTAATCCCCGAAAAAGTGGAAAAGATCAACCGTGGCGAAAGTCCCATTCAGGACGAATACATAGAAAAGTATCTTCGAGGAAAGCTCAATCTCACCGCCACGCTCGACGGAGCTGCAGCCTACCGCGACGCCGACTATGTAGTCATAGCCGCCCCTACTAACTACGACCCGGTCAAGAACCACTTCGACACCTCACACGTCGAAGAAGTCATAGACATGGTGCTCAGCGTGAACCCTGCTGCCGTTATGGTCATCAAATCCACCATTCCCGTGGGCTACACCCGCAGCCTCTACGAACGTTACGGGGGCCACATCAACTTACTCTTCTCCCCGGAATTCCTTCGCGAAAGCAAGGCACTCTACGATAACCTCTACCCGAGCCGCATCATCGTGGGATACCCTTCCGAGCGCG
>CAVEIF010000061.1:0-7724 GCA_963615835.1 Coprococcus eutactus | reverse complement strand
GCCTCTGGACATGGGCTTCACTGAGCAGATACTCACTCTTCGCAGTGTCCATCTATAACCTGTGCATGATCGTGTTTTTTGGACTCATCTGCTTTTTTTCCTATAGGCAGGATGACATGCTGGAGGCACTCCAAATGCTGAATTCCGATGACAGAAGCAGAGATCCGGCACCAAAAAGCCACGGTTTCGAGGACAACTTGGAAAGCCTGTTCATGGAAAGGGAAATATATCTTGACCCTAAACTTACCATAAGCGATCTGGCCAGAGAGCTCGGTACCAACAGGACCTATGCGTCCAATTTCCTGAATTCGCAGATGCATACCAATTTCTACGAATATGTGAACGGCTGGAGGGTCCGGAAAGCCAAGGAACTGCTGACCACAACCTCTCTTCCGCTCGAAACGGTAGCCGAAAAGTCGGGATTCAACTCCATCAGCAGTTTCCGGCGATATTTCACCTCATCTTGCAGAATCAGCCCGTCGGCATATCGGAAAGAGTCTGTCAAAGCTTCCAAATAATCATTATATTTGCCAAGTTTAAAAGAAATATAATGCTGACAGATATTGCATATTGTTCGGACAAGTACCAATACACTATGGGAAAGTCTTTTCACGACATAGGGAGTGAAGGAAAAACGGCCGTTTTCAATCTTTTCTACAGAAAAGCCCCGGAGAACAACAACTGGGCGGTAGTAAGCGGCGTAGATGAAGTCATAGAGATGGTACAGGGTCTGGGAGGAAAGGCTCCGCAGTGGTTCGAGCAGTTTCTCCCCGGAGACGAGTACGCAGAATTCAGAAAATACCTTAGCGGGATGCATTTCACCGGGAATCTCTACGCCATGCGCGAAGGTGAGATAGCTTTTCCCAATCAACCGATAATCATAGTGGAAGCCCCGCTCATAGAGGCGCAGGTGCTCGAGACCCCAATGCTGTGCATCATGAACCATCAGATGGCGGTGGCGACCAAAGCGTCGAGAGTGTGCCGTGCGACCAGCAAGCCCGTGAGCGAATTCGGTTCCCGCAGGGCCCACGGGCCCTGGGCGGCCGTTTACGGCGCCAAAGCAGCCGTCATAGCCGGCTGCGCGGGAACCAGCAACGTCCTTACCGGCAACATCTTCGGCTGCGGAAGTACCGGCACCATGGCGCACAGCTTCGTATCCTCGTTCGGCTGCACCGTCGAAGGAGAACATAAAGCCTTCAACGCCTACATACAGACACACAGAGGAGAGAATCTGATTCTTCTGATCGACACATACAACACCCTGAAGTGCGGTCTTCTCAACGCCATACGCGCCTTCAAGGAGAACGGCATAGACGACTCCTACCCTTACGGCTACGGCGTGAGACTCGACAGCGGCGACCTCGCCTATCTGTCAGTGGAAGTGCGCAAGGTTCTCGACGAAAACGGCCTGCACAATTGCAAAATATTCGCCACCAACTCTCTGGATGAATACCTCATCTCAGATCTCGAAAGACAGGGAGCCGCCATAGACTGCTATGGCGTGGGCGATGCGATAGCCACCAGCAAGGACGCCCCTTGTTTCGGAAACGTATATAAACTCGTCTGTCTGGACGGACAGCCGGTAATGAAGATGTCCGAGGACCGTGCGAAGATGATAAACCCCGGATTCCAGATTACCTGGCGCATAAGCAAGAATTATCCGGAAGAAATATATAAACTGGACGTCACCTGCCTTAGAGGCGACAATACGGACAAGACTCTTTCCGAAGGCGGGGCCATCACCATCTATGACGAATTCGACCGCTACAAATACAAAACACTGCCCCGCGGAGAATACACGGCCCGACCACTCCAGCAAGCGGTAATGCAGAACGGGAAGAGAGTGGCCCCGCAAAGAAGCATCTTCGAGAAAAAGGCCTACTATAACGACACGCTCTCGCATTTTTCACAAAGCGAAAGGCGTCTTATCAATCCGCACTTCTACAAAGTGGATATCTCAGATGAACTTTCTGAAGTAAAACTCTCCATCATAGAACGCCTTGTAAAAGAAATAGAAAACTTCACGATATGAACCGTAACAGCGCAATAGTCGTCGTGGATATGCTCTACGACTTCATCGATGGGTCATTGGCCTGCCAGAATGCAGACAGCGCGGTGCAGGAATGCCGCAGATTCATTCTCAAAAACAAGGAGCACTCCTGGGGCGAACCTCCTGTCCTGTTTATCCGGGAATGCCACCCTGCCGACCACTGCTCGTTTAAAGAATACGGCGGCATCTGGCCGGCACACTGCGTAAACGGAACGCATGGGGCGGAGATTCACTCCGACCTTCAGGAATTTGTACAGGAAGAACTGACATTTCTGAAAGGCACGGACCCCTCAAAGGAACAATACTCCGGAGCGGAAGGAAAAAACGAAGCCGGACAAAGCCTGTTGGACGTGCTCGGCATAATGGATGTAGAAGAAGCATATGTATGTGGCATGGCCACCGAGTATTGCGTAAGAAACACCGCTGAAGACCTTCTCAAAGCGGGACTGAAAGTAAATCTGGTGAAAAACACACTTGCCTACGTCGAGCAGGCCGCTCACGACGGGGCACTGAAAGCCATGCAGGAAGAAGGGATCAAACTTATATGAAAGTTCTGAATAAAATCATAGTCATACTTTTTCTGTCACTTCTGGCAAGCTGTACAGACGATACGCTGCGTCCATTTCCGGACGGGGCCCACAATTCAGCCAAAAGAGAAGGCGTAGAGGGGCTGGGCTACTCAAGGGTAATGATTCTCTATTTCGAGGGATACAATAACCTGTCAGCCGACTTGAATGACAACATAGCCCAGTTGTGCGAGGGTTATCTGCCGGAAAAAAACGAAGACAAGGCCGTGATCGTATATTCACATATCGCCAGAAACAGGATAGACTGGAGCACGCCTACTGAGCCTGTCATATTCCATATGTACAAGCACTACGGACAAGTCGTAATGGATACGCTCAAAAGATATCCTTCGGATCAGATATCAGTGAAGACCTCCATGGCGGAAGATGTCCTGGGATTCATCAAAAAGGAATTTCCATCTCCGTCCTACGGACTGGTTTTCAATTCTCACGCATCAGGCTGGCTTCCATCCGGTTATAATTACGGGAACGGTGACGCCACGCCTTCCACCTCCCCTTCGTGGATAGGCGCACAATATGACAGATCCTCTGCCAACGCCTACTATATGGACGTAAAGGATTTCGCCGACGCCCTGCCTATGACGCTTGACTATATTATCTTCGACTGCTGCCTTATGGGAGGGGTTGAGACCTGCTATGACCTCAGAGAAAAGGTCAAATATATAGCGGCGGCACCGACTGAAGTCGTCAGCTATGGATTCGATTACCGCACCATGGCTTCCAGACTTCTCGACTGCGAGACCATAGACGTTGAAGGCGTATGTCAAGATTTTTATGACAAACTCTCCTCTTCCAGCTATCTGACCGTAGGTCTGTATGACTGCAGAGTGATGGATGAATTGGCCGGCGTATGTCAAAAAATCTTTGCCAATCACCCCAACGCTTCGCTTGACGTCGAAAGAACCGAGGTGCAAAGCTATAACTACTCTTTTTCATATCACTACGATTTCCGAGACATAATCGCCAAAATGGGCGCCAGTGCGGACGAACTGAAGGAACTCGACCAGGTGCTTGAAAAGCTTGTGCTATACAAAAACGCCACTCCCACCTTTATAGGTACACCTATCAAAAAGGACACTTTCAGCGGTCTTAGCATGTACCTGCCACGAAACAATTGGCCTACGCTCAATTCCCTTTATAAGCAGACTCTCTGGAATCAGAAAACCGCTCTGTTGAAATAAAACAGGGTCGGCGTACCTATATTTAGGTATATACTATCACAAGTTCCTTTTTTATCTTTGCGAACTTTCAAAAAGCAAGGATGAAAGAGAGGGTCATTTCCATATTTCTCGCCTTGTTCTGTGCCATAGGATTGAGCGCACAGAATAACACTCACGTCCACAGCATAAAAGGAGTCATCAGGGATGCCGGAAACGGAGAGCCCATAGTAGGCGCCGGGGTGAACGTCAAGGGGACAGGACTCTGGACAGTCAGCAACGAGGATGGGCATTTCTCTCTCGGCGGGATTGACGCGGGGAAAATCACATTGGCATTCGCCTGCCTCGGATATGCAGACAAAGAGATTGGCATCACCATCTCAAGGGATATCGAAGGCATGGAGATAAAACTCAGCGAGAACACATTGGCCCTGAAAACTGTGGTGGTTACCGCCCAACGGGACAAAGAAGGCCTGAACACGTCCCTGCAGTTCGGTTCCAAGGCGCTGGAGCATATGCAAATGAGCAACATTACCGATGTCAGCGCCCTTCTTCCCGGAGGTAAGACCGTCAACCCGGACCTCACCGCCGACAATGTGCTGTCTCTGAGAAACAGCGGAAGCTCCGCAGGTAACGCGGCTTTCGGAACTGCCGTGGAAGTGGACGGAGTAAGGATAGGAGGGAATTCATCATTCGCTTCTCTGTCAGGGACTTCCACCAGGGGAATAGCCACCGGGAACGTGCAGAGCATAGAGGTGATCACAGGCGTACCGTCGGCCGAATATGGCGATCTGAACAGCGGGGTGGTGAAAATTCACACCAAAAAAGGCGTGACTCCCGTAAACGTCACATTTTCAGTCAATCCGAGAACTTATCTAGGGAGCGCATCCAAAGGAATAGACCTTCAGAAGGGCCGGGGAATACTTAACCTGAGCGCAGAATGGACCCGTGCCACAGCCAAACTCTCCTCACCTTACACCTCTTACACGAGGCGCTCTCTCAACTCGGTCTATACCAACACCTTCAACGGCAAACTGCGTCTGGAAAGCGGACTCAGTCTGGGGATAGGCGGGATGAACAGCGAGAACGACCCGGACGCTTATGTAGGCACGTTCAGCAAAGGTCGCGACAATTCAGCCCGTGCACATGTCCTTCTGGTATGGGCGGCGGCACGGCCTTGGATGACAAATCTCAAACTTGACGCGTCAGTCAATTATCAAGACAATTATACGCAGGACAGGACCTACAGTTCCGCCGCTTCGTCTCTTCCTGCCGTCCACTCCACTCTTCAGGGATATCACCTGGCGGACAGACTCCCCAAAAGCTATTTTGCAGACAAGATTGTCGACTCCAAAGAACTGGACTTGGCGTCTTCTCTCAAATACGAATGGTTCCGCAAGTTTTCTGCGTCCAGCAGCAAGTTCAAAGCCGGAGTGCAATGGAAAGCGAACGGCAACGTGGGCCGGGGAGAATACTATATGGACCCTACGGTGAGTGCCAACGGCTACAGGCCAAGACCTTACAGCGACTATCCATTTATGCATAACCTTTCGCTGTACGCGGAGGAAAATCTGAGCGTACCCATAGGACAGACAAAACTTTCCCTGATGGCCGGTCTTCGCTGCGAGAACGTATTCGTCCGTGGCACCAAGTACAAAAACGTAAACAGCCTCTCTCCGAGATTCAATGCCAAATGGAGTATCTCCGAAGACCTTTCCATCCGCGCCGGCTGGGGAATAAGCGAGAAGCTGCCTTCGTTCCATGTGCTTTTTCCGGAGCAGAAATACCGTGACATTCAGACTTTCAGCTTCTCCCACGGTCAGGAGGCATCCTATGTCTACTACACACAGCCATACAAGATGCTCTATAACGAGAACCTCACATGGCAGAAAAACCACAACTGCGAGATAGGGGCGGATTTCAACCTGCTTGGGACAAGCGTATCTCTTGTGGGATATTACAACAAGACCCTTAATCCCTACACTTTTCGCAGCATCTATACTCCATTCTCCTACAAGATAATGAGCCTGCCTTCCGGTTACACGGTCGGTGAGGGCACGCAGATAAAAGTGGACCCGCAGAGCGGCGACGTGTACCTTCGGAATTCGGACGAATCCACATGGACCGCCATGAATACGCTTGTCACCGACCGTTCCTTTTTCGAAAGCCAGCTTCCCGACGGAGGCGCCACCATACACCGCGCCGGGGCCGAGCTCACCGCGGATTTTCCTCAGATAGAGGCACTTAACACCAGCATCAGGCTCGACGCAGCCTATGCATGGTCCTATTACGCAGACGAATCGCTTTCATACTACTACAGAACCGGATGGTCTCACACGAGCCTTCCCAACCGTTCCTATCAATACGTAGGCATCTATGCCAACGGAGCAGGCTCATCCTCCACCTTCAACGGCAAGAAGACTCATTCGCTGGATGCCAATCTCACCACCATAACCCATATCACAGAAGATCGTCTTATCATCACCTGCCGTCTGGAGATGTCCCTTCTCAAACGCTCGCGCAACATCTCCACCTATAATGGAAGCGAATATGCCTTCAACGTGAGCGCCGACGGCACGCTGCCAAGCGGAGGCAGCATTTATGACGGCAACTCATACACGGCCATCTACCCCGTGAAATATATGGACGAAAACGGAGAGATTCACGATTTCACCTCCGAGCAGGCCACGCTCCCGGAATTTGCCAACCTCATCCTTAAATCCGGCAACGCATACACCTTCGCACGCGACGGATACGGTTTCTACTGCTCGGCCAATTTCAGCGTAACAAAGGAGATAGCAGACAAGGTGTCCCTTTCCTTCTTCGCGAACAACTTCACGAATTCCAGAATGTACGTAACGTCAATGGCTACCGGCGTCGGAGCCATATTCACTCCGTCATTCTATTATGGTTTAACCTGCAGGATAAAGATTTAGACGATGAGAAAGATAGTAAGCCTTCTGTTTTTGCTGCCCATGCTTCTTACGGCATGCACATCTGCCTTTCCGGATAATCCGTGGGAAAACGGCACCGCACTACTATCCATCCGTCCACAGTATCCGGAATCTTTTCCAACGGAAGAAAAAAGCAAAGGAACACTGCGTCTCAGCAGTCGCAGAGAAGACCTGACTTACGAATGCACTGCCGACAAGGACGGAGTGTTCAGCATAACGCTTCCAAAAGGCTCATACAGAGCCGTCTATAACCTCACATACGAGTCTTACATCTTCAACGGCGTACTGGACAAAATCATACTGGGTTCCCGCGACACGGACATCGACCTCCCGTTAAGCGTGTCGAAAGCAGGATCTCTGGTAATAAAGGAAATCTACAGTGGCGGATGCACCAAATACCCCGAGGAAGGCAACTACGCTTCGGATTCTTACATCATAGTGCATAACAACAGCTCGCAGACGGAGTATCTGGACAGTCTGTGCCTGGGTGTGATAGATCCTTACAGAAGCATCGCCACCAACGTGTGGAGCGATATGGACATAGACTATGTCCCTGTAGTTCAAGCCATCTGGCAGATAGGAGGAACGGGAAGGAGTTTTCCTCTGGAAAGCGGAGAAGACGCGGTGATAGTAATCTACGGAGCCATAGACCACGCTTCGACCTATTCCCAGTCGGTCAATCTCAATAAGGAAGATTATTTCGTATGCTACAGCACTGCCTATTTCCCCAACCCCAATTACCACCCTGCGCCGGGAGACAATATACAGAGCGAACGGATTCTGTCCGTAGTAATTAAAACAGGTCAGGCCAATGCCTACACATTTGCCCAGGCGTCACCGGCTCCCGTCATTTTCCGCGCCCCTCAAGGCTCCACCATTCAGGAATTCCTGCAAAACGGAGAGTCCATAATCCAAAAGCCCGGCTCCAGCGTGGACAGAATAGTCAAACTGCCCATAGACTGGGTGATAGACGGAG
>CAVEIF010000060.1:0-7815 GCA_963615835.1 Coprococcus eutactus | reverse complement strand
ATTTCGAGACATATCAGTCTAACCGTCTGCATCTTCGTTACCGCGACGAAGAGGGCAAGATACAGCTTGCGCATACCCTTAACGGAAGTTCGCTCGCCCTTCCGCGTGTGGTGGCGGCCCTTCTTGAGGATAATCAGACGCCGGACGGAATCGTCATCCCTGAGGTCCTTCGTCCTTATACCGGATTCGACAAGATTGACTAAAGGAAAAATCATACTTGGAATAGACCCCGGAACCAATCTGCTTGGTTTCGGGATCGTTCGTATAGGGGAGAAGGGGCCTGAATTCGTGGATGCCGGGGTGCTTGATCTCAGAAAAGAAAAAGACGCGTATCGGAAGCTGTTTCAAATCAGGGATTATGTCAGTAAGGTGATAGACACCTATCATCCGGGAGACCTCGCTGTGGAGTCTCCTTTTTTGGGAAAGAACGCACAGGTGATCTTTAAACTTGGCCGCGCGCAGGGAGTGGCCATTTCGACGGCGGTTGAAAAGGGTCTCAAGGTTGAGGAGTATGCTCCTCGAAAGGCTAAGATTGCGGTGTGCGGTAACGGTAATGCTTCGAAGGAGCAGGTGAGCCTTATGGTTCAGAAAATTCTTGGCATAAAAATTGAGAATTACCCGCTGGATTCGACAGATGCCTTGGCTATCGCCATTTGCCATTACTATCAGATAACAAGTCCTTTATCGCTTAACGACGGCGGCGGCTCCTGGGAAAAATTTGTCGCGTCTCATCCCGACAGAATAAAATAATTAGTAGTGTATATGAAACCTATCTTTAAGTTAGCGGCAGTGTTATGCTCCTTGTTGGCGGGAGTCAGCATGTCCGCTCAGACTAAGACTTTCAGCGTCAAGGCTGCGGTGGAGGACTCCAAGAGCGGAGAGAAGCTTTCCTTTGTCACCGTGGTTATGGCCCGTCCGGGAGCTGATAAGCCTGCGGCCTATGCCCTCAGTGAGGAGGACGGTTCTCTCGTTTTCTCCGAGATTAAGCCTTCGAAGTATGTCCTTAAAGCGGAACTTCTTGGATATAAAGTATTTGAGAAGGAATTTGAAGTCAAGGACGCTGATGTGGATCTGGGAGTTCTAAAGCTTGTCCCAAGTGAGGAACAGCTTGCAGCCGCCAAGGTGTCGGCCGTGGGTAATCCCATACAGATGAAGTCTGACACCATTTCTTTTACGGCTTCTTCCGTTAAGACCACTGAAAACGATATGCTTGAGGACCTTTTGAAAAAGATTCCGGGGATAGAGATTTCGGAGGACGGAAGCATTACGCATAACGGGCGCTCCATAGACAAGATCACGATAGACGGTAAGACATTTTTCCTGGACGATCCTCAATTGGCTTCCAAAAACTTGCCGGCGAAGATAGTGGATAAGGTGAAGGTCATAGAAAAGAAGTCTGACCAGGCGCAGTTTACCGGCATAGATGATGGAGAAGAGGAGACTATCATCGATTTGAGCGTGAAGCCCGGAATGCTTAACGGATTTTTCGGCAATGCCACTGCGGGTGCCGGTCACGATGTGCCTAACAGCGATGTCAGCGGTGATTACAGGTATCAGAGCGCCGCATTTGCCGGCCAATTCACCGAAAAGTCGCAGCTTGCGTTCATATTCAATGCCAACAATACCAATAACCGCGGCTTCCGTGATTTCTCCGGCGAGATGATGAACACCATACGCGGCGGCGGAATGGGACGCGGACAGGGCGGCTGGGGCCGTGGCAACGGTATCACCACTTCCCTTATGGCCGGCCTCAACGGAGGAACGAATCTGTTCGACGACAAGATGGAGCTTAGCGGTAACTACCTCTATAATTCTACAGGCAAGGATGTTCAGGAGTCTTCGACCAAGACCACCTATCTGGAGGATTCCAACCTGCTTTATGATTCCGAGGGCGTGAGCAACACCAATTCTCTCGGGCACAGGGTCGGATTCCGCATGGAGCACAATTTCACGGAGAATACTTCCATCATTTTCGAGCCTCAGTTATATTTCGGCAAGGGTGATTTCACGGAGAGCAGTAAGGATCACACTTCCACATATTATACTGCGGACGGCTCCACCGTAAAGACGAACGAAAGTGAGAAGACCAATGCCGGAGACAACAAGAACTTATCCGCCAGCGGGTTCGCGTTGTTGAGACAGAAGCTCTGGATGCCGGGTCAGACGATGACCATAATGGGTAATTACAGTGTCAGCAGGAACGATCTCAACGGATACAATAATTCTGCCACCACCATATTTGCCGAGGACGGAACTTCTTCACTTACGAGCGTGAACCAGAAGTATGACCAGGATCAGAATTCCTACAGTCTCTGGGGCAATGCCACATTCACCCAGCCTCTCGGCGGCAATTTTTATCTCGAAGCCAATTATTCATATAGCTGGAACAAGAGCCGGTCGGACAAGGTTACTACCGATGCGCAGACCGGTGCGATGATAGAAGATTATTCGAACAACATCGTCAACGAATATGTAAACCAGGAGATTGGTCTGAATGCTCTTTATCAGGGAGACGGTTACAGAGTGCAGGTTGGTATGGCGGCCAAGCCTACGAAGACGCATAACTACACTTCGTCCGGCGCGTCATATAAAGTAGATACCACGATGACCCGCATCAATTGGGCCCCGAACGCCATGATATTCTTCAATATGGGAGAGAACGGAAGTTTCAGGACATTTTATTTCGGAAGAAGCGCCCAGCCGAGCACCTCTCAGCTCATCACCGTGGCGGATAATTCAAATCCTCTGAGCGTGTCTTTCGGTAATCCTAATCTGTCGCCATATTTCTCACATGAACTGAGGGGTGACGTAAGATACAACAACAAACAGACTTACGCGTCAGTCAACGCCCGCTGGGATGCTACATATAATGACAATCCTATCGTGAACGCCACCTGGTACACTAACGGTATCGCCTATACCATGCCGGTGAACGGCACTTCGAATTTCTCGGCCAATTTCAACGTCTATCTGAATCTTCCTATAAAGAAGACGGGATTCACTTTCATGAACATGGCCCGTGTCGGTTGGAGTCAGTCCGAGAACTTCGTGGGCAACGGCATCGACACTTCCAAATATGTCGATGAGGACGGTGCTTTGAATTATGACGTGTTCTTCGCCGATTACGATGACATACGTTCCTGCCTTGTGAGCAACGGGACCAAGACCTTCAGTTTTACCGAGCGTGCCATAGGCAAATACCGCAACGACGCTCTGGAGGTGGAACTTGGTGCGAGAACCCGTATGAATTCAAGCCGCTATACTCTCGATAACGTCAATGAACATACCCGTACCTTCAATAATCAGATCCGCACTACGGCCACGTGGACTTGGGACTGGGCCGGACTGAGCGCCAAAGGTGAGTTCAACTATAACTGGTATAACGGATATTCCACCGCACAGCCTGACGAGTACGTGCTTAATCTCGAAGTGGAAAAGCAGTTGTTGAACAAGAAGATGACGCTTGCCGTCAAGGGATATGACATCCTCGGACAGGCCAAGAACCTTACGGTTACCGACACTGCCAACTATCACACGGAGTCCGTTAACAATACTCTCGGAAGGTACATAATTCTGTCCCTTACTTATCGATTCGGTAATTTCGGAGGCAACAATGGCGGACACAGAGGCCCCGGAGGTCCGGGCGGTCCGCCACCTATGAGATAGTCTCTTACCACTGGCTGAGTGGTTTCCCTGAGGTCAAGGCGTGAACTTTAGCCTTGACCTCTTCTATTTTCTGAAGGTGCTCCGGCGCGTCTATCGTCGCTGAAGTGCTGGCTTGAGGGTCAAGGTATCTGGCGCAAGAGCAAAGGACGTCGTCTATAAGGCTCGCGATTTCGAGCATGTCATCTTCCTTGAAGCCGCGTGTGGTTATGGCCGGTGTTCCTATTCTAAGTCCTGACGTCAGAAAGGCGCTTCTCGAATCGAACGGAACCATATTCTTGTTGACCGTAATGTCGGCCCTTCCGAGTTCGCGTTCCGCGACTTTACCGCACAGGTTGGCGAATTTACCACGCAAGTCTATAAGCATCAGGTGGTTGTCCGTGCCGTCGCTGACTATCTTATATCCTTTGTCTATAAATGCGTGGGCCAATATCTGTGCGTTCGAGATGACCTGCATCTGGTACTGGGCGAACTCCGGCTGCAGGGCTTCATAGAATGCGACCGCCTTGGCTGCTATCACATGCTCCAGCGGACCACCTTGCACTCCGGGAAAGACGTAACTGTCAAGCACCTGGCTCATCATCTTGATTTGTCCTTTAGATGTCGTGCGGCCTTTGGGATCTTCGAAATCTTTTCCCATAAGTATAATCCCCCCGCGAGGCCCGCGCAAGGTCTTGTGGGTGGTGGATGTCACTATATGTGCATAGCGGACCGGGTTTTTCAGAAGTCCCGCCGCGATCAGCCCCGCCGTATGCGCCATGTCTATCCAAAGCAGAGCGCCCGCTTTGTCCGCTATTTCCCTCATCCTTTCGTAGTCCCATTCCCTTGAATATGCGGATGCCCCTCCGATGATGAGCTTAGGCTTGCACTCCATGGCCGTTTGTTCCATCTTGTCGTAGTCTATGCGCCCGGTGGCCTTGTCTATTCCGTAAGGCACGGCCTTATATAGAATTCCGGAGATGTTGACAGGTGAACCGTGGGTAAGGTGCCCTCCCTGACTCAGGTCAAGACCCATGAAACAGTCTCCCGGAGAGAGCACGGCCATGGTTACGGCCATATTGGCCTGTGCCCCGGAGTGTGGCTGAACATTGGCCCAACAGGCACCGTAAAGAGCTTTGAGTCTGTCTATTGCCAATTGTTCTATCTTGTCTATCACGCCGCACCCTCCGTAATATCTTCTGCCAGGATAACCTTCGGCGTATTTGTTCGTGCATACGGAGCCCATGGCGGAAAGGACCTCGTCGCTTACGTAATTTTCCGACGCGATAAGTTCAAGTCCTTCCATCTGCCTTTTTTTCTCACTTTCTATAAGATCAAAAATCTGTTTATCCTGTTTCATAACGATACTATATTATATATGGACAAATATAATTATTAAATTCGCCCTTGCAATGAAAGATCGTAAACTTCTTAACAGTGAATTGGCCCGTGTAAGCCCGGCGGAATATAAATCGCTTCCGGAATCCGGAATGGTGCTGGTTCTGGATAATGTACGCAGCGCATATAATATAGGAAGCGCTTTCCGTACTTCTGATGCATTCAAGGTGGACAAGGTGTTTTTGTGCGGGATATGTGCCGTACCTCCAAGTGCCGAGATACATAAATCCGCTCTCGGGGCGGAGGACAGTGTCCCGTGGGAGTATTGCAGTGATACGCTGTGCTTGGTTCAAAGGCTCAGGTCGGAAGGCTATGAGATTCTAAGCGTGGAGCAGACGGAGAATTCGATTTCTCTTGAAAAGTTCCATAGGGCGGCTGGACGGAAATATGCTTTCGTGTTCGGTAATGAAGTGGACGGCGTCCGTCAGGATGTCGTGGACGCTTCGGACGGAGCGCTTGAGATTCCGCAGTTCGGCACGAAGCATTCGCTTAACGTGAGCGTCTCCGTGGGCGTTGTGCTCTGGCAGGCCGTGAAGTGACAAATTGTCATTGGTATAAACATTGCTCTTTCTGATGGTCGTAACCCGAAAGGGGATAAAGATTAATTTAAACACAAAATATTATGATCAAACCATTAGCAGATAGAGTTCTTGTTGAGCCTAAGGAGGCCCAGACCAAGACGGCTTCAGGAATTTTCATCCCTGATTCAGCAAAGGAAAAACCGCAGCAGGGTACTGTCATCGCCGTAGGTGCAGGTAAGAAAGACGAACCTATGGAGGTGTCTGTAGGTGATGTCGTCCTTTATGGCAAGTACGCAGGTACGGAGGTTACCGTGGAAGATAAGAAATACCTCATCGTTAAACAGTCTGACATTTTAGCAATTCTGTAATCATTATGGCAAAAGATATTAAATTCGATATTGATGTCCGTTCTTCCATGAAGGATGGCGTTGACGCATTGGCAAATGCAGTTAAGGTGACTCTTGGCCCTAAGGGTCGTAATGTCGTCATCGACAAGAAATATGGCGCACCTCAGGTAACCAAGGACGGTGTTACTGTCGCCAAGGAGGTTGAACTTGAGGACAGGTTCCAGAACATGGGCGCCCAGATGGTCAAGGAAGTGGCTTCCAAGACCAACGAGCAGGCCGGAGACGGTACCACTACGGCTACCGTTCTTGCCCAGGCCATCATCAATGTAGGTATAAAGAATGTAACGGCCGGTGCTAATCCGCTTGATATCAAGCGCGGTATAGACAAGGCTGTGGACGCGGTGGTTTCAGATCTGCGCAAACAGAGCCATGAGGTGGGAGACGACTTCTCCAAGGTGGAGCAGGTGGGTACCATCTCCGCTAACAACGACGCCTATATCGGAAAACTTATCGCTGACGCCATGTCCAAGATCAATAAGAACGGTGTCATCACGGTGGAGGAAGCCAAGGGTACTGACACTGAGGTCAAGGTGGTCGAAGGTATGCAGTTCGACCGCGGCTATATATCTCCATATTTCATGACCAACTCCGACAAGATGGAGGCTGAACTTTCTAACCCTCTCGTTCTCATAACGGACAGAAAGATAAGTTCCATGAAGGATCTTATGCCTATCCTTGAACCTGTTGCAAGGGAAGGCAAGGAACTTCTCATTATAGCAGAAGATGTTGATGGTGAGGCTCTTACTACATTGGTTGTAAACCGTCTCCGCGGCACGTTGAAGGTTGCCGCAGTAAAGGCTCCGGGATTCGGAGACCGCCGCAAGGAGATGCTTCAGGATATCGCCACTTTGACGGGTGCCATCGTTGTAAGCGAAGAGCGCGGATTTACTCTTGAAAACACCACTCCGGATATGCTCGGTAAGGCCGAGAAGGTTACCATCACCAAGGAAAACACCACCATCGTAGGCGGTGCCGGCAAGAAAGAGGATATCGAGGAGCGTGTTAACCTTATACGTTCTCAGATCGAGGTTACTACCAGCGAGTACGATAAGGAGAAGCTCAAGGAGCGTCTTGGCAAGCTCTCCGGCGGCGTAGCTGTGCTGTATGTAGGTGCTACCACCGAAGTGGAGATGAAGGAGAAGAAAGACAGGGTGGAGGACGCCCTTAACGCCACACGTGCGGCAGTGGAGGAAGGTTATCTTCCTGGTGGCGGAGTAGCATATATCCGCGCCATCGCTGCTCTTGAGAATCTTAAGGGTGAGAACGAGGATGAGACCACAGGTATTCATATCGTGGCCAAGGCCATCGAGGAGCCTCTTCGTCAGATCGCTCAGAACGCCGGAGTCGATGGAAGCGTGATTATCCAGAAGATTAAAGAGGGCAAGGGCGACTTCGGTTACAATGCCCGTACCGGTGAATATGTGAACATGTACGAAGCCGGTGTCATCGACCCTACCAAGGTGGCTCGTGTGGCACTTGAGAATGCGGCTTCTGTAGCCGGTATGTTCCTTACCACCGAGTGCGGTATAGTGGACATTCCCGAGCCTCAGCCTGCAGTGGCAGCCCAGCCCGGCGGTATGATGTAATAAAATAATTTAAAATATTCTTAAAAATTATTGGATATATAAATATTATTACTACCTTTGCAATCCCGCTTGAAACGAGCGGGATTTTTTACGGCCTTTCGGGGCGAGACTTCGAAAAAAAGTAAAAAATAGTTGAAATAATTTTTGGTAGTTCAAAAATAATTTCTACCTTTGCAACCCGCTTCGAAAAAGCGGAGCAAAACTTTACAAGTTCATTGAAAAGACTGATAAGATAAGTACAAGCAAGTACCGAGAGAATTC
>CAVEIF010000059.1:0-8542 GCA_963615835.1 Coprococcus eutactus | reverse complement strand
TGCCAAGCCATAGGACATATCGGTTCAAGACGGCTGACCGCCCATGGTCTGTGAATGGTGAGGGGCCCACGAAGTGGGAGGGATAGCGCGAAGCGCGTACCGTCTTGAACTGACATGACCATGGCGTTCTTTCAAAGACCCGCGCCGCCCTCGCTCACGTGAATGGCGGAAGGGTCTGCGAAGTGGAAAAGTCTTCGCCTTGGCAGCCAGGTAGGGAACTTTTTGGCTGTTTATGTCCTCACCTGAACGGGGCAGGTGCCATAGAGGGCAGCCAGAGGCAGGTGGGCCTGCCAGGTAGCGGAACCCATTACTGAGCTATCCAACGCATGAAATCATCGACTCTGGAGCGCGAGACCGTCATCTTGAAGTCGGCCGCGGGGTCGGAAACTATGAGAAGGCACCCGTTTACCTGTTTCACTATGCTGCGTATGGACTTGACCGATATTATGCAGCTGCGTGAGATTCTGAAGAATACGTTTTTCGGCAGTTCTTCCGCGATGACATCAAGAGAAGAATCCATTACGAACGTCTTCCCGTCCGTGGTTTTCAGATAGTTGTTCTTCTCCTCCGCGTAGAAGAACGCTATGTCTTCGACCTTTATGGGAACGAAACGGTCGTTGAGCCTTACGAGCATCCGTTCCTTGACGGGACGTTCTTCTGCGGCCTTGACCGATGCCTCTATGTTCTGTCTGTAACCGCTCTGCATCACGCGGTTTACGGCCCTGTCCAGGTCCGCCGGATTTATAGGTTTAAGAAGATAATCCACGGAGCCCGCCTCGAAGGCTTTTATGGCATAACTGTCGTAGGCCGTGGTCATAATCACCTTGGAGGTAATCTTGACCAGACGGAAGATCTCGAAACAGTCTCCGTCCGAGAGCTCCACGTCCATGAAAATGACGTCAGGCTCATCTGCCGAATGCTCCTTGAGCCACGTCACAGTCCGCGTTACGGAGTCCGTGCATCCCACAACCTCCATCTCAGGGTATCTGTTTTCGATGGTGCGGGCCAATGCTCTCTGCGCCATCAGTTCATCTTCCACTATAAGAACTTTCATTGTCCGGTAATTGTTATGATGTCTATCAGCGGCAGACGGACCAGGTATTCCGTCTTGCCTGCTCTTATGACCACATCTCCGCCTTTAAGGTCTATATATTGTTGTTTTATATAATTTTGTCCCACTCCCGTCGATGGAGATTTGCCCTTGCGCGGCACGATGTTGTTCTTTACCTCCAGCGCCTGCCCGTCTGAACGGAAAGCTATATGCAGCGGAGCGGTTTCAGATACGGCATTGTGCTTGAAAATGTTTTCCACAAGCATCTGCACGCTGCACGGAGGAACCATTTTCTCAAGATCCGCGTCCTCCAGAGCCTTGCTCACCTCAAATCCCTTAGGGAAACGCGTATGCATAAGATCTATATAGGCATCCACGAATTCCATCTCTTCGCTCAGACTCACCAGCCTTTTATCCTCATTCTGAAGCATATATCTATATAGTCCTGCCAATTTGCGTATATATTCGCTGGCATCTTCGTTCATGCCTTCGACTATCAGGCTGTCGAGCACGTTAAGAGAATTGAACAGGAAGTGAGGGTTGACCTGCTGCTTGAGTTTCTCGTAACGGAATTGCGCATAATGCCTTTTTTCCTTTTCCGCCCGTATGGCCTGCTGCGTCTCCAGAGAGTAATTGATCAGATAGATGATGCTGTACACGGCGGCCCCCATAATTATGCAGAGAATGCACAGTTGCAGAAATTCCGGCGACAGGTCAGGAGAGATATGGCTTTGCGGACTCAGACTCACGATATAGGCGCTGAGCTGGGAGGTGATAAGGATGAACAACACCAGGATGAACCACCAGATGCTGTGCCCGAATTCTTCCCGAAGCTGTCCGCTGAAACGTATGAAGATGATGTCCAGACAGATAAGGGTGACCATCACGGCCGAATTGGACAGAATCATGGAAAAGATCTCAAACGTGGTCCATTGGGATATTCCGGTCGAAGAGAATGCGAAGATGAGCATGCGCAGCAGGAATATCATCAGGAAGGCGACGACGAGTATCATAACCTGCGGCTTTTGGCCTATTTCTTCCAACAGGTTCGAGTTTCCTAATGCCAATGCCTTGGCGATGAGTGTCGTTCCGCAGCCGAGTATTATGGTCGTGATGAATGTGGCCAATGTGCTGGCCGCGGTCTGGTCTCCTATGATCTCATGAAGAAGTATTCCTCCTTTGGTGCCTATGAAGAAGCCTATGATATTGGCCAGGATTATGAATGCAGCCGTTATCTCGATTTTGAGGTTTTTACGGATGCACAGAACCGCTATCATCGCCATAGTGAGAAATGTCAGCAGAGGCTCGTCTCCTATATGGAATAATCCGAAGACGAGGGCGGCGAAAGCATGCGCAAGGGCGAAGGCCAATATGATAAGGCTGTTGATCTCAGTGTCTTTTTTCACGGTCCCGCAAGTGAAACTGGTTATCTTTCGCAAGGTAAGAAAAAAACGTGAAACCCTGTTCCGTTCGTCGCTTTTAATTCACCGCTCGTCCCGAATTGTGCACCGTTCGTCCGCAAAACAAGCGAAACTAATCAGGAAGTTGTTATATTCGCTCTTACCAATTTAATAACACATAATGAAATCTAATAAACCAAAACTCACATTTTGGCAGATTTGGAATCTCAGTTTCGGCTTTATGGGCGTCCAGATAGGATACTCTTTGCAGAATTCCAATACATCCACCATACTGCAGTCATTCGGGGCGGATCTCGGCTCCCTCAGCTATTTCTGGCTTGCGGCTCCCGTCGCCGGACTCATCGTCCAGCCTATAGTGGGCATGTTTTCCGACAAGACATGGACAAGGCTCGGAAGACGTATCCCGTTCATATTGGGCGGCGCCGTCATATCGGCATTGGCCTTGATTCTGATGCCTAATTGCCCTAAACTTCTCGCTTTCGCACCGCTTCTCATGGGGGCTCTCATATTTTTCTTCATGGATCTGTCGTTCAATATCACCATGCAGCCTTTCAGGGCTTTGGTAACAGATATGCTTGACGACAGCCAGAAGACGGAAGGATTTGTGGTTCAGACGCTTCTGATTAATCTTGGAGCCGTTGTCGGAGCTCTTCTTCCGCTGATCATGACATGGTGCGGGGTAAGTGACACTCACGTAGAGGGGCATGTGTCGGACCATATAGCTTATTCCTATTATGCAGGAGGCGCCATCCTTCTGCTTTCCGTGCTGGTGACTTCTTTCAAGGTGAAGGAATATCCGCCAAAGGAATTTGCGTTGTATAATGGCTCCTCGCAGACCTCAGAGGCAGGTCAGAGCAAGAAGAGTTTCTGCGAACTTATGAGGGGCGTTCCTAAGGTGATGGTTCAGCTCGGCATAACTCAATTTTTCTCCTGGGCCGCACTTTTCCTTATGTGGAACTATCTTAAGCCTGCCATTACGGGCGTGGTAACCGACAGCGCCGGAGTGGTGCTTTCGGAGGGCGCCACCGCCACCTGGGTGGGTGTGCTTAATGCCGTGTATCCCGTGCCGGCCTGCATCGTCGCCTTGTTCATGACCCGGATTGCCAATCGTTATGGTAACCGTCCCGTTTATGCCGCGTGCCTTGCTTTCGGCGCTCTCGGCTTTCTCGGACTGACGCTCATTCATAACCAATATATGATGATGCTTCCTATGGTATGTATAGGTATCGCCTGGGCGGGTATTCTCGCCATGCCGTACTCTATTCTCAGCCGGGCCATCGATGCATCCTGCGCCGGCGTATATATGGGCATTTTCAATTTTACGATAGTCATCCCGCAGATCTTCATGGGCCTTCTGGGCGGAGTGATAGTGAAATATCTCTTTTCCGGCAATGCCATGGCCATGCTCGCACTTGCCGGTGCTTTCATGCTCTGCGGCGCTGTGAGCGTGGCTTTTGTGGACAAAGCCAAAAAATAAAATAACACTGAAACAAATACCGTTTAACAATGAAAAGTATTAGAATAATATTGGCCACGCTGCTATGTGTGACATCTTTCTCTCTTTCCGCACAGGAGAAATATGAAGTGAAGGGTGTTGTTACGGATGCGTATGGCCCTGTCGTGGGCGCCGCTGTAATAGAACAGGGTACGTCCAATGGCATCCCTACCGGGATGGACGGAGATTATGTCATAAAGGTGTCATCCCGCGACGCCGTTCTGGAGTTCAGCTGCATAGGATATGCTACGATTACTTTCCGCGCCGGAGAAGTTCCTGCCGTAGTGGTCCTTAAAGACGACACTGTCTTTCTGGAGGAGGCTGTGGCCATAGGTTACGGTTCACAGAAGAAGAAGGAGGTTACAGGTTCCGTCGCTTCCGTCAAGGCGGAAGACTTCAATGCCGGAGTGAAGACCAGTCCTATCGGACTTCTTCAGGGCAAGGTGGCTGGTCTTAATATAAGCCGAAGCACGAGCGATCCTACCAGCACCGGATTCAATGTCCAGATCCGCGGATTCTCCACGCTTGATAAGGGTGCAGGCACATCGCCTCTCTATATAGTGGACGGCGTGCCGGTGAGCAGCATAGACAATATTTCGACTGACGAGATCGCTTCCATGGATGTGCTCAAGGACGGTTCCGCCGCCGCCATCTATGGTACCAGAGGCACTAACGGCGTGATCATCATCACCACCAAGCGCGGCGAGAATTTCACCGACAAGGCTATGACCAAGGTGGAGTACGCAGGTTATGCTTCGCTTTCCATGCGCAATGGTAAGCAGGGGATGGCTACGCCGAAAGAGTTCGTCAACCTGGCCGAGATTTCGGGCGGAGTCATAGAACCTCTTATCTATAGAGACGAGAACGGTAATCCTTATCAGACGGACTGGATGAGCGAGATTACCCGCAAGGCCGCTCTTACACATAACCACAATGTGGCCATAACGGGCTCTTCAAGCAATTTCAACTACCGCGCATCCATCAACTATAAAGATGCTCAGGGTATAGCACGCAATAACGAACGTAATGAGATGATAGCCAAGCTCGCGGCTTCTCAGAAGGCTCTTCGCGGCTGGCTCGATCTGAATTATGATTTCTCCTATATGCATTATCGTAACGATTATTTCTGCGGAGATTTCAAGCAGGCCGCCATCCTCAACCCTACCATGCCTATCTATGACGCGACTACTGCATCGGGATACTATAATCCTCAGGGAACGGGACTTACCAATCCTGTGGAGAATATGAACCAGAAGGAATCCTATCAGACAGGTAACTATTTTAGAGGCTCCATTAAGGCCACGGTGAACATTCTTCCCGTGGACGGTCTGAAGATCAATGCTTTCGGAGCTATCGAGGAGGGCGACAACGCGTCGTTCTGGGCCAATAGAACGATTAACACCGATGTGGACGGTTCGGGAAAGGCCGGAAGAAGCACCAGCAGTAACTTCAACAAACTTTTCGAGATCACGGCCGATTATTCCCACAGTTTCGGAAAACATAATATAGCCGCCGTGGCAGGTTTCTCTTATCAGAACTTCCTTTACGACGGAGAGTCCATAGAGAACAAGGGTTTCCCTACGGAGAGCATGAAGTACTATCAGATAGGCAACGGTGATGCAACAAAAACTTATCTGAAAACATCTTCATATCGTAACTCTAATACTTTGGCCGCTTTCTTCGCAAGAGCTAACTATAATTACGACGAGAGATATCTTCTCTCCGCTTCTTTACGCCGGGAAGGCTCATCCCGTTTCGGCGTCAACAACAAGTGGGGCTGGTTCCCTGCAGTCAGCCTCGGCTGGCGTGTGGTAGAGGAAGACTTCATGCAGAACGCACAGTGGGTCAATGACCTGAAGCTTCGTCTCGGATTCGGTGTTACAGGTAACAACCTCGCATCCGACCTCAAGTCCGTGGCCATGCTTACCAATGGCGGAACTTTCTGGTATAACGGCAAATACGTCTATACTTACGGCGTAGGTCAGAATGTCAATCCGGACCTGCGTTGGGAGAAGAAGTACGAGTATAACCTGGGTGTGGATTTCGCGTTCCTTGACAACCGCATATACGGCAGCCTCGATACATATTATCGCCAGACCAGAGACCTTCTCTGGGATTACGAGGTTCCTACTCCTCCATATCAGTACTCTACGCTTCTTGCCAATGCGGGACAGATGGACAGCTATGGTGTCGAGCTCGCAATCAGCGGTGTTCCTGTGAAGACCAAGGACTGGACGTGGGTCACCACTCCTACTCTGTCATTCAACAAGAATGTAATCACCAAGCTTTCAGATCCTTCCAAAGGATTCAACTACAAGGAGACCACCACCGGTACGGTAAGCGAGACCGGTATCATGAATACCAATACCCAGATTCTTCGCGAAGGGCAGTCCGTAGGTACTTTCTATGGCTATAAGTTCTTGGCTATCAATAATGGTACGTGGTATTACTCGACTCCTGCCGGCGGTGTCGTGGACGGTGCGGGCGCAGCCGAGGGCTACCGTCAGGAACTTGGCAATGCTCAGCCGTGGTTTACGTTCGGATGGAACAATACCCTCAGGTATAAGAATCTGGACGCGTCCATCTTCATGCGCGGTGTAGTCGGCAACAAGATATTCAACCTCACCCGCTGGGCTTTCGGTCCTACCAAGGCTGCCACCAACAACCTCTTCATGAAGGATGTCAAGAGTTCTGACGGCGTGGTCCTCACCAACAAGGAGCAGTTCTCGGACTATTATCTCGAAGACGGGTCATATCTCAAGATCGACAACATCACGATAGGCTATAACTTCAAGTTCAAGGAGGACAGTCTCATAGATAATCTTCGTGTATATGTCACGGGACAGAATCTCGCCACGCTCACCGCTTATAGCGGACAGGATCCGGAAGTGAACACTACAAGTGTCTGGAACCCGGGCATCGACTTCTGTGATTTCTATCCTACCGTGGCTACGGTTCTTTTGGGAGTTAACATTTCATTCAAATAGATTGGACCATGAAAAAGATTATATATACGATAGCCTCTCTTGCGGTGCTTTTCGGAGTGTCTTCCTGCAAGAATATGCTTGATGAGGTGAACTATGGTAACCCTACCATAGAGGATATGATGACAAGCGAAGAGAATGTCATAATGATGGTGGGTCAGATATATGCCAATGTCAAATACACCCACGACCACTGGGGTTATTGGGGTCTGGTGACCATAACTTCAGATGAAGGTCTCTGCGTTCCAAGAAATGGAGGTACGGACTGGAATGACGGCGGATATTGGCTTAAACAGAACACACATACGTGGGATCACCGCGGTGATGCGCTGAAAGAGGTGTGGAACGTAACCGTGTCAGGCGCCGTGCAGTGCAACCAGATCATAAAGAACCTTAACGACTATAAGAGTTCCATGTCCGAGGAGGTTTATAACCAGTATCTGGGAGAAGTGGAGGTGATGCGCACATATTACTTCTATCTTATGTTCGAGTGCTTCGGCCGTATTCCTTATACTGAAGTGTATGAGGAGGTTACAGGTCCGCTTCTCGATCCTCAGGACGTATGGAGCCGGCTGGTAGCCACTCTCGAGAGGAACGCCCCTAACATGGCAGTGGTCAACGACGGTAACCGTGCCGCCAATTATGGCCGTACTACACAGGGATTTGCGTATGCTCTGTTGGCTCGTCTGTATCTTAATGCCGAGAGCTACGGGTGCACTCCCGACAACGTATTCAAGAATGTCGAAAAGCCTTCGCAGTTCACCGGTTCGTTCTATGATAACTGCATAAGGTGCTGCGATAATGTGATAAACGCGGGTTCATACTCTATCGAGACTGACTATTTTCATAATTTCGCACTGTTCAATGAGGACAGCAAGGAGGCGATATTCTCAATAGTTGAGAACGGTCTTACTGACGATGAGCACGATACGGGCAAGGTGAAGAACAAATTCCGTATTCCGTACAATACGCATCATTACGGCATCCAGCACTATTATGGAACTATTCTGGACACTTGGAACGGCTTCTGCGCACGTCCTTCATATCTTGACATATTCAAGTCCAAGACTGCTTCTGCACGCACGGCGGAGGAGATGCTGGACAATTCCAAGATGAAGGGTTATTACAATTCGGATCTCCGCGGTCCGGGAACCGAACTCAACGGTACGGCCAACGAGAAGACATGGGGATGGTTTGTAGGTCCTGTCTATAAGAAGGGCTCCACTACAGAGTATTATCTTGACACCAAGGTGGTCGATGCTGACAATCCTAAGGGTACTCCGACCGTCCTTCACGTGGGTATAACCAGCATATTCGATGCCAGCAACTTCGATGGTGCGCGTCTTAACAAATGGGAGATGGACAAGACAGGAACATACAAGTACGGTGAGAACGACATGCCTATAATCCGTTACGCCGATGTCCTCTGGATGAAGATAGAGGCGGTTCTCAGAGGAGATGCAGGGTCCGTCAGCGACGTAACTTCACTTCCTGATTTCAAGACCCTCATGACACGCAGCTTCGCTTATGACTCTGACCCGGAGAAGGCCTACACCGACGCTTACGGTGATGTGAATTCATGGACCCTGGA
>CAVEIF010000058.1:0-9073 GCA_963615835.1 Coprococcus eutactus | reverse complement strand
CATTTGCCGGGGTCAACGGCAGCGGCAAACACTGCAACTGGTCGCTTTGCACCGACGGCGGAGTAAATCTGCTCGCACCGGGTCATACTCCGGAAGACAATATACAGTTCCTTACCTTTTTCGTCTGCACACTGAAAGCCACAGCGGACTACGGCTCGCTGATTATGGCGTCCATAGCTTCCGAGAGCAACTCTCACAGACTGGGAGGCAACGAAGCCCCTCCGGCCATAATGTCCGTGTTCACCGGCACTACTCTGAACACCATTCTGGACAACATAGAGGCCAAGATCGACGATAAAGCGCTCACTACGGACGCCAAAAAGGAGATAAAACTGGACATAGGCAAGATTCCGGAAATTCTGATGGACAACACTGACCGGAACAGGACTTCTCCGTTCGCGTTCACCGGGAACCGTTTTGAATTCCGTGCAGCCGGGTCCTCCTGCAACTGCGCCATGCCGCTGATTGTTCTCAACACCGCCGTAGCTGCGGAATTGCAGAATTTCCATGACGCCGTGGACGTCCTTCTCAAAGACGGATTCAAAAAGGAAGATGCCATCCTCAAAGTAATCCGTCAGTTCATCACGACATCACGCAAGATCCGCTTCGAAGGTAACGGATACAGCGAGAATTGGATTCGTGAAGCGGCACAAAGAGGACTCCGAAGCGCGAGCAAAGCCACGGAAGCGTTCAAGGAATACCTGCGTCCAGAGGCGGTGGAGATGTTCAAACGATTCAACGTCCTCAACGAGGCTGAACTGAAAGCCCGTTACGAAATCAAAAACGAGATTTTCCTGAAAAAAGTACAGATAGAGTCTCGAGTCATCGCCGACTTGGCTGCCAATCATATAATTCCGATAGCGGTACGCTATCAGAATGTGCTGATAGACAACATTAAAGGCATTAAAGAGGTGTTCCCTGACGAACTGGAAGTTCTCGCGCACGATGAGATCCGTACGCTTCGTGAAATCATAGACCACGTCAATATAATACGCCAGGCATCGGAGGAGATGACAGAGTGCCGTCACCGCCTGAACCGTAATCCTGACATCATCGCACGCGCCACCGGCTACGAGACCGAAGTGCGTGAAATGATGAGCAAGATTCGCGAGCATATCGACGCCCTGGAGATGATAGTGGATGACGACCTGTGGCCACTTCCGAAATACCGCGAACTGCTCGCCACACTGTAAGGGCACGATTGTTTTCTTCAAAGAATAACTATCTTTGCGGATGTTATGCAGATTACTTTTAAGATAGAATATCACACGAAATGGGGAGAAAGTTTGACTCTCGATTTAAGTGGGAAAAAACACCCCATGAACTGGGGCGAAGGTGATATCTGGAGCGTTACGGTAAAGAACGTAAGCGTCAAAGATCTCAAGAATTATTTTTATTCCGTAGAATATCAGGGGCTTATCTCCCGCCTCGAATGGGATAACCATCACACCGTGATTAACGGAAAGGAGAAAAATCATGTCATTTTCGACAAATGGATAGACTGCCCCATTCCGGGATGTCCTTTCCCGCGGAGACACTCCTGCGAGAAATTTGACAGAAGCGGATTTCGCGGTGCAGGTACGGTAATCCCCGTGTTCTCTCTAAGGAGCCCGTCGGATTTCGGCATAGGCGAATTCCGCGATTTGCATGCCCTGGTGGACTGGGCCTCCGCTACAGGCCAATGCATAATCCAGCTTCTGCCTATAAACGACACCACACGTCGCGGAGAATGGAAAGATTCTTATCCGTATAGCCCTATAAGCAGCTTTGCGCTCCATCCGCTGTACATTCATCTTCAAGATTTGGGGATAAAGGAAAGCGCCGCTTTCAAAAAAACACAAAAAGAACTGAACAGTCTGCCGGCCGTGGATTATCCGCGCGTCTTTAAAGAAAAGTCCGCCCTTATAAGGGAAGCATTTGAAAAAATTGGCCCGAAAGATCTGAAAAGCCGTGCTTTCACTGCTTTTTATAAAGAAAATGCTTTCTGGCTTGAAGAATATTCGCAGTTCTGCGCAAAGAGAGATGCCAATGAAAAAGAATATCACCAATGGATTCAGTTCCACCTCGATAAGCAATTAAGCGAAGAAGTAGCATACGCGAAGAGCAAAGGGGTCTCATTTAAGGGAGATCTGCCTATAGGCGTGAGCTCGGACAGTGCCGATGCTTACTTTCATCCGGAGCTGTTTAATCTGGACTCTTGCGCCGGTGCTCCGCCGGATTATTTCTCCCGCGACGGACAAAACTGGGGCTTCCCTACTTATAATTGGGAAGAAATGGCCAAAGACCACTATGCGTGGTGGAAGAGCAGACTCAAAAAAATGAGCCAATACTTCGACGCCTTCCGCATCGACCACGTTTTAGGATTTTTCAGGATTTGGGAAATCCCTTCCACTTATAAAAGCGGCATGATGGGGCATTTTAATCCGGCGCTCCCTTACAAAAAAGAGGAGATAGAGGCCATGGGGCTGCCGACAGAAGGGCTCTTCCTTCCGGACCCGCGTAACCAAGGATGCTGGCAACCAATGATTTCCGCCGACACGACAGGGCTTCAGGATTGGCAGAAAGACAAATTCTATGCTCTCTATAACGACTTCTTCTACCACAGGCATAATGAATTCTGGAGGAGAAACGCCGAGAAGAAACTTCCGGAACTTCTAAGCGCAAGCGGAATGCTTGTATGCGCTGAAGACCTGGGCATGATTCCGGACTGCGTTCCTTCGGTTATGGACCATTGGAAGATGCTTTCGCTCGAAATGACGCAGATGGACAAAGGTCGTGAATGGCCTTACCTGAGCGTCTGCGCCACCTCAAGCCACGATATGTCCACCCTTCGCGGTCAAAATAAAGAAGCCGGAAAAGGAGATATGCCGGGCTGGGAAGTCAAACGCACGCTGAAAGAACATTTGGACTCGCACTGCATGCTGTCCATCTTCCCTATCCAGGATTGGATAGCCATGGATGAAAATCTCAGAAGGACAGATTTCGAAAACGAACGCATCAACGACCCTTCCGATCCGGACAATCACTGGTGTTACCGTCTGCATCTCAATGTGGAGGACCTGTTAAAAGACAAGGCCCACGAATTGAGAGTTCAAATCGAGGGCCTTATAAAAGACAGCGGAAGATTTCTAAGTCAGTAAGACTACTCCTTCGCTATGCTTTCCCGCATGTCTGTATCCGCCTGGACATTCTTCATACGGTAATAGTCCATCACGCCAAGATTGCCGTTTCGGAATGCCTCCGCCATAGCGAGAGGAACCTGCGCCTCGGCTTCTATCACTGCCGCACGGGCTTCCTGCGCCTTGGCTTTCATCTCCTGCTCAAGTGCCACGGCCATGGCACGGCGCTCCTCGGCACGAGCCTGGGCTATGTTCTTGTCGGCATCCGCCTGGTCCATCTGAAGAACGGCTCCGATGTTTTTACCCACATCTATGTCAGCTATGTCTATGGAGAGGATTTCAAAAGCAGTTCCCGTGTCAAGTCCCTTACCGAGAACCAGTTTGGAGATGGTGTCCGGATTTTCAAGCACGGCCTTGTGGCTGTCCGCCGAACCGATGGAAGACACGATGCCTTCACCGATACGGGCGAGGACTGTCTCTTCTCCGGCGCCGCCGACGAGCTGTTTGATGTTGGCACGGACCGTTACCCGAGCCTTGCAGATAAGCTGAATGCCATCCTTGGCCACGGCCGTAACCGGAGGAGTATTGATAACCTTAGGGTTGACAGACATCTGCACGGCTTCGAACACATCCCGTCCGGCGAGGTCAATGGCCGCAGCCATCTTGAAGTCAAGAGGAATATTGGCTTTGGCCGCCGAGATGAGAGCCATCACCACGCGTCCGACGTTACCTTTGGCAAGATAATGGGCCTCAAGTTCATTGGCATTAAGATGGAGCCCGGCCTTGGTTCCGGTAATCATCGCCACTACTATGGTATTAGGATTCACCCCTCTCCAGCGCATAAGGATAAGATGAAGAAGAGACATCCTGACCCCGGAGAGAATGGCCTGGAACCACATGCCCACAGGGAAAAACCACAAAAGAATGATAAGCGCGACAAGAATTATCGCAACCCAGATAATGATTTGTGTCATATTAGTTCTTATTATTAATTGGTTTTACATATACCTGGTTATCCTCCAACTTCACCACTTCCACATCCGTAGAAGGATCGATCAGGGTATTGTCGATTGATTTGGCCTCACAGGTCACATTCTGAAAGGCTACGGTGCCCATAGGAGCGAGACGGGTGATGCTCCGGCCTCTTTGACCCACGTGCAGATGAACGCTGTTGTCCTCCACCGCCGAGGTGATTTCTTCTTTGAGTTCGAACTTTTTCCAAGTCTTTTCTCTCAGCATAAAAACGACCGCCAGCGCCACTATAAGCACGTCCACAGCCACGATTATGGTGCCGGCGGCAGTTCCGAGAACCTGAAAAGCATATACGGCGGAATAGATGATGGAGCCAAGTCCGAGTATCCCGCAAATTCCCACCCCGGGGATTAGCAAAAACTCTGCAAGTAAGGCCAATATGCCGAAAATAATCAGTGAGACGATGATAAGTGATGGTGTCATATTATGTCTTATGTTAGATTGATTTTTATAGGTGCTCCCAGACTTTTCTTTATGAAGATAAACGCTCCGTCCACGCCTGCCACATCCCTGTCCACCTCCTCGGAAATGGTCCTGGTCTTGGAATTGGTCTCGAAAATGACCTCCTCCACCCTGATCTTCTCCTGCACTATTTCATCCAGTTCTTTCTGAAACAGATCCATCTGCTCTCCGGAAGCTGTCAGCATAAGAAGCCGCAGTTCCATTTCTCTCTCCGCCAATTCCTGATACCTGTCCATCCATAGGTCTGACGCCTCCGGGTCTGAAGAAGAGCGTACAAGTGTGCTGTTGTCCACATTAGGGAAAAGTTCCGCCAATTGGGCTCTGGCCTCCCCTGAGGAAACACTCGCATATTGAGGCTTAACGGAATTATCTATGACATAAACATATACACTGTCTGCGCCGCAGGAGCGATCGGAAGCGAAAAGAGAAAATTTCCCGTCCTCGGTCTCCATATAGAGATAATCATTACCCGATGACGAATATGGGAATCCCAGGTTCCGGGCCTCTCCCCATTCTCCCAGGACACTGTTCCACCTGCTGCAATAAAGGTCATATCCCCCGAAGCCGTCCTCAGACTTCTTTGAAAAATATTTACAGTCTCCTGCCGTAACGGAAAGGAATTGACCTTCAGCCTCGTCCCTATTGATAAAGAGATTATCTTCCGGCCCGGTATAATATATCACGCCCCCGCCGTCCACGGGCCTGAAGGACTTGTCGGGAAAAGGATAATAAAGGAAAAAATCCTCCTTGGAAAAACGCGCCCTCGAAATCACATTAAGGACGGGGACCGTACGGCTTATGGCGAGCAAGGTGTCGCAATGCCTTATCTGCTCGGCAATCTCCACGGCGCCGAGAGAATCGGCCACATAATATTCAGCCTGATTAAAGCATCTGAGCGCCTGCTCATAATCATACGTCTCCATATAATTTTCAGCAGCCACAAGCAGACTGTCCCTTACCTGCGCCACCGCATGAAACGAGACAAGACAAAGACTCATCCCTATGACCGCCCATCTCAAATTCCCTTTCATTCAATCATAATAATTGCGAATCTTACAAAATTAAGAAAATGTTCAAGTTATACAATTGGACAGACTGTAAATATGTCCTGATTTAAGGAAGTTATCCGGCTCCGAAAACTTCCGGACAAGTTATTTGCTGATACCGTCCAATAAATGGGAAAAATTTTGTAAATTTGCGCTCTTGCATTGATTTTGGCAGAAATTGGCCAGGAAACGATGCGGAAACGAGAATTAAAAAGATTCTAATTATAAAACAATAATACTATGCAAAGTAAAGGCGCAATCAGATTTGTTATCATCGTACTTGCACTTGCCTGCCTCTATCAGCTTTCTTTTACGGCCATTACCGGCATCGTGGAGAAAAAGGCTGAGAATTATGCCCAGGCTAAAGCAGATGCTTTCGATATCAGTAATGTCGCTGACGCAGACAAGGCTTATGTTCTTGATTCTGTGAAAAAATTCGAAAACAGATGGTACACAGACTCCATTTCTACCGAGAAGATTTTTTTCGGTCTCACCTACAAAGATGTAAAGGCTAAAGAGATCAGCCTTGGTCTTGACCTTAAGGGCGGTATGAACGTTATGCTTCAGGTTCAGCTTGAAGACCTCGTAAAAGCCCTTTCAGGAGATAACCAAGACCCTGAATTCCTTAAAGCCATGGCACTTGCGAAAGAAAGGACGGTTACCGAACACGGCGACTTCATCACTCTTTTCGAATCTGCATGGAAGGAAGTCAGCGGCGGCAAGAGGCTCTCTCAGATTTTCGGAACCTACGAGATGCGCGACCGCATCAAGCCGGAAAGTACGGACGAGCAGGTCATCTCCATCATCAGGGAAGATGCCGACGCAGCTATCGCCAATTCATTCAATGTGTTGCGTAACCGTATCGACCGTTTCGGCGTGGTTTCACCTTCTATCCAGAGACTTGGCAACACAGGTCGTATCCTTGTCGAGCTCCCGGGCGTAAAAGAGCCTGAGCGTGTGCGCAAGCTCCTTCAGGGCACAGCATCACTTGAATTCTGGACCACATTCGAGAACAGCGAGATTTATCCTTTCCTTGCGGAAGCCAACCATACTCTGGCAGAATTGGAATCTACTACAGAAGAAGATGTAAAGAGCACAAATTCAGCCAAGAGCGTAGTGGAAAGCGAAATCGAAGCACAGAATTCCGACGCGGAGTTCAATGCTTACAAGAAGGCCAATCCTCTGTTCGCTGTTCTTCAGCCATCTCAGAGCCAGAGGGGAGCCTGCATCGGTTATGCCAATGCATCCGACACCGCTAAAGTCAACGCTTACCTTAAGAGCACAAAAGATCTGTTCCCGGCAGAATTCCGTCCAATGTGGTCGGTTAAGCCTGTAAGCGGATTTGGTGCTTCCAATGTGTTCGAACTTGTAGCCATCAAGGCTTCTTCCCGCGACGGAAAAGCTCCTCTTGACGGTAGCGCAGTAACTGACGCTCGCGTTTCTTATGCCACACAGAACGGCGGTAACCCTACCGTTTCCATGTCCATGAACGCTGAAGGTGCGAACACCTGGGCCCGCCTTACCAAAGACAACATAGGCAAACAGATAGCCATCGTACTCGACGGTACCGTATATTCTTATCCTGTAGTCAATACCGAGATTACCGGCGGTAACTCCGAGATCAGCGGCAACTTCGACATAGAAGAGGCTACTGACCTTACGAATGTGCTTAAATCAGGTAAACTTCCTGCGCCTGCCACCATCGTTCAGGAACAGGTAGTAGGTCCTTCACTCGGTGCGGAGTCAATTCGCGCAGGACTTGTGTCATTCGTCATCGCATTCTTGCTGGTACTTTGCTACATGATCCTGTTCTATCGTGGAGCCGGTGTAGTAGCCGACGTGGCACTTCTTACCAACGTGCTCTTCCTCTTCGGTACTCTCGCGGCATTCGGAGCCACACTTACCCTTCCGGGTATCGCCGGTGTCGTATTAACCCTCGGTATGGCGGTGGATGCGAATGTGATCATATATGAACGAATAAAGGAGGAGTTGAAAGCCGGCAAGGGTCTTGGGAAAGCTGTCGCTGACGGTTACAAGAACGCATATTCTGCCATCATCGACGGACAGGTAACCACCCTGCTTACGGGTATCGTGCTCGCCATGTTCGGGTCAGGCCCTATCAAAGGTTTCGCCACCACCCTTATCATCGGTATCATCACCTCTGTGATCACATCCATCTTCATCTCACGCATCATCTTTGATGACAAGATCAACAAGGGTAAAAACATCACATTCGAGAATAAGATTACCGCCAACTTCCTTAAGAACACTCACGTCGACTTCCTTGGAGCACGCAAATACTCTTACACCATATCAAGTATCATCATTCTTATCTCTATAGGAAGCATCGCATTCAAGGGATTCACATACGGTGTGGATTTCACCGGAGGCCGTACTTATGTAGTACGTTTTGACAAGCCTGTAGTAGCCGAGGACATCCGTACCGCCACTCTTGACGTGTTCAACACGGCCGCTGCCGAAGACGAAACGGTAAAGAACGCCTCTGTGGAAGTCAAGCAGTTCGGTGGAGACAGCCAGATGAAGATTACCACTTCATATAAATATGAGGATGAATCTACGGCTGTGGATAAAGAGATAGAAGGTATGCTCTATACGGCTCTTCACGATTTCTTCGCTGAAGACCTTACACTCGACGAGTTCACCTCCACACTTGAAAACCCTAACGGTATCATCAGTTCAGATAAGGTGGGCGCTGCTATCGCCAACGACATAAAGCGTAATGCCATAATCTCCGTGATTATCGCGCTGCTTGTCATCTTCGCCTACATCGCTTGGCGTTTCAAAGGATGGACTTGGGGTCTTGGCGGCGTGCTTTCTCTTGCACATACAGCCATCATCGTGATAGGTTTCTTCTCTCTGTTTACCGGAATACTTCCGTTCAACCTCGATGTTGACCAGACGTTTATCGCGGCTATTCTGACGATTATCGGTTACGCCATCAACGATAACGTGGTCATCTTCGACCGTATCCGAGAGAACCTCTCTCTTCATCCTAACGCAGACTTCAAGGCTACGGTTAATCAGGCTATCAATGCCACATTGACCCGTACGGTGAACACCTCTGTCAGTACGCTCCTCCCTATGCTTGCCATAGCTATCTGGGGCGGTGAGTCCATCAGAGGTCTTTCCGTTGCACTTTGCTTAGGTATCTGCATCGGAACCTACGCTTCCATCATGATCGGTACTCCTATCATGGCAGACTGCGCGCTTCACGCAGCTAAAAAGAAAGCCGCTCAGGTAAAGAAATAATCCCTGCGCGCACATACAAATTAAAAAGTCGACCCCGCAAGAGGTCGACTTTTTTAATGTACTATAATGCCTTCTCCAGTGAGTCTTACTTCCAGAAGGAAACTCCCGTAGAGAATGTCGGAGCTTCTTTACCATTCTTTCCTA
>CAVEIF010000057.1:0-9371 GCA_963615835.1 Coprococcus eutactus | reverse complement strand
TCTTCTTGGTGGTACCGTAACCGATCACCACTGCGTCGCCGAGCACTTCCGTATCCGGAGCGAGGATCACGTCAATGCGGCTCTTTCCATCGACAGCAATCACCTGAGTCTTGAATCCGAGGTAGGAAAAGGTAAGCGTCTGACCTTCTGACACCTCTATGGAATATTTACCGTCCACATCGGTAGGGACGCCTGTCGTGGTCCCCGTAATGAAAACTGTCATTCCGACCATAGGCTCTCCTGTATCTTCAAGTACAGTTCCGCTTACAATCCGGCTCTGACAGAACGCGAAAGTGGCGACGAACATTCCCGCCACGACGAGTGCAAATTTCAGAAACGTTTGTTTCATATAGAAAAGTTATTAGTTAATGTATCCATCAAATATCGCCGACAAAATTAAAAAACGCGGATTTAACATAATACCACAAATCGGACATAAGGTAAAACAAATCGGACAGTTTGCGTTTTTGGCGTTCAAATTCTATATTTGCCTGCAATGAAACGACTGATACATTTATTCTTATATATAACGGCACTTGCCCTCTGCTCCCGTGCCGGTGCCGCCGACAGCGACGGGGCTCCTCCTGAGCGTTTTCACAGCATCATTCTACCGACGGGCCAGGTTACCTCCGTATTCGCCATCACGCAGGATCCGATTGGATTCATCTGGATGGGGACGGACAGCGGGCTTCTGCGCTACGACGGCTACGACTTCAAAATCTACCGCTGGAAAAGGGACGAGAGCACATCGCTTGTCAACGACATCGTCAATGCATTGGCATACGACAAAGTGAGGAATAAACTCTATGCAGGCACGGACAAAGGCATCAGCGAATATGACCCCCTGTACGACAAGTTCAAAACTACAGAAGGAAGTGAGGGCAGACACGTCAAAAGCATCTATGTGGAAGGCGACAGCCTGTATGCCGCGACCACCACGGGCCTGTTCCTTTTTCATGAAGACACCTGTGAAAAACTTTTGGACGGGCATTTCACGGTCATAAGGAAAGCCGGCGCGCACATCTGGGCAGGTTCCTACGAAAGCATCTACGAACAGAGGAGAGGCCAATGGATCAGGCACGACCTGGCCGATATCCTGAAAGCCGGCAACATACTTGTTCTGGACATCTGCTGCGATCCAAGCCACCCGCAAATCCTGTGGATAGGTGCGGAGAACGGGCTTTTCCACTATGATCCCCTGACACATTACTGCGACAGACACCTTATGGAAGGGATTCCTGTCAAGACCTTTCACATGTACGATAAAGACCTGTGGATAGGGACGGACAACGGGGTTGCGACACTTACGGGCGGGGAAAACCTCAGTTTTTTCCGACACGACGTGAGCGAACACAGTTCCATCCCGAACAATGTCATCTGGGCGATTGCCGCGGACAGAACGGGCAAACTGTGGCTGGGGACAGACCACGGAACAGCCACCTGCGATCCGGCCCAGACTTTCCGCTTTATCGGAGTTGACAAGATAACAGGCCTTAACGCAGGACTTGACATAGGACTGCTGGACGTGGGAAGCCATGACAGGCTTTACCTTGCAGGACGAGACGGACTTATATGCAGCAATTTCTCTCTTGACCGGGGATTCTTCCTTACGGCCGACTCAAAGGAAGGTCGCGGAAAACTGTCCCATAACAAGGTCCGCGACCTGTACGATGACACCCATGGGCTTTGGATAGCATCCGACGGAGGTCTGGACTACTACGACTACACTTCAGACAAAGTTAAAGCCTGCCACGTGGTGGAGCCGTCGGGACGATATAAATCCAACTGGATGTACGCCATAACGGAAGACCCATACCACAGACTATGGTTGGGAACCTATGACGGCGGACTTTTCTGCGTGGACAAGAAAAAACTCATCCGGGGAGGAAGCGATATCCTTTGTGACAGACACCTTAATGCGGACAGTTCCGTTCACGCCCTGCGGAGCAACATAGTACGCGACCTGAAGTGCCGCGGCTCCCTTCTTTATGTCATCTATGGTAACTCTATAGATATCATAGAATTGAAGGACAAGGAGAGTGAGGAGACGATACGGAGCGTATCGATGCCGGAAGACGCGTTCATCATGACAGTAAAGGAGGACGACGACTGCCTGTGGATAGGGACGGACCGCTTTCTTTACCGGCTTTCTCCCGAAGGGAAACTTGACAGGATACCGGGGATGGAAACCTATATGATGAGCCTTGACTTATATGACGGAAAAGTATGGGTGGCAGGAAAGTCAACATTGGCATCATACGACACCGCCACAGGCGAGTGGAGCCATTTTCCTTCTGCCGGACTTCCTCTTATGAGCATCTGCCACATTAAGGACAGAGTGCTTATAGGGACGATAGACGGTCTTCTTGAGCTATCCGATACGGAAGCTCCTCTAAAAGAAACTGAAAGAACCGACATAAAGATTACGGAACTTCGCGTCAATGATGAAACGATAAAAGTGGGGCAGAAATATGACGGTGTCACCGTACTGACGCAGAATTCCGCATCTACGGCGCAAATCAATCTCCCGAACGGAAGAAATTCATTCTCCATCTCGCTTTCGGCATTTGATTTCGGAGGCTCGGACAAATCAATGTCCTACAGGCTCGAAGGCTTTGACGACAATTGGCATAAATTAGGAGATAAAGAGAACAAGGCCACTTTCATCAACGTCCCTTCAGGCAATTATCGTTTCGAATACGCCCTTGGGGACGTCCTTGACGCGGCGTCGCATCCGTCCGTAAACATAAGTATAGCTCAGGCGTGGTATCAGAGCTGGTGGGCCAGACTCCTATACTTCATTCTGGCAACATTAATCTTACTGTCAATCTATTACGCTCTTTCTACGAGGCATCGTCTCAAGATGGAGCATATCGAGAGACAGAGAGCCATATCCATGGCGGACAGCAAGACGGAATTTCTCTCGAACATAGCGCACGATTTCAAAAGCCCGCTCAGCATCATACTCGGCTTCATTTCTCAACTTGCCGCCCACGAGTCGGATTCATTAAAGACACGTGAACTGCAGACCGTGCAGAAAAATGCCGAGAAGATGAACCAGCTTCTGCACAGCATGGCGGAGTTCAACGCCGACGGCTCATCCATGCTTTTCGTCCCCACACCCGTGGACATAGTCGCGTTCAGCAGAGACGTATGGATGCGATACAGTCAAGTATTTGCAGACAAAGGCATCAACTGCAGATTTGTGGCGGACGATATAGACTATCTCTTTCTGATAGACAAGGTCCAGATGGAATCCGCACTACAGAATCTTCTGTCCAACGCCCTTAAATTCACTCTCCGCGGTGGGGACATACTTATGTCCGTCAAAGTGAGCGAGCAGACTTCCGATATGGTGTATGTCGATATAAAAGTGGAGGACAGCGGCTGCGGAATACCGGAAGACGAACTGCCGAAGATTTTCAACCGGTATTACTGCGGACCGTCATCGAAAGGGGTCAATCCGGCCGGAACGGGAATTGGCCTGAACATAGTGAAACAAGTGGTGGAGATGCATAAGGGGAAGATAAGTGTAAATTCCCGCCCCGGAAAAGGGAGCATCTTCACCATAAGGCTTTCCACCATGAAATCGGACTCCTTCGCCATCAAAAATTCAGTCGGGCAGGAAGCGTCCCTGTATAATCTGTCGCAGGTATGGAGGCACGAAAGGAAGCCGAGGATCCTGCTCGTGGAAGACAATTCCGACATCAGAGATTTCATAATAGCCTCTCTTGGAGGAGATTACAGTTTCATTACGGCCGCAGAAGGAAAAGAAGCGCTGGATATTCTGAAAAATGAGAAAATCGACCTCGTAGTAAGTGACATAGTAATGCCGGGAATGGACGGCATCACCATGTCCCGCACCATCAGAGGTAATCTGGACACGGCTTTTCTTCCTATTGTCATTCTTACCGGAAAGGGGGATGCCAACACGAGAGCGGCCACCTACGAATATTGCGACGCGTTCATCACCAAGCCGTTCGACATCAACTATCTGAACGAGACCATAATACGCTTTCTCATAAAACACGAGCATTACCTTGAAAGCAGCCGCAAACAGAAAATGCTTTCTTTGGGAGCTGAAGAAGTGGAATCTCCTGACGATGCATTTCTTAAAGAAATGATAGCCATCATCTCCGAGCACATAGACGACAGCGAATTTTCAGCGACGACGCTTCACGAGCAGAGCCATTGGTCCGAAAAACAGATATACCGTAAAATCAAACAGATGACAGGCAAAACCGTGTCGGAATTCATACGCGATGTCCGTATGGACAAAGCTGCGGCATATCTGGTGCAAGGGAAACTTACCATCAAGGAAGTCATGTTCAAAGTAGGTTACACCACCCAGTCCTACTTCACAAAATGCTTTAAAGAGCGCTTCGGCATACTGCCGTCCGAATACGCGGAGCACGCCGACGTGTCAGAGGATCGTTATAAATCAAAATAAGTGTCTTCCAAAGACTTGAAGCTGTATGACATCTCCTTGCGCTGAGAAGGCGTACAGACAGGAAGGACAAGACTTAGAATCTTGGCTTCAAGCGGGTCTGAAGACCTCACGCAGCAGAGCCTGCGGTCGATAAGCGAAATACCCAGAGTCTCGTTCCTCAATTCGTACTCCTGAAGTTCATCTTCAGTGTCGTCATTTTCAAGGGTATATGGCCATCCGTCGCAATACTTTTGACAACCCGCAGCCCACACGACACTGTCGCCAAAATTCAGAAAAGCATCCTTCACCTTGGCCTTTTTCAAAATGGCGCTTATCCTCTGAACAGCATAAGCCTTTATGAAACCGCCGAAATCCAGATGTTCGTTCTCTCCCTTTGACACATTGAAAAGTCCTTGAGTCTTTATGAGATAGCTCTCGCACAGATTAAGTGCGCTCTTCAATTCCGCAGATGTCTCTATGTCCACTTTCGATGCATTAAGGACAGACACCTCGCTGTCAGGATTTCTCCCGTCAAAAACCTTTTCAAGAGTGGAAAGGTCACCTACAACATCCTTATACACGGCGTAAGCCTTGTTCTCCGAAAGCCCGGCGATCTGTATGGACAGCCTGCTGCCGAAAATCCCTTCGACAGACGCTCTGAAAAGCGAATTGCTTGATGAATATGTGCTTTGAGTTTTCATCTTCTGCGCTGCTGTTTCATCTGCTGCTGCTGAAGTTTCTGGGCTTCCTCCAGACGCTGCTGCCACTTGCTCTTAGGCAGCGGTTTACCTTTGGAGGCTTCCACCCTGGCTATCACAGACTCAGGCTTCACGCACCATTTTCTGATTATGAATATCTCGACCATGGAAATCAGCTGAGACACCAGGTAATAGTAGCTTAGACCGGATGAAAGGTTATTACAGATAAAGAACATCATTATAGGCATCATCCACACGCTCATAAACTTCATGGACTGCGCGGACGGGTCGTTGGACGCAGGCTGCTGCGACATGGTCAGCTTACTGTAAACCCACATGACCACCGCCATGAGAAGGGCGAACAAAGAAAGGTGGTCACCCAAAAGAGGAACCCTCACGCCGAAATCCACTATGGAGTCATATGCGCTCAAATCCTCCGCCCACAAGAAACGCTGCTGACGAAGTTCTATGGATGCAGGGAAGAATCGGAACATCGCCCACAGGATAGGGAAAGTAAGAAGCATAGGAAGACAGCCTCCCATGGCATTCACTCCCGCCCGTTTATACAGTTCCATCGTAGCCTGCTGCTTTTTAAGGGCATCGTCCTGTTTCGGATATCTCTTGTTGATATCCTCGATATAAGGGCGAAGCGCGCTCATCTTAGCGGAAGAAGCAAAGGACTTATATGAGAACGGAAGCACTACCAGCTTTATTATCAACGTCATTATCAAGATGATAAGACCGAAGTTCGCTATATACTTATGCAGGAAGTTGAACATCGGGATGATGAAATACTTGGTGAACCATCCCACAAGCCATCCTCCGAGAGGAATCACTTTCTCATAGCTGTGATCATAAGACTTGAGTGTCTTGTAGTGGTTAGGGCCAAGATATATTTCCAAAGGAATACGCGTATCTCTTCCCCCCTCAATATCCAGACGCATATTGGCAGAACAAGACATAAGATCATGATCCGGATTATCCTCGCCAAGGAAATTCACGCTTATGTTGCCTGATGAGAATTGGCCCGGAGCCCGCACTATCATAGAGAAGAACTGCTGCTGAAAAGCGAACCACTCCAGGCGGGAAGCTATCTTCTTGTCGGCACTGCGTCCGCGCCCCATCTCCACCGGCTTCTTATCCCCGGAGAAATAATAATTCACCTTAGAATATTGGCTTTCATTCTTATAACCCTTCTCCATACGAGGGATAAGCGTCTTGAAATCCACATCCACAGAATTGACCTGACGAGGAATATTGGTCATACCCACAAATGCCAATTCGCTCTGAACCATATATGACCCCGAAGAAATGGCATAAGACTGCTCTATATATCCTCCGTTCTCAAAAGGCATCCTTAGGACAAGAGTCGTATCTGTCTGTGACGCCACGTCAAAGGCAAAATCGGAAGTATTTATATACTCATCCGCATATACGCTGACTCCATAATGATTAGCGCCTTCCTTGAAAAGGTAAAGATCACTTCCGCCATAATTGGTGAATTTCTTAAGACGTGCCGACCAAAGCTGCGCTCCCTTCGTGTTGACTTCGAGTTCAATTACGTCATTGGAAAGCGTAAGCACCTCTCCGGAAGAAGATTTGCGTGCATCCAGGGAGGCATCCTTATATATGCGGACCGGCTGCCTGACTTCGCTGTCTTTCACCCCGGCTTCGGAAAGCGTCGCGTTCGTCTTGACGCCTTCAGCGATGTCGAGCGCGGCTAAAGAATCCTGCTGCGCCTGATACGCGGCCGCCTGTTGCTGACGGATCTGAAGCTGTTCCTCTGCTTGTTTAGATTGGAAAATGGTAAAGCCCACAAGGACTAAACCCATTAAAATAAAACCGATTACCGAATTCTTATCCATCTTTCTGATTACTTCTGGCTTCTTATCTGCTCTTCAATTTTCTTCAACTCCGCCTTTGCCTTCGATATGCGTTCCTTCATCTGAAGAACCAGAGGTTCAGAATTACGTGAATTTGAGAAGAAACCTATGTTATTTTCGTATGTAACTATATCCTGCTGAAGGGCATTATATTTTCTCACAAGATCACCCTTCCCCAGAACCGGAGGGAATTTCTCGTCAAGAGCCTCCTTAAAACTCTGCGCTATAGCATCTTTCTCCTTGAACGGGACGTAGCCTATCTCACGGAAACGGCGTACAAAATCTTCCTTGGCCTGCTGATCCGTGGCGTCCCCCTTCTTCTGATAATTTTCTATCTCCTCTATGACTGCCTTTTTAGCCTTCAGATTAGCGTGATAGTCGTTCTGAGAGCCGGATGCGTCGCGGGCGGCGAAGAACTCGTCACAAGCGGCGCGGAATCTTTTCCAAAGCTGCTCCGACTTTTTACGAGGGACAGCGCCCACTTCCTTCCACTCTTTCTGGAGAGCGATGAACTGATCCGTGGTCTTCTTCCAATTATCACTCGCCTTCAGTTCCTCCGCCTTGGCGATGAGAGCCTCCTTCCTGGCTATATTCTCCTCCATTCCACCCTTGACGGTAAGGAAAAATTCTCTTTTCTTCAGATAAAACTTATCGCACGCCGCACGGAACCTGTCATATATCTTCTGATTATCTTTTCTGGCGGTAAAACCTATCTTTCTCCATTCCTGCTGTATGTTTTCTATCTCCTTGGCCAAATTATTCCAGACGCTCGCCTGAGAAATGCCTTCCTTCTCCGCTATCTCCTCCACTTTTTCGCAAAGCGCCTCCTTGGCCTTCAGGTTTTCCTCAAAACCGGCCTTCATCTGTTCGAAATGATCCTGATAACGTTTGTTAACCACACCCGTAGCCAGTTTGAACCTGTCCCAAATGCTCTCCCTGAGGTCTTTTGCCACAGGGCCGGTCTCCTTCCACTGCTCGTGCAGGGACTGAAGGGCATTAAATGCTCCTACCACATCATCACTGCCTGCCAATTCCTCTGCCTGGGCGCAAAGTTGCTCCTTGATCTCAAGATTCTTTTTGAAATCCAGATCACGCAGTTCCTGATTAATATGCACCATGTCATAGAATTTCTCCATCTGATGCTGATAGGTCTCGTTAATGTTACGGAACTCGCTTGCCGGGACCTGACCTGTCTCCTTCCACTTGGCCTGAATCTCACGCAATGCCGGGAAAGATGCCTGCACATCACCGTCTTCCTTATCAACCAATGCCTTAAGCTGCTCTATAAGAGCTTTCTTCTTCTCAAGATTCTCCTGTCTTTCAGTCTCCTGAGCTTTGATAAATTCGGCGCGCTCCCGTTTATAGTCCAGATATACAGACTTGAAACTCTCCTCCACCGGAGCAAAAGTCCCGGCCACATCCTTACCTTCAGCTTCAGCTTCGGCCTTTCTTCTGCCAAGTTCTTTATAGAACGAAGATTTGAGAGCCTCCACTTCCTTAAACCGTTCCATACGGTCTTCCAAAGTACCGACTTTCTTCAATTCAAGAATCAATTCCTCAAGAGTTGGATTTTCAAGATCTGTCATAATACTAATAGGTTTTTGAAATCGGGCAAATATAGCAATAATTTTGGTATTTTTGCAGGAATTGGCATTTGAATATATTATGAGATTTGACATTCTAACAGTCGTACCGGAACTGCTCGACAGTCCGTTCAGCGCCAGCATAGTGGGACGCGCAGTAAAAAAAGGTCTGGCAGAAATACACGTACATAATCTTCGTAAATACGGGGTGGGGCCGAGGCAGAACGTCGATGACTATTCCTACGGCGGCGATGCCGGCATGGTCATGATGGTGGAACCGGTGTTCAGGATGATGGAGGAATTGAAAGCCGAGCGAGACTACGATGAGATCATCTATATGTCTCCTGACGGGGAGCGTCTCAACCAAGGCATCTGCAATGCTCTGTCGCTGAAGGGGAACATTATGATACTTTGCGGACATTATAAAGGAATAGACCATAGGATCAGGGAGCATCTCATTACAAGGGAGATTTCCGTGGGAGATTATGTGGTCAGCGGCGGAGAGATTCCGGCCGCCCTTCTGGTGGATGCGCTGGTGCGTTTAATCCCTGGGGCGCTTACCGATGAGACATCGGCGCTGTCCGACTCATTTCAAGATGACCTTCTTTCCCCTCCCATCTATACAAGGCCGGCTGAATTCAACGGTTGGAAAGTCCCGGACGTACTTTTAAGCGGTAACCCCAAGCTGATTCAGGCGTGGCAGGATGAACAGGCGCTCGAAAGGACGAAAAGACTGAGGCCGGAACTCCTAAAGTAAATTTCAAGCGACGGATTGACC
>CAVEIF010000056.1:0-9535 GCA_963615835.1 Coprococcus eutactus | reverse complement strand
TATGAATGAACGAGATATACTGGCTCAGAAAGATTTCGCGGTGAAAGAAGCGCTCGCGAAAGGACGAACTGAAGGGCTTGCGGAAGGAGAAGCAAGAGGTGAGGCAAGAGGGCGTGTAGAAGGAGAAATGAAAGGGAAGCGGGAGACGGCGAAGAATATGTTGGCAAAGGGATTTGACAAAAATACCATCTGTGAGATCACTGGGTTGTCACGAGAAGAAATTCAGTGCCTTTGAAATCGCAGCAAAAGTCTTATGAATGAACGAGATATACTGGCTCAGAAAGATTTCGCGGTGAAAGAAGCGCTCGCGAAAGGACGAACTGAAGGGCTTGCGGAAGGAGAGGCAAGAGGACGCACTGAAGGCCGTTCTGAGGGGTTGGCGGAAGGCAAGCGGGAGACGGCGAAGAAACTTTTATCTCTTGGAGATTCCATTGAAAAGATCTCAATTGTTACCGGGCTCTCTCGTAAAGAAATTCAACACCTTTAAAATCGTAATAAAAGTCTTATGAATGAACGAGATATACTGGCCCAGAAGGATTTCGCTGTAAAAGAAGCGTGCCGAGGATTGGCGTATCCTTTATGAGTCTTCTCCGGCGCATCTTGAACATGTCTATCGCGAAGTGAAGGATGTACAGCGTGCGTTCGCCATGGAAAAAGTCCCGCAGCAGAAGCAGCAGGAGATGCGGCAGGAGAAAGAGACTGCGACGACGGCGATAGATTTTGCTCCGGTGAAGGATAAGATTATGAGCGTGCTCAGTTCAGACAAATACAACGCTCCTCCCGCCGACTCAGTTTCAGTTGTCTCCATGACTCCCGTACTTTTCACCTCCCGGTATGAATCTTCGATAGACAGGGTCTGCCGGGCCATAAGTTCTCGCGATTATGCCTCCGTGCGTGAACTTTTCACAGACACGGGTTACGATATTTTCCTGAGGCTCATTTCCTATGGCAAGGCTCGCGTGCTTTCGTACGACAGGCTGAGTTTCTATTCGCTCGGTGAGGATGTCTATTGCCGCAGCATACCCATGGTGTTTTCTTTCGAAGGAAATTCGCGGCAGTTCGTGGAGAACGTGGTGCTGACCTTCGATTCTACGGGTCTCATTTCGAATCTTACCTTTTCGCTCGGCCGAGCCGCCACTTCCGACATCTGTTCTCATGCCAATTGGACCGAGGAGGCGAGGCTGATATTGGTGGATTTTCTTGAAAACTACAAGACTGCCTATGCCCTCAAGAGGCTGGACTATATAAGTTCCATTTTCGACGAAGATGCGCTGATTATCACGGGACGTGTTCTGAAAAACGCTTCCGTGAGCAATGCCGAGTTCGGCTCGAACCGCTATGTGCGCTTCACCCGTCAGAACAAGGCTACTTATGTGGAGAATCTCTCGCGTGTGTTCGCAAGTCAGGAATTCATCAACATACAGTTCTCTGACAGCGAAGTCGTCAAGCTCGGCAAAGGGGAGCAGCTTTTCGGCATCAAGATAAGGCAGGAGTATTTCTCCACCACGTATTCCGATGTGGGATATCTTTTCGTCCTGGTCGATTTGTCTGACTATCAGGCTCCCGTCATCCATGTCCGCACTTGGCAGGAGTCTCCGGACAAGGATTTCGGAGTCATCGGGCCATATCATTTTTAACCGGATTCTTAGATGGGTGCAAAGTTCAGGATATTGGCGGTTTTGATGTTCGCGCTGCTGTTCAGCGGCGGCGCGGTGGCCTCTGGTCAGGCCGTGTCGGCAGGGGAGTTCGCGGTGCAGTCGTTCCGTCGTCTGGAATGGGACATGGACGCCAGGACTTACCACAGCATGTTGGATCAGAACGGAAAGAAGACGGCTCTGATCAAGGTGGTTACTTCTGCTTCTGACCTTGATTTCGATGTCGGTGTCATGGGGATTGTCGCCGTGAAGCAGGAGGTGGGCGAAGTGTGGCTGTATGTACCGGCAGGGGTAAGGAAGATTACCGTCAGACATAACGATTACGGTATCATACGCGACTATATGTTCCCCGAGGAGATAGAGTCCGCCACGACTTATGAGATGGTGTTGCGCATTCCCTCTCCCGAACTTCCCGATCTGTCAGCCATCCAGGATTCCATCGCCTTGACGATGCGCCGCCCCAGACTGTCGGGACTCACCGTTTCGGGAGTGTTCTCTTATCCTGATTATTCCGCGGGTGTGGCCGTTGACTATGTCAGGCGGCATTGGGGCGGATACCTCATGGCGGTGTCCAATTCTGAAAATCCGGATTCTTCCTATGACTGCCTTTCGGACGGCACCACTTCGGACGGCTATATATGGACGAGCGGACTTTCGCGCGTCAGTGTCAGAAGACTGAGCGCAGGTGTCATTTTTCGCCCTTGGAAATGGCTGGATTTCCGCGCCGGTGCCGGTTATGGTTTCCGGACGCTTCTATGGGAGGACACGTCTTCTTTATGGGCCAATGTGAGTGACATCAGCGTGGGCGGAGTGGTGGCCGATGCAGGTCTGCGGTTCAATGTCAGTCACATAAGCCTCTCGGTGAACGTGAGTACCATCGCCTTCCGCACCTGCCATCTGACGGTGGGTATAGGGTACAGGTTTGCGCTGCCGTAATTCAATGATGAACGGCAAAAGCCGCGGTTCGAGAAATGGATCAGAATTCTGAACGGATGTTGTAGCGGTTCCTCTCTGAAGAAGAGCGCGCTATCAATTCCCCTATGAATCCGGCGAGGAAGAAAAGCACTCCTATCACTATGGCCAGAAGCGCCAGAAAGAACAGCGGCTGATCTGTTACCGGTCTGTAAGGCAATCCTTTGCCCTGGGCTACGAGTTTGTCCGCTATCACCCATATCGTCAGGACGAATCCTATGAGAAAGGTGAAGATGCCGCTGTAACCGAAAAAGTGCATTGGCTTTTTGCCGAATGTGCTTAGAAACCATAGACTTAAAAGATCCAGAAAACCGTTTACGAAGCGGTTCATTCCGAATTTGCTTTTGCCGAATTTACGCTTGGCGTGCTGAGTGGGCTTTTCCGTAATTCTTGCATATCCGGCGTTTTTCGCCAGATAAGGGATGTACCGGTGCATCTCGCCATAGACTTCTATGTCTTTCACCACTTCCTTTTTATAGGCTTTCAGTCCGCAGTTCATGTCGTGCAGGCGTATGCCCGTTATCTTGCGCGCTGTGGCATTATAGAGTTTGGAAGGCAGGTTCTTTGTGATGGCGTTGTCCTGCCGGTGTTGTTTCCATCCCGACACTATGTCCCAGTTATCCTGCCTGATCATTTCATACATCTGCGGCACTTCTTCAGGGAAATCCTGTAGGTCGGCGTCCATGGTCACCACCACATCTCCCTCGGCTTTTCGAAAGCCGCTGTAGAGCGCCGCCGATTTGCCATAATTACGTCTGAACCTTATGCCGTGTATGGCCTTGTTTTCTTTCGCGAGTCTCAGGATTTCGTCCCACGAGCCGTCCGTGGAGCCGTCGTCCACAAAGATTACTTCGTAACTCAGTTCTTTTTCGCTCAGGGATTTATCTATTCTCCCGGCCAATTCTTCCAAACTGTCTTTTTCGTTCAGAAGAGGTATGATTACAGATATGTCCATATCAGTCATTTTCTGTGAAAGGGTCTGACGGAAGAACTCTCGGGGCCAATATCAATGAAAGTACCCATCCATATAGGAAACAGTAGATGAATTGGCTTATAAGGACGATGGTCGAAAAATTATTCTCCGTCCACTGAAGGGAGAGGCGTGTGTTTTCATCCATGGTGGAGCCCAGCTGGATGTATATCTGATCCCACAGGGCGGTTACCGCATCGGGGAAAAGATGTTGATAGGAAACATAATAGAAAGCTGCCGTAATTATCGCTGAAAACAGGGCGATATGGGTTCCATAACTTCGAAGTGAACTGGAATTGACTCCCGCGTAGCTGTCGTGCAGTCTTTTCATGCAATATCTCATAAGAAGTATGAGGCCTGCGATTTTGACGAAATCCAGGATATAAATGACACCTTGACTTTTAAGTAAAAGCGACAGGATGCCATATAGACCTGATGCCAATCCGAACAGAACTCCGGCCTTGGCGGCCTCGTTGCGGATGATTTTTTTATCTATTGTTTCCATAACTGCACAAAGATAGGAATTTTTTAATTATCTTTGTGGGCTTTATAAATATACGATATGGCGACTATTGCATTTACAGACGGAACGTTTCGTCCTTGGGAGGACGATGAGGCCAAGAAGATTTTCTGGCATTCTTCGGCTCACCTTATGGCTGAGGCTCTGGAAGCATTATATCCGGGCGTGAAATTCGGCGTGGGACCTGCCGTGGAGACAGGCTTCTATTATGACGTGGATTTCGGCGGGCAGCAGATCAGTGAGGCTGACCTTAAGAAGATAGAGGATAAGATGATAGAATTGGCCAAGACTAAGGAGACATTCGAAAAGGTGGATGTGTCCAAGTCCGAGGCTATGGATTATTTCAAGAAGAAAGGCGATCCGTATAAATGCGAGCTTATCGAAAGTCTGGAAGACGGCAGCATAACATTTTATAAGAACGGTAATTTTACGGATCTTTGCCGCGGACCTCATCTCAAGCATGTGGACGACATAAAGGCCGTAAAGCTCACGTCCATAGCCGGAGCTTATTGGAAGGGAGATCAGAACCGTGAGCAGCTGACCCGTATCTATGGTGTGTCTTTCCCTAAGAAAAGTCTGCTGGATGAGTATCTCACCCTTCTGGAAGAAGCGAAGAAGAGGGATCACCGTAAGATAGGCAAGGAGATGCAGCTCTTCACCTTCTCTTCGCGCGTGGGGCTTGGGCTTCCTTTATGGCTTCCTCGCGGTGCTCAGATGCGCTACACTCTTGAGCAGTTCCTCCGCCGTAAGCAGCAGGAGCTTGGTTATCTTCCTGTAGTTACTCCTCATATCGGTTCCAAGGAGCTGTATGTCACTTCGGGGCATTACGCTAAATATGGTAAGGATTCTTTCCAGCCTATACATACCCCGCAGGAGGGTGAGGAATATATGCTCAAGCCTATGAACTGCCCTCATCACTGCGAGATTTATCGCAGCGAGCCACGTTCATATAAGGATCTTCCGCTTCGCTTCGCGGAGTTCGGAACGGTCTATCGTTACGAGCAGAGCGGCGAGCTTCACGGACTTACCCGTGTCCGCGGCTTCACTCAGGACGACGCACATCTTTTCTGCCGTCCCGACCAGCTCCAAGAGGAGTTCGAGAAGGTGATAGACCTTATTCTCTACGTATTCAAGACATTGAATATGACGGAGTATATGGCTCAGATCTCGCTTCGTGACCCTGATAACAAGACCAAATATATAGGAAGTGACGAGAACTGGGAGAAGGCGGAGAACGCCATTATCGTGGCCGCTCAGAAAAAAGGCTTGAAAACCGTGGTGGAATATGGCGAAGCCGCATTCTACGGACCTAAGCTTGATTTTATGGTCAAGGACGCCATAGGACGCAAGTGGCAGCTTGGCACCATTCAGGTGGACTATAACCTTCCAGAACGTTTTCAGCTTGATTTCGTGGATGCGGACGGGCAGAAACAGCGTCCTGTCATGATACACCGGGCACCGTTCGGCTCCATTGAGCGTTTTACCGCGGTGGTTCTCGAGCATACGGCAGGTCATCTGCCGGTATGGCTTTCTCCGGATCAGGTCAAGATTCTGCCTGTCAGTGAGAAATATGCTGATTATGCAGAAAAAGTTTGTAATTTGTTGAAAAATTCCGAAATTCGCGCTTCCGTCGATTCTCGTAACGAGACTCTTGGAAAGCGTATCAGGGATATAGCGGCACTGAGAGTTCCCATACTTGCGATTGTCGGCGAGAAAGAGGCCACTGAAGGCACCGTCTCCATTCGTCGGGAAGGTGTCGATCAGGGCTCTATGAGTGCGGAACAGTTTGTTGAATATATAAAGACAGCGATAGCTGAAGAGTTAGCTTAATGCCAGGACCTTACAGACCAAAGCCGGCCGGAGCACGTCCACAGCAGGGACGCAGGCCTGATCCACGTCAGCAGAAAGACGAGTTTGAGCTTCGGATTAACGGAAAGATAACCGCGCCGCAGGTTCGCTTGGTAGGAGATAACATTCCGGAACAGGGGATTTATCCTATTTCGAAAGCGATCAGACTTGCGGATGACCTTGAATTGGACCTTGTGGAAATCAGCGCGAAGGCAGATCCTCCTGTCTGCAGGATTATGGATTACGAGAAGTATATCTACCAGCAGAAGAAGAAGGCGAAGGAGATGAAGTCTAATTCGACGAAGGTGGTGATCAAGGAGATACGCTTCGGGCCTAATACCGATGAGCACGATTTTCAGTTCAAGCTCAAGCATGCTCAAGGCTTTCTGCAGGAAGGCTCGAAGGTTAAGGCTACCATCTTTTTCCGCGGGCGTTCGATAATGTTTGCGGATCAGGGAGAAAAGCAGCTTTTGCGTTTCGCTGTGGAGCTTGAGGAGTTTGGACGCGCCGAGAATATGCCTGTCCTGGAGGGAAAGAGGATGACGATGATGATAGCTCCGCTTAAAAAGAAATAGTCCGTAGAGATACGGTATATTATAAACAATTATTAATTAAACATTTTTACACAATGGCAAAGCTTAAAACGAACCCCGGTGCCAAAAAGCGCTTTACGCTTACCGGGTCGGGCAAAATTAAGAGGAAGCACGCTTACCACAGCCACATCCTCACCAAGAAGACCAAAAAGCAGAAGAGAAATCTTGATCATTTCGCTATCATAGAGACAGCGGACATCAAGAGGGTGAAAGAAATGTTGGTTCTCTAAAAAAGTATTGAATTATGCCAAGATCAGTCAATTCAGTTGCCTCAAGGGCACGCCGCAAGAAGATTCTTAAGAGAACACGCGGTAATTTCCTCGCAAGAAGGAATGTATGGACGGTAGCGAAGAACACTTACGAAAAAGGACTTACCTATGCTTACCGTGATCGTAGAGCCAAGAAGCGCAGTTTCCGCGCACTTTGGATTCAGAGAATCAACGCAGCCGTACGTCAGTATGGTATGACATATTCTCAGTTCATAGGAGCTCTTGCAAAGCATGGCATCGGACTTAACCGTAAGGTGCTTGCAGACCTCGCCATGAATAATCCTAAAGCATTCGAGGCTATAGTTAAATCAGTTAACAAAAAATAGCTGTGAGCCTGAAGGAATTTACCCATAACAAGTGGACGGGCTTCATTTTCTGGTCCCTGCTTTATCTTGCTTGGGTGATTTGGCTTGGAAATTACTGGTTCCTTCCGGGTCTCGGAGTGATATTCGACATATTCATCACCCGCAAGGTCCATTGGAATTTCTGGAAGAAAAGATATAAGGAGGGAGAGAAGCATTCTGCTGTAAATGATTGGCTCGATGCCATAATATTTGCGGTGATTGTAGTTACCTTCATCAATATTTTCTTTTTTCAAGCGTTCAAGATTCCTTCTTCCTCAATGGAGAGAACTCTCTACACAGGAGACCATCTCTTCGTAAGCAAATTGACATACGGACCCAGGTTGCCTCAAACTCCGCTGACGCTTCCTTTTACGCATAATGTGGCTTTCGGACGGGAATCTTATTCCAAGTCGGTGAAGTGCGATTATCGCAGACTTAAAGGAAGACGGAACGTGCAAAGGGGAGATGTGGTCGTGTTTGGTTTTCCGAATGGAGATACCGTTCTCAGAAAAGCACCTGCAGAAGACTATTATGCACTCTGCAGATTTTATGATAAGAAGACGGTCATCTCGAGGTTAGGACCGGTTATCGTGCGTCCTGCTGACAAGGTGGATCATTATGTGAAAAGATGTGTGGCTGTAGCAGGCGACACTCTTCAGGTGAAGAAAGGCCTTGTGTGGGTAAATGGAGTGAAAGAACCTCTTTATCCGGGATTGCAGATATCGTCCGCCTTGGAGGAAACACAGCGCGACTACAGGGAGATTTTCCCTTTCAGTGCGTCTTATAGTTGGAGCAGGGACGAGTTCGGGCCGCTTTGGATTCCCAAAAAAGGCGTTACCGTACGGCTTACCTCACAGAATCTTCCTCTTTATGAGAGGATTATCGAGGTTTATGAGGGTGCTTCCGTAAGAGAAGCTCTTGAAGTCGGAGAGTACACCTTTAAACAGGATTACTATTTCATGATGGGAGACAACAGGCACAATTCCTTGGATTCAAGGTATTGGGGCTTTGTTCCGGAAGACCACATAGTGGGTAAGCCGGCCATTATATGGCTCTCGACAGATGCGGATGAATCTTTTCCCCGTAATATAAGGTGGAACAGATTTTTGAAGCTGGTAAAAGATTAATAATAAATAAAAAATAATAATTATGGCAAAGGTTTGTCAAATAACCGGAAGGAAGAGAATGAAAGGTAACAATGTTGCCCATTCCAAATTGCGCACCAAGCGCGACTTCTCCGTCAATCTTAAGAACAAACGTTTCTGGAGCGAGGAGGAGCAGAGATTTATAACCCTCAAGGTGTCTTGCAAGGGTATGAGAATCATCGAAAAGAATGGCCTTGAGGCTACAGTTCGTGAGGCTCAGAAGAAAGGATATGTTAACCTTGTTTAATTTTTGAAGTTATGGGAAAGAAAGCAAAAGGCAACAGGGTGCAGGTCATCCTCGAATGCACAGAACAGAAAGCTACCGGTGTTCCGGGAATCTCTCGTTACGTGACTACCAAGAACAAGAAGAATACTACAGACCGTCTTGAGAGGAAGAAATATAATCCTTTCCTCAAGAGAGTGACTGTTCATCGTGAAATCAAATAATCTGAGGAGGATATAATATGGCAAAGAAAGCCGTCGCAACATTCGCAGCTAAGGCCGGTGCTAAGAGCATGGTCAAGTGCATCCGTATGGAAAGATCTCCTAAGACCGGTGCTTATGTCTTCACAGAGCAGTTGGTTGAGGAGGCTCAGGCTAAGGAGATGTTCTCAAAGAAGTAGTTTCTATTGAGTACTCGTTATATTGAAAGGGGGATGACCATTTTTTTGGTTGTCCCCTCTTTTTTGTATTGTAGCGCCCTTTTGCTTCCCCTTTGCCAATCTTTCAGAACGTCATTCGGTACGAACTTTCGCGAGCGCTTCTTTCACCGCGAAATCCTTCTGGGCCAATATATCTCGTTCATTCATAAGACTTTTGTTGTAAAGTGTTTTCTTCTCCGGAGTAAACGCCGCGATTTCACAAGCTTTGAATTTCTTCATGAGACAGCCCCGTGATCTCGCAGATGGTATTTTTATCAAATCCCTTTACTAGCATATTTTTCGCCGTCTCACGCTTGCCTTCTGCACGACCTTTCGTCTCACCTTTTAGGAGCGCTTCTTTCACCGCGAAATCTTTCTGAGCCAGTATATCTCGTTCATTCATAAGACTTTTGTTGTAAAGTGTTTTCTTCTCCGGAGTGAATGCGGCGATTTCACAAGCCCTGCTGAGCGTCTTTGTGATGGGCGTTCCTTCCAGTTCTTTCGGCAGTCCGTCCTTGTCGTGCCTCCAGCCGTTCAAAAACCAGTAGAACAGATAATCACGATCACTGCTGCACTCG
>CAVEIF010000055.1:0-9687 GCA_963615835.1 Coprococcus eutactus | reverse complement strand
GATACGGAAGTGCTCGGCGACGCAGTGGTGATCGGTTACGGTACCACCAAGAAGAAAGACCTCACAGGGTCCGTGTCTTCCGTTTCGAGCAAAGACTTCAACAACGGACTGGTCTCTTCTCCTGAGCAGCTTATCAACGGTAAGGTCGCAGGCGTGCAGATTATGTCGTCAAGCGGTTCTCCTACAGCCGGAAGCACCATCCGTATCAGGGGCGGCGCTTCTCTGAACGCTTCCAACGACCCTCTTATCGTGCTCGACGGCATTCCTCTTGAGATAGGAGGCATCAGCGGTAACGACGGTAATTTCCTCTCGCTTATCAACCCGGCCGACATAGAAAGCATGACTGTCCTTAAAGATGCTTCATCTACAGCCATATATGGTTCACGTGCGTCGAACGGCGTCATCATCATCACCACCAAGAAAGGTCAGAACAGCAAACTCTCTGTCAGCGTGAACTCCACACAGTCAGTGCAGTGGAAGACCAGATTGGCAGATATGCTCTCGACGGACGAGTTCATCAATGTCGTGAATGCGCAAGGGGAGGGCTACACCTCACTTCTTGGAACTACGCGTACGGACTGGAACAGCCAGATTTACACTCCGGCATTCGGAACGGACAATCTGGTCAGCCTTAACGGACGCATCGCCGGGAACGTGCCTATACGCGCTTCGCTTGGCTACTATAACCAGGACGGTATCCTCAAGAGCGACAACGCTCAGCGCACCACGGCCAATCTTTCCATAAATCCTTCATTCTTTGAAGATTACCTCAAGCTTGGCTTCAATGTAAAGGGCGCATACAACAAGAACCATTTCGCTCCTACCACCGCCATCTGGAACGCGGCCACCTTCAACCCTACGCTCCCGGTTTATTCGGGAAGCGACGAGTTCGGCGGCTACACCGAGATTTCAACCGGCGGAAAGCCTAATCCTGAGGCCGTCAAGAACCCGCTTGGACTTATCAATCAGACAGATGCACAGAGCGAAGTCTATCGCGTCATAGCCAACGGTGAACTCGACTACCGTATGCATTTCCTGCCGGATCTCAAGCTTCATATGGCCTACGGCTACGATTACGCCCAGGGAAGCGGTTATACATCCATCCCTGAGACTGCGGCATCCAACTATGACCAGAAAGGTTATTACGCACCTTACGGTCCTGCACGCAAATATAACAGCCTCTTTACGGCATACCTTAATTACAGCACCTCTTTCGACAAGATAAGACTCGATGCCACTGCCGGTTACGATACGCAGTACTGGAAGTCCACAAGCTCCGCCGGGGATATCTATAACGCTGCAGGAGAAAGCCTTAACGGTGCGTACAAAGCTACAGACTACAGGCACTCGCTTATGTCTTACTACGGTAGGGTAAACCTTTCATACGATTCGCGCTACCTGCTCACAGCCACCGTGCGCCGTGACGGAACGTCGCGTTTCTCTCCTTCCACCCGCTGGGGTACATTCCCTTCAGTGGCGCTTGCATGGAACCTCACAGAAGAGGAGTTCCTTCGTGACTCGCAGGTTCTCAGCAATCTGAAACTGCGCGCAAGCTACGGTGTCACCGGTCAGCAGGACGGAATAGGTGACTACAACTATCTGCCTGTATATTACTCGGGCACCACGAACAATCAGTATATAGGCTCTGACGGCAAATTCATAAATACTTGGCTTCCGTCAGCCTACGTGTCTGACCTCAAGTGGGAGACCACCACGTCGTGGAACTACGGATTCGACTTCGGCTTCCTCGAAGACAGAATCTCCGGAAGTCTGGACTACTACACCCGTCAGACCAAGGACCTTCTCGCCACAGTCCCTACGGCTGCCGGCACCAACTTCGCCAAGACCATCACCACCAACGTCGGCAATATGGAAAGCAGCGGCATAGAGGCATCTCTTAACCTTATTCCTGTGCAGACCAGAGACTTGACATGGACACTCGGGGCCAATCTCACCTGGCAGAACGTGAAGATAACCAACCTCACGCTCGTAGACAACGGAAATGTCACACAGACTCTGGTCGGACCTACCATCGACGGCAAATACGTGCAGGTAATGACGGAAGGCCAGGCTCCATATTCGTTCTTCGTCTACAAACAGCTTTATGACGAGAACGGAAGTCCTATCGAAGGCGCCTATGCCGACCTTAATAATGACGGGGTCATCACCATAGACGACAGATATTGCTATCATTCACCTGCGGCAGACCTTCTTATGGGATTCAACACTTCTCTTACCTGGAAGGCTCTCACGGTTTCGGCCGCATTCCGCGCAAGCATTGGCAATTATGTATATAACGCCATGGCTGTGAACACAGGTGCTCTGGAGACTATGAAATACAGTGCTCCACAGCTTAACAACCTTCATTCAAGCTATCTGCAGACAGGATTCCAGGCACGCCAATTCTGGTCTGACTACTATGTCGAGAACGCGTCCTTCCTGAAGATGGACAACCTCTCGGTAAGCTATAACTTCGGAAAGATCAACAAGGTATGCGGTCTGAGAGTTTCCGCTCTTCTGCAGAACGTCTTCACTCTGACCAATTATTCCGGAGTGGACCCTGAAGTTCCTAACGGATTCGACAGCTCGTTCTATCCGCGTCCACGAATCTTCTCGCTCAGTCTTGGTCTTGAATTCTAAAGGAGAACAATTATGAAAAAGATAATTTCAATATTTATAGCAGCGCTCACTCTGGCCGGATGCTCTCTGGAACAATATCCGCAGACTGATACCACTTCCAAAGACATCTATGCGGACCCTGCCAATTATGAAAGCGTTCTGTCCGGCATATATACATCCATGATAGTGAACCTTTCATCCATATCTTCAGATGACAGGTTCCAGAACTACACCCGTGCCCTCACTATGTTCCAGGAGGCTACCACGGACAATCTGGACAACGTATGGGCTGCCGGAGAAAGCACCACGGACCTCAACAATCTGTCATGGACGGCAGGTGATGCGTGGGTCTCAGCCATATACTACCATATATATAATATAGTGGCTCTGGCCAATGAATTCATCCGCAACTCTTCGTCCGATGCCATCTCCAAATTCTCCTCAGAGGATCAGGCCAAGATAGTCTCCTGGCGCAATGAAGCGCGCTGCCTGCGTGCCCTCGCATACTATCACGCCATCGACCTCTTCCCGGCGCTGAACTTCGTTACGGAGAATGACCCTGTAGGATCATATATCCCTACAACATACGATCGCTCCCAGCTCTTTGAATACCTGGTGGGTGAACTTACCGAACTCTCCGAGGACGGAGCTCTGCCTGTAAGCAAATACGGACACGCCACGACGGGAACAGCCCTCGCCATTCTCGCCAGACTGTATCTTAATGCCGAAGTCTACACAGGCGAAAAGCACTATAGCGAATGCATTGAGACCTGTCAGAAGATCATCGCACTCGGATATAGTCTCGAGCCCGATTACAAGAAACTTTTCAATGCCGACAACGACCGTCGCTCTAACGAGATAATCTTTGCTCTCGCCTGCAATGCTACAAACACTGTGGCCTGGGGAGCAGGTACTTACCTTGTATGCGCCACGCGATTCGATAACGACGCGGGTATGACCGAGGACTTCGGCGTGGCCACCTATTGGAACTGCCTTAGAACCCGTCCTGAGCTGGTGGACAAATTCGAGGCGGGTGACGGCCGTGCGCTTTTCGGCAGCCGTAACAGAGCCGCCTACAGCGAGACTCCTGACGAAGGCTGGTATAAGGTTGAGGGTGACACCAAATACGTATACCAGGATAGGGAAAAGACCATCTCCGGTCACGACGAGACCACGACAGGTTGGCTTATAAATAAATGGACCAATGTCACAGACGACGGAGCCACAGCTTCCGATACCCGTGTGAACGGTGCGGAGACCGATTTCCCTATGTTCAGATTGGCAGATGTCTATCTTATGCTATCTGAATCAGTGCTTCGTGGTGGTGAAGGTGCTTCCCGTGCCGATGCTCTGGGCTATGTCAATAAATTGCGCAGCCGCGCATTCGGAGAGGGCCTTGGTCAGGTGAGCGATGCTGATTTCACGCTCGATTTCATACTCGATGAACGCGCCCGTGAACTTTACACCGAATGCACTCGCCGCAGCGATCTTATCCGCTTCGGAAAATTCACTTCAGGTTATACATGGAACTGGAAAGGCGGCGTAAAGGACGGAAAGGATGTGGATGCCAAATACCAATATCTACCTATCCCTGAGGCTGAGCTTTCTGCCAATCCTGCTCTCAAGGCTGTTAATACCAAATACGGATTTTAGTGCATAATAATTATATGAAACGATTTATATATAGTACGTTAGCCATAGCGACAATACTCTGTGCCTGTGAAAAGGACGGAGAAAAGCTTATAGTGAAAAACCCTGAAGCTCCTTCGCAGATAAACGCGAGCGACACGGACATAGTCCTTACTGCAGACAAAGCGTCCGCTTTGGTCCTCACGCTTTATTGGGATCAGGTGGAAAAGGCTGAAGCGAGCGATCCTACGGTAGCTCTTCCTTCGGACCTGGTGGAGCAGACAGTCCAATTCTCGTACACGGAAGATTTTCTTCCTTGCACCGAGGTATCTGTGGATACGGACCGGAATACGCTCCAGCTCACCGGAGACGAGCTCAGCAAGATTCTTGTAAAGCTTGGCCTGACGGAAGTCAAGAAATATGATATTTATGTCCGTCTCTGCGTAACGCTGGGAAAGACTTACACAAGCAGTAATACCTTGACTATCAAGGTTACTCCTTATGCGGTAGAGACCGGAATCATGAAGATTGTCGACAAGAACAACGTCGAAACAGTTCTCGCTACGCTTCATTGCAAGACGGACATCCCTTCACTTTTCGAAGGATTTGCCGTCACCCCGTCAGGGTGGTATAATTGCTTCTTCATCGCTGCCGACGGCGTGCAGTGGGGCTGTAACTCGGATTGGACCACATATTCTCTTGTGGCCAATTCAAGCAACAACTGCTGGTTCGCCGAGCCTTCAGGATGCCAATACGTCTTCGCTGACACTCAGAACAACCTCTGGTGGCAGGTATACGCTCCGAGCGTAAACGCTACAGTGGACGGAACCGCAGTGGAACTCAAGTACCTCAAGAGCGCAGGCGGATATAGCGGAACCATCACCACTTCGACCGACGCAACAGTGGTTACCATCAGCGGCGAAGGTCAGAGGTTCGACACCACCACGGGAACTGATGCCGGCATTACGGGCACCTCTTATCCTTTCTCTCTGGTACCTTCTGCTGCAGGAACATTTGAATTCGTCGAGGGGTCAGATGCTGCGGGCAATACTGTAACTGTAGAAAAGGCAGGTACTTACACTCTTGTATTCAACGTAACTGATTACTCTTGGACTCTCACCGAAGGAGAAGGCGGCGGAGATGACGGCGGTGACGAAGACGAGTGGCCGGAAGATTCAGACTGGGCAGCCGCCACGGGAGATCTTCTTTATATCTACACTGTAGATGGCGACAAGAATCCTACGGAAGTGACCGGAAAGCTTCTTCTTGCAGATAATCTTTATCAGGGCTATTTCTACTTCACCGGATGGTATAATTTCGCGTTCGGAGACACCTCCGATGCTTCCACCACTAAGGTATATGGCTCGGCACCTGTGTCAGACACGGGTCTTTACAGACTGTTCTGCGGCTCATCGCGCTGGAATATCTGGTTCCCTTCAGGGGATGCGGCTTATGCCAAGGTGACCGTCAATATGGCTGAGCGCAGCTGGGCATACGAGACGATAGAGACCATCAGCATCGTAGGAGATTTCAACAACTGGAGCCTTACCGACAACCAGATGACCTTCGATCCTGAGACCAAGACCTACTCCGCAGATGTAACGGTTTCGTCTTGGGGAACTTACGGAATACATTTCGTAGTCAATTCCGATTGGAACTGGTGCTTCTCCGACCAGGATGGCGATGGAGTGCTCGATACTGAAGCTAAAGACTTCATGCCTTCGGTAGAAGCCGGTACATATAAGATCACCATAGATCTTAACGATCCTCAGAATATGACTTGCAAATTCGAGTAATATGTTGAAACTTAAATCTATACTTTCTTCCGGGATATGCATGGGCGCACTCTTGTGTGCGTCCTGCAATTCCTGCACGTCTTCCTCGCTTCCTCATACTCCAGTAGAGAAGGAAGAGCCGGTGGTAATAGACCGCACCGCCTTTGCCAAGGGTGCAGACATCAGCTGGATTACAGAGATGGAGCATCAGGGAATGAAGTTCTACAATGCCTCCGGTGAGCAGACCGAATGCACGGCTCTTATGAAGCAGCTTGGCATGAACTCGGTCAGATACCGCGTATGGGTCAATCCGGAAAACGGATGGAACAACGCCTCCGACGTGCTTGTCAAGGCCATACGTGCCCAGAAATTGGGAATGAGAATCATGATAGATTTCCATTTCTCCGACACTTGGGCTGATCCTTCGAACCAGAGCGTCCCTGCCGAGTGGGCTTCGTACGATATTGAAGCTCTTAAAAAGGCCGTAGGGGAGCACACTACGCAGGTTCTCACTCTTCTTAAGAACAACGGCGTGGAAGTGGAATGGGTGCAGGCCGGCAACGAGACCCGCAGCGGAATGCTCAAGCCTCTTGGCGACTATAAGCAGAACGGCGGCAAGAACTACGCTGAACTCACCACTGCCTGCTACGATGCCACCAAAGCTGTCTTCCCTGATGCCAAGGTCATAGTTCACCTTGACAGCGGCAACAATATAGACCTCTATAACAGGATCTTCCCTGTTCTCAATTCCAACGGGGCCAAGTATGACATGATCGGAATGTCTCTTTACCCTTGCTGGTGGGATGACGAGAAAGGTGATTACAGCACTGATTGGAAGTCAACGACAGACGCCTGCCTTGCCAACATAAGCAAGGTCAATGCCTCTTACGGTAAGGAAGTCATCATCTGTGAGACGGGTATGCCTGTCGCCAAGCCGGAGGTGGCCAAGGAGATGCTTTCATATCTGCTCGAAAAGACGCAGGCCCTGTCCTGCTGCAAGGGAGTGTTCTATTGGGAGCCGGAAGCTCCGCTCGGATATAATGACGGTTATGCTCTCGGAGCTTTCTCCGACGGCAAGCCGACAGTGGCCCTCGATGCCTTCAGTAATTAGTCGTAAGTAGTTTTGTTTGCAATACTTGCAGAATTTGGGTGTTATATTTAGGTTTTGCAGGTATTGCTTTTTTTGAAAATCAATGATTCATATGAACAGAACAGTGTTGGCTCTGATGCTGCTTCTCGCCAGTCTCACCTGCCTTGGGCAGGAGGTGAAAAGAAGCGAGGTTTTGCTCGAAGAGTGGGAATTCCGAAAGGACCACGATACGGATGCTGTCAGCGGTTGGCAGAAAGTGAGCATTCCTCACGACTGGGCCATCTACGGCCCTTTTGACAGGGACAATGACCTTCAGAAAGTGGCTGTTACACAGAACGGCGAGACCGTGGCTACTGTGAAAACCGGTCGCACCGGAGGACTTCCTTATGTAGGAAAGGGTGCTTACAGGCGTACTCTTACGGTGGATGCGGCCACGCTCGACGGACGCAGGCACATTCTGTATTTTGATGGCGCCATGAGTGAAGCCACTGTCTATGTAAACGGACAGCAGGTCTGCTTCTGGCCTAACGGATACAATTCGTTCTGGTGCGATGTTACATCCGCTCTTAAGGGCGGAGAAAATTCTCTGGCGGTAACCCTCGAGAACAGACCTCGTTCTTCACGCTGGTATCCCGGGGCCGGACTTTACCGCAAGGTGCGATACCTTACTCTCCCGAAAATCAGTGTTCCGGTATGGGGAACATATATCACCACTCCTTATGTAGGGAAAGATTACGCTACGGTAAAGGTTTGCACGCAGATAGATGGAGTCCCTGACGGACAGCCGCTTACGCTGCGCACCTGCATATTCGGCCCCGACGGAGGGAAGGTGGCTGAGAACACCGTTACTCAGAAGGTATTCGGCTCTCGGATTACGCAGATTCTCACCGTGGAGCACCCTTCCCTTTGGGATGTGGACTCTCCATCACTCTATACTGCCAGAACAGAGGTTCTCTCGGGAGCAAAGATTTATACGGACTGGGCAGACGGATTTTACCGTCACTATAAGACTCTTGTCGAGGACGGCGATTGCCTTGAAGATCAGGTGAGCACGCGATTCGGAATAAGAGACGTGTCTCTTCGCGAGGGTAAAGGATTTTACCTTAACGGCGAGAAGGTCCAATTCAAAGGCGCCTGCCTGCACCATGACCTTGGCCCTCTGGGTGCGGCCGTTAACGAGTCCGCTTTGCGCCATCAGCTTTCCCTCCTTAAGGATATGGGATGTAATGCCATAAGAACCTCGCACAATGTCCCGGCTGAAGAACTTGTACGCATCTGCGATGAGATTGGCCTGATGCTTATGGTGGAAAGTTTCGATGAGTGGAACGATGCCAAATGTGAGAACGGCTATCATCGCTGGTTTGATGTGGACAGCGGCGATGGAGTCAAATGGGCGGAGAAGGATATAGTCAATATGGTACGTCATTACCGCAATAACCCGTCCGTAGTGATGTGGAGCGTGGGTAACGAGGTGCCGTCCCAGTCTACCGCCGAAGGAGTGAAGACCGCTTCCTGGCTTCGCTCACTCTGCAACAGGGAAGACCCTACCCGAAGTGTCACTTGCGGTATGGACCAGTTCGACTCCGTTCTGGAAAGGGGCTTCGCCGCTGTCTTCGACGTTCCGGGATTCAATTATAAACCAGCCCGTTATCCTCAGGCCTACAGCGTGCTTCCGCAGAAATTGATACTTGGCAGTGAAACGGCCTCGACCGTCAGCTCGCGCGGGGTATATCATTTCCCTGTTGTGGTGGGGCCGGACCGTCTGAATGCGGATCATCAGAGCTCGTCGTATGATACGGAGTATTGCGAATGGTCAAACATTCCTGACGATGATTTCGCCGCAGACGAGGATTATCCTTGGTGCATAGGCCAATTCATCTGGACCGGAATCGATTATTTGGGCGAGCCTTCGCCTTATGATACGGACGCCTGGCCAAATCACGCTTCGGTGTTCGGCGCCATAGACCTGGCATCTCTTCCTAAAGACAGGTTCTATCTTTATCGCAGTCAGTGGAATACCGCTTCGCCGACTCTTCATGTGCTTCCGCATTGGACTTGGCCCGGAAGGGAAGGGGAGTTGACTCCTGTCTATGTGTACACGTCTTATCCGTCGGCGGAGCTTTTTGTTAACGGAGTGTCGCAGGGGGTAAGGACTTTCGCCGCTTCAAATGGAGAGACGCCATGTACGGGGAAGGCCGCCATGCCGCGTTACCGCCTTATGTGGGACGATGTGGTTTATCAAAGTGGTGAGATAAAGGTCGTGGCCTATGATGAAAATGGAGAAGTGGCGGAGCAGAAGACGGTGCGTACCGCAGGAAAATCTTACGCGCTGGTCGCAGAGCCTGACCGAAGTGTGCTTGAAGCCGACGGTAAAGACTTGTGTTACATCACGGTAAGCGTCGTGGATAAGAACGGCAACCCTGTTCCTGTGGACAGCCGCGAGGTAAGCGTCAAGGTGAGCGGCGCCGGTTCGTTCAAAGCCATTGCCAATGGCGATCCCACCTGTCTGGAGTCGTTCCAGCAGCCTCATATGCACCTCTTCAGCGGAAAACTTACCGTTATCGTATGCAGCGG